>JBBRTU010000001.1:0-329926 GCA_038244115.1 Burkholderiales bacterium
GCTGCCACAGGCGGGGTCGAGCACGCGAAAATCTTTGAGTCGTTCCAGGTGGGTGGTAAATACGGCTTGTGCTTCGCGCTCGGCTTTGTCGCCGTGCTTCTTGCGTTTGGTGATGTGGGCGGCGATTTTTGTTTTGGCCTGTTCCCATTCGGCGCTGAGTGGCTCGACGATGACGGGGTTGATGATGCGCAAGATGGATTGCTGGTCGGTGTAGTGCGCGCCGAGTTGTGTGCGTTTTTTTGGGTCGAGTCCGCGCTCGAATAATGTGCCGAAGATGGATGGCTCGATGTCGCTCCAATCGAGCTTGGCAGCGGCGTGCAGGATTTTTATTTCGGGTGTATCTAACGGCAGGACTTCGACTTTTTCAAACAGGCCGCCGTTGAACCAGTGAATATCCTCTAAGGCGAAGTCGCCGCCTTTGCGCATGGCCGCGAACAATTCTTCGAGACGGCTGGTCAGTTTGGCGGGGTCGGTCTGGCTCTTGTCCAGCAGGCGTTCAAATAATTTGCCTGGCAACAGCTCGGCATCTTCGGCAAACAGACAGAACAGGCATTGATTAAGGAAGTGCGCCACCTTTTGCGGCTCGTGGCCTCTGGCGTTCAACGCTTGCGCGAGGTCGGCAAATTTCCCCGCTGCTTCTTCGGTGATCTGGGCGATGGTGCGACCGGGGTGAAATTTGTCTGGATCGGTGAACAGCCAGCGGAGTTTTTCCAGATTTGCCGGTTCACCGATGTCTTCCAGTGCGATGGTGTGAACTTCGCTCGGCGCGTTGGTGAAGTGGGTGTGGATTTCAATGATGTTGGTATCACACACCACCAGCAGAGGCGGATTATCCAGCGCCAGTGCGTAGGTCATCAGTTGCTTGAGCGCTTCGGACAAACTGCGGTAAAGGGCTTTGTATTCGAAGCCGAAGTGGCTGCGTTTCCATACATCCGCCCAGCCTTGTCCTGCCCCAGTGCGCGTCGCGCCGCGTTCAAAGCAATAGGTGTCGTGGCTGGCCGGGGAAGGCGCCTCAACGCCAAGCAGCGCGCACAGGTCGAGGAAATGCATTTGGTAGCTGGCGCGCTCTTTGAGCGGATTATCGCGCCATTTTTCGATGAATTCGCGTGGGGTCAAGGCGGAGTCCCGCGCTGACGGCGCGTTTCGTATAGGCAGATGCCGCATGAAACCGAAACATTCAAGCTTTCCACGCTACCGAACATTGGGATGCTAACCAGGGAATCGCAATGCTCGCGAGTGAGCCGACGCATGCCCTGACCCTCCGCGCCGAGCACCAGCGCAAGCGGGCCGGCCAGCCGCGCCGTAAACAGGTTATCCGCCCCTTCCATATCGGTGCCGACGATCCAGATTCCCGCATCCTTGAGTTCCCGCAAGGTGCGCGCCAGATTGGTCACGGTGAAATACGGCACGGTTTCTGCGGCACCGCTCGCCACCTTGCGCGCCGTAGCATTGAGTCCGACCGCACGGTCTTTCGGGGCAACCACCGCGTGCACGCCAAAGGCATCCGCCACGCGCAGGCAGGCACCCAGGTTGTGCGGATCCTGCACACCATCCAGCACCAATAGCAAGGCTGGTTCACGCAGGTCGTCCAGCACATCTTCCAGATAGCGCGGCTGTTCTATTGCCGCAGCCTGCGCCACCACCCCTTGATGTTTGTCATGACCCGCGAGTCCGTCCAGACGGTGACGGTCTGCCAGCACGACGCGCACACCACACTGTTCCGCCAGCTTGAGCATATCCTGAGCACGGACGTCGCGTCGCTCCTTGTCAAAATAAATTTCGCGCACGCCATCGGGTTGATTGCGCAGCCGACTATTTACTGCATGAAAACCGTAAATAAGTATATTTTCAGACATCAGTTATTTCAGCGCTTCGTTTTGCGTTTGGCCGTTTTCTGTTTTTTTACTGATGCCTCATCGCTGACATCTGACGACTCATTTTCCGTCAACACAAAGTCAATGCGGCTGGTCTCCAGGCTCACGCGCACAATCTTGACGTGCACGCGGTCGCCCAAACGATAACGCTTACCGCTGCGCTCGCCCAGCATCTGGTGCTTGGCCTGATCGAACTGGAAATAATCACTGCCCAGCTCGGACACATGCACCAGACCTTCCACGTATACCTCGTCCAGCGCAACAAAAATTCCGAAGGCGGTGACGGCGCTAATCGTACCGTCGAACACCTCGCCCACTTTGTCCTGCATGTAGTAGCACTTGAGCCACGCTTCCACGTCGCGCGTTGCATCATCGGCGCGGCGCTCGGTCATGGAACAGTTCGCCCCCAGTTCCTGCCAGCTAGCCTGGTAAGTTTCTCCGCGCAGCGCAGCCTTGATGGCACGATGCACCAGCAGATCTGGATAGCGCCGGATGGGCGAGGTGAAGTGCGTGTAGGACTCGTAGGCCAAACCAAAATGGCCGACGTTGTCCGGACTGTATACCGCTTGCTGCATGGAACGCAGCATAACGGTCTGCAACAATTGCACGTCAGGCCGATCCTTGATCGATTCCAGCAACTTAGCGTAATCCTTGGCGTGTGGCTCGTCACCGCCGCCTAGGCTCAAGCCGAATTCGCGTAGGAATTCATGCAGCGCTGCCAGTTTCTCCGGGGTGGGTCCTTCGTGAACGCGGTACAGCGTGGGGTGATGGCGTGACTGCAAAAAGTCCGAGGCGCACACGTTGGCAGCCAACATGCATTCTTCAATCAGCCGGTGCGCATCGTTGCGTTTCACGGGTACGATACGATCAATCTTGCCCTGCTCGTTAAAAATCATTTGTGTTTCGATGGTTTCGAAATCGATGGCGCCGCGTACCCAGCGCGCTTTCAGCAGTATCTTGAACAACTTGTACAAATCATTGATTTGCGGCAGCCGCGCCTTGTATTCCTGGGCGGTCTCCCCCTTGGGATTCTCCAGCATGTCCCACACTTTGTTATAGGTCAGGCGTGCATGCGAGTGCATCACGGCAGGGTAAAAACGGTACTGCGCGATGTGACCCTTGGCATCGACGTCCATTTCGCAAGTCATACACAGACGGTCAACTTCAGGGTTGATCGAACACAGGCCGTTGGACAATTCCTCGGGCAGCATGGGAATAACGCGGCGCGGAAAATACACCGAGTTGCCACGCGATACCGCTTCACGATCCAACGCATCGCCGGGGCGCACGTAGTGGCTCACATCAGCAATCGCCACGTAGAGTTTATAACCCTTGCCCTGCACTTCGCAGTACACCGCGTCGTCGAAATCGCGCGCCGTTTCGCCGTCGATGGTGACCAACGGCAGATGACGAATATCTTCACGCCCGCTGATATCGGTTTTGCGCACACCTTTGGGCAACTTCTTCGCCATTGCCTCCACTGGCTCCGGGAAAATATAGGGCAGGTTGTGCTTGCGCACAGCAATCTCGATTTCCATGCCGGGATCGGCGTAGTTGCCCAATATCTCCACCACACGCCCGATAGGCTGGGCGTAGCGGCTGGGCTGCTCAATGATTTCCACCATCACCACGCTGCCCGGCTGGGCGCCGCCATCGGCCTCCGGCGCCACCAAAATTTCCTGGCTAATGCGCTTGTTCTCCGCCACCACCCGGCGAATGCCATGCTCCACAATCAGCCGTCCCACTACCCGGGTATTGACTCGCTCCAACACTTCGACAATCGAACCCTCTGGACGGCCACGCCTATCAACGCCGATTTGGCGCGCCAGGGCGCGGTCGCCGTGCAATACTTTTTTCATCTCCCGAGGACCAAGAAACATATCTGGACTGCCATCATCGGGAACCAGGAAACCAAAGCCGTCAGGATGCCCTTGCACCCGGCCCTTGATCAGATCCAGCTTATCCATCATGCATACCGCACCCTTGCGGTTGCGCATCACCTGGCCGTCCCGCTCCATGGCATTCAAACGGCGCTCAAACAGATCCCACTCACCCGGCTCGATATCGAATAGCTTGGCCAGTTTGTCCACGGACAGTGGCACCCCTTCATCGGCCAGAATTTGCAAAATGAATTCGCGGCTGGGTAGCGGATGGTCGTAACGCTCGCGCTCACGCTCGAGGTGTGGATCCTGGTAACGCAGCGAGTTTTTCGCCGCACTCTTGGCCTTGGATCCAGATTTCTTACTGGAAGGCTTGTGTTCAGGGGGCTTGGCGCCGCTTTGCTTCTTCTCGTTCATTGACAGTTATTCCGTTTCACATTAAGATTGCGCCCTCACCGTTGCCCAAGTGGCGGAATTGGTAGACGCGCACGGTTCAGGTCCGTGTGCCGCAAGGTGTGGAGGTTCGAGTCCTCTCTTGGGCACCATAGAAACGCCGAAAACCGCACCACTGCTGAATCTAGCGCTGGTGCGGTTTTTTTATACCAAAAAATACACCTAAAATTATTCGACTGGCGCAAGCAAACTCAATCGCCTAGCACATTTTACCCTACCTCAATGGTCAGCCACTATCTCTTTCAAGGCTGAACTGACATTACTTCTCGACAACCAAGATCAATACATATGCCTCATTCGAATGGGTGATGCAGCACAATAGTTTCCTCACGATCCGGCCCGGTGGATATCATGTCGATCGGCACGCCGCAGACGGCTTCCATGCGCTTGAGATATTTGCGTGCGTTGTCAGGCAACGCGTCGTAGGACTTCACGCCCACGGTGCTTTCATTCCAGCCCGGCATATCTTCATAGATGGGTTCGCACTTGGCCAGCGTTTCTGCGCCCACCGGCAGGATATCGCTGGTTTCACCATCAATGCGATAACCCACGCACAGGCGCACCACATCCATGCCGTCCATCACGTCCAGCTTGGTCACGCACAGACCTGAGACACCATTGATCTGGATTGAACGCTTGAGTGCGGCAGCATCAAACCAACCGCAGCGACGCGCACGGCCCGTGGTGGAACCAAACTCATGGCCGCGCTCGGCCAGGCCCTTACCCACCGGGTCCAGCTTATCTACTGCGTCATACAACTCGGTTGGGAACGGGCCGGAGCCAACACGCGTGGTGTAAGCCTTGGTGATACCCAGTACATAGTGGAGTGTGGCTGGCCCCACGCCGCTGCCGGTGGCCGCGCCGCCAGCAGTACAGTTGGAAGAAGTGACAAACGGGTAGGTGCCGTGGTCGATATCCAGCAGCGTGCCCTGCGCGCCCTCGAACAACAGGTTGTGATCGGCCTTGTTGGCTTCGTACAATAGGCGTGGCACATCGCCCACCATTGGTTTGATGCGCTCGGCCAGCATCAGTGTTTCGTCCAGCGTCTTCTGAAAATCCACCGTCTCTGCGTGAAAATAATTTTTCAGCGTGAAGTTGTGATAATCCAGCACTTCGCCCAGCTTGGCGGCCAAACGCTCACGATGAAACAAGTCCTGAATACGAATAGCGCGGCGCGCCACTTTATCTTCGTAGGTCGGGCCAATGCCACGCCCGGTAGTACCGATTTTGCCTGCACCCTTGGCTATCTCGCGCGCTTGATCCAGTGCAATGTGGTAAGGCATGATCACCGGGCATGCCTCGCTGATCTTGAGGCGATTCATCACCTTCACGCCCGCCGCTTCCAGCATATCGACTTCTTCCATCAACGCCTGTGGCGACACCACTACACCGTTGCCGATATAACATTTGACGTTCTCACGCAAGATGCCGGAAGGGATCAGATGCAATACGGTTTTTTTGCCGTTGATCACCAAGGTGTGGCCAGCGTTGTGTCCACCCTGAAAACGCACCACGCCCTGAGAATGGTCGGTGAGCCAATCGACGATTTTGCCTTTGCCTTCATCACCCCACTGGGTGCCGATTACTACTACGTTCTTAGCCATGTTGATCTAATCCCAAATTGTTCAATTTCAAATTTTCAATACTTCCCAGACACCGTTTTTTTCTACCAGCATCCGGTCACAATTCAAATCGGCGCGATTGGCTTGATGGCCGGGCAGTTCCACCACCACCACTTCACCTTGATTACGCAAGGCATCCACTTTCTCGCGCAGACTGTTTGCACCACTGAACGGCGCAAGAATTCCCTTGGGCAATTCAGCCGCAGGCAGCGCCGTAGAAATCTCGCGTAAATCCAGACTAAAGCCGGTCGCCGGACGCGCGCGTCCAAATGCCAGGCCCACCTCGTCATAACGGCCACCCAGCGCCACTGCATCAGCCCACCCTTGGGCATAGGCCGCAAAAACTATGCCGCTGTGATAGTGATAACCGCGTAGGTCTGAGAGGTCAAAACACAGGCTCGACACAGAACCTGCCAGTCGTTCAGCAAGGCTGCGCAGGTCGGCCAGCGCCTGACGGATGGCAGGATGGTCTGGCAATTTTTTCATTGCCACATCCAGCATTTCAGCATCGCCATACATTTCCGGCAGCAACAGCAAAGCTTCACGCACAACTGTGGGTAAGGATAGTGTTAACTCTTTCAGTGCGGCCACATCTTTAGCTTGTAGTGCGCGAAACAATTCAGCTTCGGTTTCGGCACCGATACGCGCTTCCTGAATCAGACTACGGAAAATGGCCACATGACCGACATTCAAATGGACGTTGCCGACACCAGCCAGCTTCAATGCTTTCAGCATCAACTGCTGGATTTCGATGTCGCTTTCCAAACCGGGATGGCCGTAAATTTCCGCGCCGACTTGCAACGGCTCGCGCGAGCCGGCAATGCCCGTCGGCAAGGTATGCAGTACACTAGCGGCATAGCATAACCGCGCCACGCCCTGACGATTCAACAGATGCGCATCGATACGTGCCACCTGCGGCGTGATGTCGGCACGCACACCCATCAAACGGCCGGACAATTGATCCACCAGTTTGAAGGTTCTGATATCCATGTCGTGGCCGGTACCCGTAAGCAGCGATTCGACATATTCCAGCAACGGCGGAATCACCACCTGATAGCCGTGCACGCGAAACAGCTCCAGCAATTGCCAGCGCAAGCCCTCAACCCGCAGCGCCTCAGCTGGCAAGATGTCCTCGATATATTCCGGCAGCAACCAGTTACGCATATTTGACCAGCATCAACATCAGCAGACCGCCCGCCATGGATAACAGGCCGACAAAGCGCAATTGCCCATCGGACATTTCAGTCATTTTTTGGAAAGCCTGGCGCCATACGGCGGGGGCGAGAAAGGGCAGCACGCCCTCGATCACTAACATGAGGGCGAAAGCTGCCAGTAAGTTGAGACCCAACATGGCGTACGCTTACTTTCTTTTGCCTGGGCTCTTCATGTACTTGAAGAATTCGGAACTGGGTTCCAGCACCAGCACATCATTTTTATTTTTGAACGCTTGGCGATACGCTTCCAGGCTGCGATAGAAAGCGTAGAACTCGGCATTTTGACCATACGCAGCAGCGTAAATCGCTGACGCCTTGGCATCGCCTTCACCCTTGGTGCGCTGGGCTTCGCGATAGGCCTCCGCTAGGATCACCTCGCGCTGACGGTCGGCATCGGCCTTGATTTTTTCCGCTTCAGCGCTACCTGTCGAACGTAACTCGTTGGCAACCCGCTTGCGCTCGGACTCCATGCGGCTGTATACCGACTCGCTCACTTCAGGCGGCAAATCGACGCGCTTCAAACGCACATCCAGCACATGCACGCCGATCTTGCGCGCGTCCTGATCCGCCTTCTGGCGCAGAATTTCCATGATTTTGTCGCGCTCGCCAGAGATCACATCGTGCACGGTGCGCTTGCCGAATTCAGCCCGCAGGCCATCGTTGATGGTCTGCGTCAATCGCGTCCCTGCACGCAGCTCGTCGCCACCCACGCTGACATAGTATTGCTTCACATCGACAATGCGCCATTTGACGAAGGAGTCCACCAGCACATTTTTCTTTTCCGACGTTATAAAACGTTCCGGTTCAACGCTGTCGATGGTCATGATGCGCGTATCGAAAAAGCGCACGTTCTGCACCAGCGGCAACTTGAAGTAAAGGCCAGGTTGCGTCTTCACCGAGACAATCTCACCCAGCTGGAACACCATGGCCGACTGGCGCTGATCCACGGTAAATACTGTCAGGCTCAGCAAAATCAGTAAGACAATCAAACCGATCAGGACGGCGCCGAGATTCTTCATCATCTTGCCTCCCTTTCCCGGCCGCGGAATGCTTCCCTCGAGCGGAAAGTCGCATCCGGCATGGCTGAAGGCGCTGCCTCTGTTGCTGCCGGCTTGCTCTGCGTTGCTTCTGGCGCGGGTGCCGCTGCGCCGGGTGAACTCATCTGCATCAGCTTATCCAGCGGCAGGTAAAGCAGGTTGCTGCCGCCTTTCTGATCCACCAGCACTTTACTGGTACTGGAAAGAATCTGCTGCATCGTGTCCAGGTACATACGGTCACGCGTCACGCCTGGCGCCTTGTTATATTCCGCGACGATTTGCTTGAAACGGCTGGCATCACCTTCCGCCGTATCGATCACGCGCTGCTTGTAGCCATTCGATTCTGCTATCAGACGCGAAGCCAGGCCACGCGCCTTGGGTACCACGTCATTGGCATAGGCCTGGCCCTCATTCTTCAGGCGTTCCCGATCCTGGTTGGCTTTCACCGCGTCATCAAACGATGCCTGCACTTGCTCCGGCGGTTGTGCATTCTGCATGGTCACCTTGCTGATGTTGATGCCGGTTTTGTAGCGGTCGAGAATTTCCTGCATCAGTTTGGCAGCGCGCGCTGCCACTTCCGTGCGCCCCTCGTTCAAGACGAAATCCATCTTGCTCTTGCCGACAATCTCGCGAATTGCGGTTTCCGCAGTGGACAACACCGCTTCTTCCGGCGAACGGTTATTGAACAGGTAGTCCACAGGATCTTTCAGGATGTACTGCACGGCAAACTGTATATCGATAATATTTTCGTCGTCGGTCAACATGAGCGATTCATTCATCTTCTTGCTCTTAACGCTGTTGCGATAGCCCACTTCGACCGTACGCACCTGCTCAATATTAACCACTTCCACGCCTTCGACAGGGTAAGGCAGATGCCAGCGCGGTCCCGGCATGGTGGTCTCGACAAATTTTCCGAAACGCAGCACTACGCCGCGCTGCCCCGCATCCACAATGTAGAAGCCGCTGGCAATCCACACCAGCGCTGCCAGTGCCGCAACCAGCCCGAGACCGCCGCCCGCCACTTTGAACGAGGGCATGGGCGTTTTGCCGCCCGGACTGCCACCGCCACCCTTGCCCCCAAACAGGCTGTTCAGCCGCTGGTTAAAGCGACGCCACAGTTCGTCCAGGTCTGGCGGGCCATCATTGCCACCGCCTTTTTTACCCCAATTCGGATCGTTCCAAGCCATGTTTTTTGAGTTTCTAGTTACGGGTTATACGTTTCGAATTGGGCCGGTGATGCTTGCAACTCGAAATCCTGTTTGCTGTATTCTGCCAGCGCCTGGCGCACCAGGTCGATACCATCACCTGTTTTTGCGGACAGCCTGATGCGCGCTATTCTACCATATTCATCCCGCTCCACCCCGGATGTCAACCCCGCCAGGTCGATCTTGTTCAGCACGACAATCTGCTGGATATCGTCAGCCCCAATTTCCGCCAGCACCTTGTTCACTTCATTCATCTGCTGATCGCGGATATGGCTGCTCGCATCCACGATGTGCAGCAGCAAATCGGCCTGGATCGTCTCCTCCAGTGTCGCGCGAAAGGCTTCCACCAAAGTATGCGGTAAATGCTTGATGAACCCCACGGTATCCGACAGCACCACCGGCCCGCACTCAGGAATAAAAATCTTGCGCGTGGTGGTGTCCAGCGTGGCGAACAACTGATCCGCCGTATAAGCCGCCGCATGCGTCAAACTATTAAACAGGGTGGATTTGCCCGCATTGGTATAACCCACCAGAGACACCGACAATACCTGCGCCCGCCGTCTGGCGCGCCGCTGGATGTCACGCTGGCGCTTGAGCTTGGTGAGCTTTTCTTTGAGAGACTTGACCCGTTTGGCCAATAAACGCCGGTCAGTTTCCAACTGGGTTTCACCCGGCCCGCGCAAACCGATACCGCCGCGCTGCCTTTCCAGGTGCGTCCAGCCGCGTACTAAGCGAGTGGAGAGGCGCTCCAACTGCGCCAGTTCCACTTGCAGCTTGCCCTCATGGCTGCGCGCACGCTGGGCAAAAATATCCAGAATCAGGCTAGTGCGATCGATCACGCGGCATTGCAGGTGCGTTTCCAGGTTGCGTTCCTGGGCGGGGGAAAGTTCGTGATTAAAAATAACCAGATCAGCGCCGGTATGCTGGACGGCCATGGCGATTTCTTCAACCTTGCCACTACCAGCGAACAGCGCCGAATCGGGGCGATCACGCCGGCCTTCAACCACGGCAAGGGTTTTCAAGCCATCGCTTTGTGAAAGCCGCTTGAGTTCTTCGAGGCTTTCAGCGTAGTCGGGTTCCCCGAAATCGAGGCTTACCAGGACAGCCGCGTCACCGCTGTCGGGACGCTCAAGCATCAGGAATCAGGGGATTGTTCGTACTGGACGTTAACCGGGCGGGCTGGCACGACAGTGGAAATGGCGTGTTTGTAGACCATCTGAGTAACGGCATTCTTGAGCAGCACGACATATTGGTCAAATGAATCGATCTGCCCCTGCAGTTTGATACCGTTTACCAGGTAGACAGATACAGGAACATGCTCTTTGCGTAAGGTGTTGAGGAACGGGTCTTGTAGCAATTGCCCTTTTGCACTCATGGGTTACTCCACTTTTGTCGTATGTTTTCACTTTACTTTATTATTCAAGGATTCGCCAGAAAAAATATACTCGCTCTTATCTAGCGTGCCGGCAATTGTAAGCCTGTGACCGCTTCATCGGACTCACACACCGGCCGCCCAAAATAATAGCCCTGCCCACAATTGACCCCCATATCGCGCAGCATATCGGCAGTCTCCCTATCCTCCACGCATTCGGCAATGGTCGTAAGGTTGAGCTGCTGGGCGAGCATCACAACGCTCTTCACCATGCACAACACCCGCTCGTTACTGCGCATATTCATTACCATCCAACCCTCAATCTTGAGGAAGCTGATGGGTAGCTCAGCCAGATAGAGAAATGAGGAATAGCCACTGCCGAAATCATCCAGCGCCAGACGGAAACCAAAATCAAGCAATGGCTTTAACTCGTCGCGCAGTTTGGCAAAATCGGATAGCAACTGGCGCTCGGTAATTTCGAATACGATAGGTTTGATATCAGTGGACTTGAAGTTGCGTCTGGCACAGAAATCTATAGCGTCTTTGAGTAACCCCTGTACGAGATCGGAACGCGCGAGAAACTGTGGTGACAGATTGACGAAGTGGGTGAAACCAGGCTCGGTTTTTCCCTCCTCGTATTTCGCTAGGCAATGATTCATGGCGTGGCGAATAATCGCCTCATCCACCGCATGAATAAGATTGATGCCCTCGGCAGCCTCAATAAATTCAAGCGCAGGGATGATGCGTCCATCAGGTTGCACCAGGCGCGCCAGCGCTTCTTCCGCCACAGGCTGACTGGTGGCCAGATCCACCATTACCTGGTAAGCCGGCACAATACGATCTTCCTGCAAGGCATGCTGCAGCATGCCGGCGTGCCACAGCGTGGTGCGGCTACTGGAGTCGCTGGCCACGATGCAGTCACGGCCTTTCTTCTTGGCTTCGTACATACAGCCATCCGCCTCGGATAACACACGGCTTACGTCTTCGTCATCAGGGTGGAACACACCGATACCGAAGCTCGCCGTGATGCGCAGGTCCCCCTCGGAAGTATTCAACGGGCGCTCTTTCAGCGCCTTACTGATCCGCTCGACAGTTCGCACAGCATCGGTGCCGCTTAACTGATGCAGAAAAAGAATAAACTCCTCGCCACCCCAGCGCGCCATCCAGTCACCCTCGCGCAGGGATTGACGCATGATGTACGTGGCCTTCTGCAGCACCTCGTCCCCCACTTTATGGCCGTAATGGTCATTGACCAGTTTGAAACGATCCAGGTCGCAGGTGGCGACGGCAAAACCAATGCCGTCCCGTTTGGCACGTCCAACCTCCTCGACAAAGCGCGTCTCCGCCGCGCGGCGGTTAGGCAAGCCGGTCAAGCTATCCGTCATGGCCATGGTTTCCAGCACCTGGCGCTGATGTTGTTGCAACATCATCTGTCCAAACCAGGAGGCCAGCAGCTCCATGAACACTCTGTCATTGTCGCTAAAGTCAGTGGTTAACGGCGTTTTCCGCAGGAAAACCAAGGTGCCAAACAACCTGTCTTCCAACCGGATAGGTGCGCTGGCATAAGCGCGCAAGTCGCCAGACAGCACCAGAGGATGGCCGGCGAAACGTGCATCGGTAGCGAGGTCGGATACCAGGATCGCGCTTTGCGAACTGAGTGCAAGCTGACACAAACTGCTTAGCTGACACGGCTCACCCACCTTGAAGTAACCCAGCGTATCGATAGCATGCCTGACCACAATACCATTTTCAGTCTGCTCGCCAATCATGGCAGTTTGCATGCCGAGTATCTCCAGCCCCAGCTTCAGCATCAGGTCTGCTTTTTCCGCCTCGGAACTGGCACGATTGGTAGCCAATTTCCACAATGCCTGGAAACGGCTAGATTGCATGCCCACCGTGGCAAGCAACCTTTCCCGTTCACTTACGTCGATGGCCATGCCATGACGGAAACGTTCCCCGTCCTTATCTTCCTCATATTCGGCCAACGACAACCATGGCCGCACGCCTTTTCCACCCTTGAAGCGCCGGATCCGGCGTAACATGTCCTGTACGTAAAATGGTTGCGTATCGTCGGGCGAGCCGCCATTGTCATCGTCAAACAAGCTCCGCCAAGGCTGCCCCACAACGTCTTCCTGCTTCACACCCAACATGTTGAGGAAAGCCTGGTCAGCGGCAACCACTACGCCATCTCTCGCGCGCACGGCGTAAGTACCGGCATTGGCCGCCATCAGCAATGATCGCTCGCGGTTATTAGCTACGGCACGCAAGCGTTCCTGGCTATCTGCCAATGCCTCGCACATGCTATCAAGTTCTCTCACGCCACTGCTGGGTAGCGCCTTTTCATGATGTCCCAGTTCCAGCTTGCTTTGAATAACTGCCATCCGCTTTCCAAATCGCCAGGCAAGCCACGCATAGGTTGCACCACCACAAAATAGCAGGGCAAGAAGCAGCAGCGAGGGCAACTGCACTTCTCGCCACCATATCGCACGCAAGGTACTTACTGGCATGGAAATCAGGGCATACAGCGGATAGCGTTGCAGATGATGATAAGCGCCGAGACGCGCAATGCCATCACTACCGTTCATTTCGTAATGCCCACTTTTACCGTTACGCACAATCGACGCCAGCCTGTCGTAATCAGTGTGCTTTTGCGTATACAATTTTTGCGGATCAATGGAAGGCATACGACTGATTAAGTATCCATCCTCGCGCAATAGCTCGAATACCTCCCCCTTCTCCAGGTGCAGATTGGCCCACAGGGCCTGCTGATTTTCCAGAAAAATAGCTGTTTGCAAGATATAGGCGACGTTGCCGGCAGTATCGCGCACCGTATAGCGCAGTGGAATGACCCATTTATCGATGATGCGCACGTGCTGCGGGTGGTTCACACTCAGACCCTTCACCTGCAGTGAATAAAGAAAGTCATCGCGCCAAGCCGGATCTTGCATGAAATTCGGCAATTGGTTTCCAGGCTGCGCCAGCGTTGTGCCGAGTATGTGACCGTCCGGCAGAAGCAGTGCCGCACCGGCCAGATTGTCATGGTGCTTCTTGAAATTTCTCAGCGTAGGAAAAAGCCGGTCGCGGTGTCGCAGAATATCCACCTGACGCATCTCATCGGCCAGCTCCTCCAGGTGCACTGCGACGGAATCCAGATAGCTCTGTCCCTGGCCGGCCAGAAGCTCCACCGCTATTTCCATGCGCTTCTGCTGGGCCTGCTTGACGTCATTCCAGGCATGCCACATCCAGATAAACACCAGCAACAGGAAAACCGCACTAATGGAAAAAAATACCCGTGCGCCCAGCCGCACCAGGGAAGGAGAGTCGTTTAACTGAATGGAAGAAGCTTGGATCATTCAGATGTGCAAGCTCGTTGAGTTGAAGACAAGCTCAACCATATCAAAAATGCCAGGGTAAAGCCATGCACATACAAGGGAAATATCCGCTCAGTCAGGAATTACGGCGGCAATTTCAAGACTGATGGTGTTGACGAACAGACGGAGCCCAATTCAAAGCCAGCAGGAATAGAGGTGCGGGGCAGATTAGAGAATACCCCCGTTCTCTGCGCCCCTCCGTGGCAATAAAAAACTAACCTCCAAAATTCTTCTTGCGTTCTTTCCTCTCACGGCGCGCCTGAATATCATCGCGTAGGCTATACGTCCTGGGGGCGACCCTGCCCTCGAAGGGATTAGTGTTGTATTTGAATTGCACTCTTAGCGGCGTGCCTTCCAGCTCGAATGCCTCGCGGAAAACCCGTTCCAGATAGCGGCGGTAGCTGTCCGGCACCTTGCCCAGGGCATTGCCGTGAATCACGATAACCGGTGGGTTGTTGCCGCCCTGGTGCGCATAACGCATCTTGGGGCGAGTCAGTCCGCTGCGCGGTGGCTGCTGCACTTCCACTGCCGCCAGCAACACACGGGTCAGCTTCGGTGTCGGCAGGCTGGCCATGGCTGCTGCATAGGCGACATCGACCGAGTCGATCACCCCGGCCACGCCTTTGCCCTGCAACGCAGAAATATAATGAAATTTGGCGAAATCGAGGAAATTAAGTTTGCGTGCAATGAGCTTCTTGACGGTGTCGCGCTGATGGGCATCCAGGCCGTCCCACTTGTTCACCGCCACCACCACTGCGCGTCCCGCTTCCAGAATAAACCCCGCCAGGTGCGCATCCTGGTCGGAAATGTCCTGATGCGCATCCAGCACCAGGATCACTACATTGGCATCTTCCACCGCTTGCAGCGTTTTCACCACGGAAAATTTTTCGATCGATTCGAATACTTTACCCTTCTTGCGCACGCCAGCCGTGTCGATAAACACGTAGTTTTTTCCCTTGCGCTCGAAGTCCACGTAAATGCTGTCACGCGTAGTGCCCGGCTGGTCGAAGGCGATCATGCGTTCCTCGCCCAGGAAGCTATTCACCAATGTGGATTTGCCGACATTGGGGCGGCCAACGATGGCAATCCGCGGTACGTCGTCCTTGGTTGCTTCCTGTGCCGGCTCCTGCGGAAAATCAGCCAGTGCCAGTTCCACCAGCTCACGCACCCCTTCACCGTGCGCGGCAGAAACTGGTAATGGATCACCCAGCCCCAGCTCGTAGAATTCAGCCGCGACCACTGCCCGCTGCATGCCTTCCGCCTTGTTGACCACCAGCCACACTGGCCGCCCGGTACGGCGCAATTGATCGGCAATCATCTTGTCCTGCGGTGTCATGCCCTCGCGCGCATCAACCAGAAACACGATACTGTCCGCCTCGGCGATAGCTTGCAGCGTCTGCCGCGCCATCTCGTGCAGGATGCCGTCCTTCACCACCGGCTCGAAACCACCGGTATCCACGACCAGATAGGGCCGATCCCCCATCCTGCCGTGTCCATAATGACGGTCACGGGTAAGCCCCGGAAAATCCGCCACCAGCGCATCACGGCTTTTGGTTAGCCGGTTGAACAAGGTGGATTTGCCGACGTTGGGACGTCCGACTAAAACGAGTGTAGGTTTCATGGGGGTCAGTTTCGCGCTTCGCGTTTCGAGTCAACTCGAAACGCGAAACTACTTGATCGAAATGGCGTAAAGTCCGCCGCTGCTGGTTTGCATCAACAACCCGTCATCCAGCGCAACCGGCTGACTGCGTACCGCGTTGCCATCCGTCGCGAGCCGGGCAGAAAAGCTGCCATCTTCGCGCGACAACAGATGTAAGTAGCCCTGTAAATCTGCCACGGCAATATTGTTGCCACGCACCAGTGGCGCCGTCAGATGGCGTGCGCTAAGCTTGTCCTGCTTCCATACACTGGCGCCAGTGGCCTTATCCATTGCCACTACCGCGCCCTTTTCATCGCTCACGTAAACGTTGCGTTGATCTATGGCCAGACCGGTGCTACTGGACAGGTCACGTGACCAAAGCGGGTTGCCGTTACGTATATCGAAGCAGGCCACACGTCCCTGATAAGCCACAGCACATACCTGGCGTGCATCTATGACCGGCTGGCTGGTGATGTCGGCGATGCGTTCCAGTTCGTTGGTACCGCGCGGCAATGCCACTGCCGCTTCCCAACCAACATTACCGTTGGCAAGATTCAATGCCACCATTTTGCCTCCGGCAAACCCGGCAAACACCGCACCGTGCGTCACCACCGTACCGGCGAAGCTGCGCAAAGCCAATGCGGGCAGTGCGCGTTGATAAACCCACTTGCGTTTGCCATCAGCCGCATCCAGGCCATAAATTTGGCCGTCGGCACAGCGCACCACCACCACGCCATCTTCAGCTTGAGGCGCGCTCAACACCTCGCTCGACACTTCGGCTTGCCACTTGGCATTACCATTGGTATCCAGTGCCAGCACTTCACCCTTGATCGTTCCGGCAAGCACCAGGCCGGCGCCCACACCCACTCCGCCAGAAATTTTCTTGCCGGTATCCGTACGCCAAATCTGCCTACCTGTTACCGCGTCGAATTGCGCAATAGCGCCAGCATTGCTAGCTGCATAAATATTGCCGCGCTCGACCGCCGGCTGCAGCGCGTAGTCGCCACTGGAGCCTATGTTCGCCTGCCACAAAACGACGGGCGTTGCGCTGGCTTTGAATTCGGTTAATGCAGCGGGCTTTACGCCCTCATCCTTGCCACCAAACCAGCCGAAGCATGCGCTTAGCAACAAGGGCAGAAGTAAAATCAGCAAGCGTTTCATTTAGCCTCTCCCAAGGCATCGAGCTTGAACTCCACGAATTTACGGTAGGTGCTCTTCTCATCGATCTTGCCCAATGCCGCCTGGTAAGTAGTGCGCGCCTCGCCGTTCTTGCCCTGGGCAGCCGCGACATCGCCTTTCATGTCGCTATACAAACCGTCAAATGCCGCATCATGTTTGGCATCCAGCAATTTAGCCGCTTCCACGTAATTCTTTTCGTCGAGCAACACACCGGCTAATCTTAGCCGCGCCACATCGCGCGCCTGCACCTCGGAAGCATTGTCGACTACCCATTGCAACTGGGCCTTGGCACTCTTGGTATCGCCCGATTCATAATTGGCACGCGCCGCCTCCAGTGCTGCTCGCGTGGCATAGGAAGTAGACGGATATTTTTCCATAATGGCACCGGCTGCATCACGAATTTTCTTCACGTCATTCGCCTGAGCGCCGGCCAGAACCGCTTGATAAACGGAGGCCGCCTCGACGTTCTGCTTCTGCTGGTACCAGCGCCAGCCCTGGATACCGGCCATCACTGCAGCAAATACTGCTATGCCAAGCGTGACGGTGTTACCGTGTTGGTTCCACCATGCCTTGAGGGCATCAATCCGTTCCTGCTCTTCTAAATCATGTACGCTCATTTGCTGTCCTTTACACCTGGAATTTCGGACGCAGATAAACGCTGATTAACGCAGATTTTTCAGTTATGAAATCAGCGTTAATCAGCGTTTATCTGCGTCCCATAATTAAGATATCGATTGTTTCACCAACACTTGTTCGAACCTGTTCACCCAGCTCGCGCAGCGGCTTGATAGTCACCTGCTCCGCTGCCACCTCGTCGTCACCGATAATCAGCGCGAAACGCGCGCCACTGGCGTCAGCTTTTTTCATCTGCGTCTTGAAACTGCCGCCACCGCAGTGCATCACCGCATCCAAATTTGCAGCACGCAACTGTGCTGCCACATGCCAGGCGAACCGATCTGCCTGCTCGCCCTGGTGCACCACATAGGCGTCCGCCGCCCTGCGCGGTACCTCAAAACCATTTTCCCGCATTAATGCCAACAAGCGCTCCACGCCCATGGCAAAACCGCAGGCTGGTGCCGGTTTGCCGCCGATCTGTTCGATCAGGCCATCGTAACGTCCGCCCGCGCATACGGTGCCTTGCGCGCCAAGCCGGTCGGTGACCCACTCAAATACGGTGTAATTATAATAATCCAGCCCGCGCACCAGACGCGGGTTGATCTGGTACTCGATACCGGCGTTGCGCAAAATAGCCTGTACCGCCTCAAAATGCTTAAGCGAATCTTCGTCCAGATCGTCGAATAACCTGGGCGCGTTTTCGACTATTTCCTGCATCACCGGATTCTTGCTGTCCAGAATGCGCAGCGGATTACTGTGCAGGCGCCGCGTTGCATCTGCGTCCAGTTTGTCCTGATGCTGCTCCAGGTAATGGATCAGCCGCGTACGGTGGCGGGCGCGCGCATCCGCGCTGCCCAGGGTATTAATCTCCAGCCGCACATCCGTCAGATTCAAGCGCCGCCACAAATCGGCACACATGACAATGTGCTCGACGTCCATGTCCGGCCCCGCATAGCCCAAGGATTCCACGCCAACTTGATGAAACTGTCGGTAGCGGCCCTTTTGCGGGCGTTCGTGGCGAAACATCGGCCCGGTATAGAACAAGCGCTGCGGAGCATTGTACAGCAGGTTATGCTGCAACACCGCGCGCACGCAGGAAGCGGTTCCTTCCGGGCGCAGCGTGAGGCTCTCGCCGTTAAGTTCATCGACGAAGGTGTACATCTCCTTCTCGACGATGTCGGTCACCTCGCCGATGGCGCGCTTGAACAGTGCAGTCTGCTCGACAATCGGCATGCGGATGGCACGATAGCCGTAGGCACGCAGCCAGGCACGCACGGTATCGTCAAAATATTCCCACAGGGGCGCATCGTCCGGCAGGATGTCGTTCATCCCGCGGATAGCTTGAATGGGATCGCTCATGAATACGTCAGTAATTTGCTGGCAGCGGTTCAGCCCGCCACCTTGATGGGGATTATTTTGTTCGCTTCCTGCGGTGCCAGTTTGCGCTGCGCTATGCGCGCGCGCACCTGCTTCTCCAATTCGTCCACGATCTGCTCTTCGCTGACTTTGTAACTTGGCTTGCCTTCCAAATAAACCAGGCAGGGCGAACCGCCGGCCAGCCCGATATCAGCGGCTTTTGCCTCGCCCGGACCATTCACCACGCAACCTATCACCGCCACGTCCATGTATTCGGTAATGTCCTCCAGACGCTGCTCCAGGGCATTCACCGTTTTGATTACATCGAATTCCTGTCGCGAGCAAGATGGGCAAGCAATAATGTTGATGCCTTTGCTGCGGATGTGCAGGCTTTTCAGGATATCGAAACCAACTTTCACTTCCTCTACCGGGTCGGCCGCCAATGACACGCGAATAGTGTCGCCGATGCCTTCCGCCAGCAGCATGCCCAGGCCGATTGCCGACTTCACGCTGCCGGAGCGCAAACCACCGGCTTCAGTGATGCCGAGATGCAGTGGTTGATCAATCTGGCTGGCCAGCTTGCGGTAGGCCGCCACGGTCATAAATATTTCTGACGCCTTGAGGCTGACTTTGTAATTTTGGAAATCCAGCTTGTCCAGCATGTCGATATGGCGCATGGCCGATTCCACCAGTGCGTCCGGCGTTGGCTCACCGTATTTCTTTTGCAAATCTTTTTCCAGCGAACCAGCATTCACGCCGATGCGAATCGGAATGCCATGATCGCGCGCCGACTGCACCACCGCGCGCACACGATCTTCGCGGCCAATGTTACCGGGGTTGATGCGCAGGCAATCCGCACCCAACTCGGCCACGCGCAGGGCAATTTTGTAGTCGAAATGGATATCTGTGATCAACGGCACCGGCGAGCGTTTTTTGATTTTGCCGAAAGCTTCTGCGGCTTCCATGCTGGGGATGGACACACGCACAATGTCCACACCGGCTTTCGCCGCACGCTCGATCTGCGCCAGCGTCGCCTCAACATCGGTGGTTTCCGTGTTGGTCATGGTCTGCACGGATACAGGCGCATCGCCACCAACAGCAACGTTACCCACCATGATTTTCCGGCTTTTGCGGCGCGGGATAGCTACATGAAACATGCGAACCTCTTTTTTGTCAGCCTTACTTCAGAGTCAAGCGCGCAACGGTGACTTCGATGTAGGGCGTCATATCAACCTGGACACCGTTATAGGTGATTTTTACATTTTCCGCATTACCCACCACCAGCGTAAATGGCGGCATCCCTTCAATTGTCTGCTCGGTACCTGCGGCATTCAGCCGGGAGAGCAGTTTCTTGCCGTCCTTGTCGCGCACTTCAGTCCATGACTCCTGACCGAACTCGAATACAATGCGGCCGCTGCCGGCAGGCGCACCCTCGGTGTGTGGCTTGGTTACCATAGATACATTATCCGCCTGCTGCTGCAGTGATATTGCAGGCTGGGCCAGCTGAACTGCGGGCTGCGGCGTCACAGCAACGGTCAAGGGTGGCATGGGATTAGGCAACGTAACCGGTGACTGCTGTGGCGCAGTCGCTACGAGAGGTGCAGGACGCACTCGCTTCGCAGTGGCCGCTGGTTGAGTCCCGTCAGCGCTTAGAAAAACATAGACCAGCAGCGGCGCTGCTATCACCATCAGCATCGCTGCCCCGGCGTACCATATCCAGCGCTTGGATGGGTAGGCCGAAAACTCCCCGCCTTGCGGCGGCGCCGACATAGCCAACTCCTCAGACGGGCCGCGTTGCTGGAAAGATTGCAGCAACGGCTCGGGATCTATCTGCAACAAGCGCGCATAATTCCGGATAAAACCGCGCGCGAAGGTATTGCCAGGCAAACGGGCGTAATCGTCCGTCTCTAAAACCTCGATCTGCTTGACGCCTAGCCTTAACTGGCGCGCCACATCGATAACTGAAAGTCCTTGCTGCTCGCGGGCGGCAACAAACAGGCGTCCGATTACCAACGGTTGCGCGTGATTGGGCTCAGGCTGTGGGCTGATATCCTGGATAGTTTCCGTCATCATTCAAAAGTTTAGTCGAAGCGCCCGCTTTTCAATAAATCTGCCTGGGGCGAATCAGGAAATTGTTTACGTAATTGCAAACCGTGGCTTGCCTCGGCATTACGGTCATGCAGCTTGCGGTCTATGCGCACCGCTAACCACAGGCTATCGGCCGTTGCTGCGGCTACCCGCAAATGGCGATCCAAATGTAATCGCGCATCCTCGAAGCGAGCCTGAGAGAAATACAAATCGGCAATGTTGTACAGGACTTGCTGCTGCAATGGCTGGATTTTTAACGCGCTCAGGAAATATTTTTCGGCTTCGCTATCGTTGCCTTGCTTGCGCGAACAAATGCCGGCATTGAGATAAGCCCTTTCTGGTGTAGCGTAAAGCGGATTCTTCACCGCCTCCAGGAAATGTCCGATGGACAGCCCCATACGTCCCCGCGTACACAGAAACCAGCCATAGTTGTTGTGCGTTTCCGAATCGGATGGACTGATGCGCAATGCCTGCTCATAAGCCTGCTCAGCCTGCTTGTCTTCTTTCAATTCCATGTACACCACGCCAAGCATGTTGTACGCCGGGGTATACGATGAATCGGAACGCAAGGCGTCGTTCAACTCCTCCAGCGCCACGCCGTATTGGCCCAGGCTATAGTAACTGGCGGCCAGTTCGGTATGCACGCGTGCGCGATACTGCGCATCTACCTTCGCGCTGCTCTCCGCCTGCTGGATCATATGTTGCTCGCCGCCGCCCGCACAGCCAGCCAGAATCAGACACAAGGTACATGCGATTTTTTTGGCTACGCCGAAACTCCTTTCACTCGTTTTGACTGCGCCGAAACTCCTTTCACTCGTTTTGACTACGCCGAAACTCTCTCCGTTCGTTTTCATGCGGCCACCACCTTGGCAATATTGCGCAGCACGCGCCCGGATTTATCGTTCACCTGTCCGGCCAGCTGGCCGCAAGCCGCGTCGATATCGTCGCCGCGAGTTTTACGCGTGGTTGCGATAAGTCCCGCTTCGTACAGCATGTCACGAAAGCGGCGCACCACCTCGGAACTGGAACGCTCGAAGCCCGATTGCGGGAACGGATTGAACGGAATCAAATTGAATTTGCATGGCACGTCGCGGGTAAGCGCAATTAACTCGCGCGCATGCTCTGCTGTATCGTTAACGCCCGCCAGCATCACATACTCGAAGGTCACAAAATCACGCGGTGCTTTCTCTATGTAACGGTTGCAGGCAGCCATCAGTTCCTTCAGCGGGTACTTCCTGTTGATCGGTACCAGCTTGTCACGCAGCGCATCATTCGGCGCATGCAACGATACCGCCAGCGCCACCGGACAAGCGTCGCGCAAACGATCCATGGCCGGAACCAAGCCGGACGTACTGACTGTCACGCGGCGGCGGGACAAGCCGTAGGCATGGTCGTCCAGCATCAGGTTGAGCGCCGTTACGACATTATCGAAGTTGGCCAGCGGCTCACCCATCCCCATCATGACAACATTGCTGATGATGCGCTCGCCCTTCGGATCACGCCCAAGGGCTTTATTCGCCCACCACAACTGGCCGATGATTTCCGCTACCGTCAGGTTGCGGTTGAAGCCCTGCCGCCCGGTGGAACAGAAAGAACATTCCAGCGCGCAGCCAACCTGGCTGGAGATGCATAACGTGCCGCGTTCATCCTCGGGAATGAATACCGTCTCGATGCCGTTGCCGACACCCACATCCAGCAACCACTTGCGCGTGCCGTCATCGGACAGCTGTTCGCGCAGCATTTTGGGTGGTTCGATAACCGTCGTGCTGCTCAACTTTTCCCGCAGCGACTTGGCCAGATCGCTCATGCGATCAAAATCATTCTCGCCAAACTGATGCAGCCAACGCAGCACCTGCTTGGCACGAAACGGCTTTTCACCGATTTCCGCGAAGTAGGCAGTAAGCTGCGGCAAGTCGTAATCGAGCAGATTAACGGGCATTAACGGGAATAAACTTCCATAGTGGGGAAAAAGTAGGCGATTTCCACCTTAGCTGTGTCGGTTCCATCGGAACCATGCACTGCATTGGCGTCGATGCTTTCAGCGAAATCGGCGCGGATCGTGCCTTTCTCAGCCTTTTTTGGGTCAGTGGCGCCCATCAAGTCACGATTTTTAGCAATAGCGTTTTCGCCTTCCAGCGCCTGGATCATCACCGGGCCGGAAGTCATAAACGCCACCAGATCCTTGAAGAATGGACGCTCGCGATGCACAGCGTAAAAGCCTTCTGCTTCGGCTTGGGACAGCCATTTCATTTTCGAAGCAATAACCTTGAGCCCGTTGCTTTCGAAGCGGGAATAAATCTTGCCGATTACGTTTTTGGCAACAGCATCAGGTTTGATAATGGACAAGGTACGTTCGATCGCCATGCAATTTCTCCGTTAAGTCTTCAAAGTTAGTAAAAATAACTCGTTAATTTATCACGAATTCCGCCTCAAATAAACCATTTCAGGGCATCTCTAGAAATTCATTTTGCGGGATGAAGCGCAAGGAGCCGCGCAGCGAGCGACGAGACATATCAGATAGATAGGCGAGGAGCGAGCGAGCACGCGACGCCGCGATTCGCCCGCATAATGAATTTGTAGAGGTGGCCCTTCAGCCATTACAGCCGAGTAGCCCTTGACCCCGGAAAGACGGCAGCGTTTAATGTCGCTAGCTTTCGCGGCAAGCATAACAAAATAAGGGGGACGATCAGGATGGCAGAACTACCACAGGATCTCGAACAAGCCGAACTGAAAAAACGCGCCATGCGCCGTCTTATCGTCGCGATAATACTGGTCGCCGTAGCCGTTGCAGTGCTCACATTCCTGAGTCGCGCCAAGCCTACCAAGCCTGTGGTTGTGGAAAAGCCAACGGCCGAGATCGCGCCACCCATGATCACCCCGCCACCACCCACACCCGAAACACCGCCCATAGAACCACCTATTGCAGCGCCGCCTGCAGCAGAGCAGCCACCCGAGGCCGCGCCACAACCTGCTGCCCCACCGCCACCAGAAGTGGTAAATAAAGCACTGCCCACACCATCGGCAAGGCCCGCTCACGGCGCGTCAAAACCCGCCACACCGCCCCTGCCGGTACCGGAAAAGGTAGCACAAACAGCGCCCACCCCACAGCCAACAAAAGAGGCGCAACAGCAACCCAAACCAGCAGAGAAAGCAGCACCGGCGGCCAAACCTGCCGAAGCACCAGCCCCCAAAGGCTATGTGGTACAGCTAGGCGTATTCACCAACTACGCCAATGCGCAGCAACTCCAGGCGCGCCTGGAACAAAACGGCATCAAGTCTTATACGGAAACACGGGTGCATGTAGGGCCATTCCAGAATAAAGCCGAGGCCGACTTGGCCTTAGCCAAGATCAAGGCGATGGGAATTGGTGCGGTTGTCGTACCAACGCACTAAGGCAACGCTTGCAACGACACGGCAACTGCTGCCTCATCCGGTGCCGCTTTAAACGCGCAATCGACGCCGATACCCGATACCCAGACAAGTTGGTCACCACAAAATAGCAGGGGTAGATGTTCCCGCTGCCAAGGGGGAACATCCGCTTCCCGCAACAGGTTTTTTAGGCTGCGACGCGGGCGCTTGCAGTCGGGTTGGAGCCGCTCCCCGCCCTGACGCAGCCGAACGCTGACCGGTGCGGAATGCAGTTTGGACAAGCAGATGCCGTCACCCACGTTTTCCCGCGACACCAATTGCAGCGGAAGGGGCGACAAATCAAGTTGCGCTTCACCTCGCCATGGCCAGGCAATATTTCCATCGACCACTGGCGCTTGACCAGCCAGGTAAATCTCGCCGCGATAACGACGAATTTCCAGTTGCCCCAGGCGCAAGCGAATACTGACATCCGGCGATGCCGAAGTAAGCTGGCGCAGTACCTCGTCCAGACGTTCTGCACTTGGTGCGGACACACCTTGCAGGGAAAAATAATAGCGCAGCAAATTCTTGGCGCGCGCCGCATCCAGTTGCTGCAGGGTGGCAACATGCAAGCGCCCGCAGGTGATCGCATTGGCCGCGTCCATGCGCGCCAGATCATCCAGCAGTCTTGCCGCTTCGGCGAAATGCCGCGCTGAACGAGAAAAGGTTTCGCGGTAAGCGGGGAAGCGCGTGGCGATTAACGGCATGACTTCGTGACGCAAAAAATTCCTGCCGAAATACACATCCTGATTGCTTTCGTCCTCCACCCAGATCAGGCCTTTAGCCTTGGCAAAGACTTCCAGCTCGCGCCGCGAAACTTCCAGCAGCGGACGCAGAATCATCGGGCCGACGGCTGCACTTCTGCTGAGCGGCATCGCGCTCACGCCCTTGACGCCAGCGCCCCGCAATAATTGCAATAAAGCGGTTTCTGCCTGGTCATCCATGTGATGGGCCAGCACTATCGCTTCGGCCCGCTGGGCGGCGAAAATACTATAGCGCGCTTCACGCGCCGCCGCCTCCAGGCCAAGGCCGCGTTTGTTGTGCAAATCAACCGCCATGACTTCGCACGAAATTTGCCGTTGCGCACACAGCGTCCGGCAGAACGCGGCCCATGCGGGTGCATTCGGGCTAATCTGGTGATTGACATGGATGGCAGCAAGTTGAAAGCCAAACTGCGGCTGCAACGCACAAAGGATATCGAGCAAAACAGAGGAATCAAGGCCGCCACTCAGCCCCAGAACAAGGCGGTCGCCGGGCTTTACCCGGCCTTGCAAGACGGATTCGACACGAAAAATCAGATCACTTGGCGTCTTCTTTGAATTTACCATAACTCATTAACCGCTCGAAGCGCGTTTTGACCAACGCGTCGATGGAACCCTCCTGCAACTGGCGCAAGGTTTCCTGCAAAGCTTTCTTGAGCGTCTGCATCATGGCATCGGGATCACGGTGGGCACCACCAAGCGGTTCGTTAACAATACGGTCCACCAGACCGAATGTTTTTAAACGATTAGCGGTGATACCCAGCGTTTCTGCGGCGACCGACGCCTTGTCAGCACTCTTCCATAAAATGGAGGCGCAGCCCTCGGGCGAAATCACCGAATAAGTGGAATACTGCAACATGATCATGGCATCGCCAACACCAATCGCCAGCGCACCGCCCGACCCGCCCTCGCCGATTACCGTGCAGACGACTGGCACACGCAGCTCAGTCATGACATATAGATTACGTGCGATGGCTTCGGACTGGCCGCGTTCTTCCGCACCGATGCCCGGATAAGCACCTGGCGTATCAATGAAAGTCATTACCGGCAAACCGAATTTTTCAGCCAGACGCATAAGCCGTAAAGCCTTGCGATAGCCTTCCGGGCGCGGCATACCGAAATTACGGTAAATCTTGTCCTTGGTATCGCGTCCTTTTTGGTGGCCGATCACCATCACCGCCTGGCCATTGAAACGCGCCAAGCCGCCAACGATGGCCGGATCATCAGAGAATGCCCGGTCTCCGTGCAATTCCTCGAAATCCGTAAAAATGCTACCGAGATAATCCAGGGTGTAAGGGCGCTGAGGATGGCGCGCCACTTGGGAAATTTGCCAGGAGGAAAGTTTGCTGTAAATATCCTTGGTCAGCCCCTGGCTCTTCTTTTGCAGGCGCGATATCTCCTCGGAAATATCCAGCGCGGAGTCGTCTTGTACGTAACGCAGCTCGTCGATCTTGCCTTCCAGCTCGGCAATCGGCTGCTCAAAATCCAGAAATGTCGTCTTCATCTTGACTGCTTGAGGAATAAAAACCAGCTAATGATACAGGATTTCCCCTCGACCTTCCCGCATAGCCCGCTTCTTATGAGGAGCAGCTCACTTGTATATGGCTCGCCCAATCAGGTGGCGGCGCGGCGTAAGCTTCCATTTCAGGCTGCTCTGAGAATGGCTTTTTGAGTAAAGCCAACAGACTGTCAATCTCGGAAAAATCTTGCTCCTGGCTCGCCTTATCGATGGCGATTTGCACCAGGTAATTGCGCAGGATAAATTTTGGATTCACCCCGTTCATGCATGCCTGGCGCTCAGAATCGGGCACATTCTGGGTACGCAGCCGGGCGCTATATCTTTCGGCCCAAACGTCGAACGCTGGCCGATCAAGGAACATGTCGCGCAACGCTGTATTGGCTTCGCCCTGCCCTTGTCTGAAATTGCTCAACGTGCGGAAAAAAATTGTGTAATCGACCCGGTTCTGATGCAACAGATCGAGCAGGCCGGTGATCAATTCGATGTCCTGCTGCTCCACCTGCGCCAGGCCCAGTTTGCGCGCCATCAATTCAACATAGTGGCGGGTAAATTCCGGGCCGTAGGCACTTAGCACATCCTGCGCCGCTTCCACCGTCATTAACGGCAAAAGCGCTTGCGCCAGACACGAGAGATTCCAGCCGGCAATATCGGGTTGTTGATCGAAAGCGTAACGACCCTGGTGATCGGAGTGGTTACAAATAAAACCATGATCATAATGGTCGAGAAAGCCAAATGGCCCGTAATCCAGTGTAATGCCAAGAATCGACATGTTATCGGTGTTCATCACGCCATGTGCAAAACCGACAGCTTGCCACTGTGCAACCAGGTGAGAGGTACGTCCGACCACTTCACGCAACAATTCCAGGTACGGATTATCTGCATCCGCCAATTCGGGGTAATGCCTGGCAATGACATAATCGGCCAGCGTCTTGATCTCCTGCACCTGATCCCGGTAATAAAACACCTCGAACGAGCCGAAGCGCACATGAGATGGCGCCATGCGCAGCAACATCGCACCGCTTTCGATTTTTTCGCGGTATACCTCCAGGTCACTGCCGACAATACACAGTGCACGCGTGGTCGGAATACCCAGTCCGTGCATGGCTTCTGAACACAGGTACTCACGGATAGACGAACGCAGCACCGCACGGCCGTCGCCATCGCGCGAGAATGGCGTGAGGCCTGCGCCTTTCAACTGCAAATCCCAACTATCGCCGTTACTGTTGCGCACCTCTCCCAGCAGAATTGCGCGGCCATCGCCCAACTGCTGCACGTAGTGACCGAATTGGTGGCCGGCGTAAAGCATAGCCAACGGCTCTGAGCCGGGAAGCATGCGGCTACCGCCGAAATATTCGGCAAATTCGGGACGCAGGGCTTCTTCCGGGTGCAGGTCGATCAGTCGAGCTGCATCAGTATTAAAGCTAACCAGGTACGGGTTCGATATGCCTGTCGGTTTTACTTTCGAATAAAACCTTTCGGGCAATTTCGCAAACGTGTTGTGGAAATTCAGTTGTTCAAGTTTTTGCATGGTAATTTCAATCAAGGCGTAAATAGATTTTGCTGTTTAGTATAAGCGCTATTTTGATATCATTATCAACAAGCCCTGTGGAATCCACAGCCAGAAAATATTTGAGAGATCGACGCAATGTCTACCCTGTCCTCCGAACAAAAACAGCAAATTGTGCAATTCCATGCAGTCTTGATTCATAACGTGGTGATGGCTTGCAACAATCGAGACCTTCTGCCCGAATTAGCGCAGATTCTGGATGCGACCGAGAAGAACGGTTGGGCTACCCTGGTAGCGGTGATACGTCAGGTGATAAACGGTAAACGTGATTCGAGTGTACTGTTGGGTCTGGATGAAGAAGACAGTGCGATTATCGAGGCCATTTTATGCGGGATTCAGGATCCTTCCACCCTGCCTGACCCCAACGCAAAACCTGATGCCAGCCTGGCTGCCCCCGGACTGGCCGCCATGATCGATGCGGCAGGACGCGGCAGCCCGGAAGCGTTGAGTGTTTTGGCAAGCATGGCTGAACAGATGGTGCGCGCGGGGGGCGACATGGCCAAACTGGGCGGCATGATGCGAAAGCTCGTCAACGGTGAGCGGGACGCCGACAAGCTTGCCAATGGCATGAGCGTACAAGGACAAGAACTTGTGTATTCTATATTGACTGAATTAGGCAAGCTGACCCAACATTGAATGTAGGGCACCCGAGGGGAGGAGTATGAATCTCGTCAAATTTCGCGGCAATCTACCTCTATCGGGCGCAATACTTAAGCCTGGCACACCGTTATGGCAAATCGTGCCGACGCGCGATGAAAACGGGCGCCCATTACTCGATTTTATGCTACTGATACCCGGATTGCGCAAACAGCCTCAACACTTCATCGACAACACGCTTAACAATATCCAGAAAGTGCTGGAACAATACCGCGAGGTTGTTTTCGTCAATCTCAACTTATCCATCAATGTATTGTGGGTTTCAATCAAGAGCCGGCCGGGAATCATTCTGGAATTGGTTACCTCAATTCAGCACTTGGTTCCCGAAGCATTACTTGTTGGACAAAGACCAGAATAATTCCGATTCCAAATTAAAACGATAACCGCGTTGGCTTCGTCTTCGGCTCCTTGCCGTACTATCTGTACTGTCTTCGTCGCCGCATCCTCGCCGCCTTGTTCTCCTTTTAATTTGGAATCGGAATAAGGGCGCATCTGGCTCAGAGCGGCTTAGAAGCTGTTGAACCTGCAAACTGCACCTAGTCAGTTCATCGGCCAATTCGCCGCACTTTCCGTCGCAAAAACTGCTTGTAGCGAATCGAAAGTAGCAATGATTTCTTCTTCAGCCATGCCACGATCGCGGCAGAGTGAAGCTAATTCTTCCTTGGAAGAATCGATCAGAATATCTTTCAGGTCTTCGATGGCAGCTTCGACAATTGCCTCGCCGGCAATCTCGATACTGGCCTTAATGCCTTCATGTACCTTTTCAAACAAGGCTTCCTGGTCCTCAATATTTTCCGGGAAACCGTGGATTGCGTTAACGGCGAAGATGACCATGAGCGTATTGAAATTTTTCTCATCGGCATCGCCAATATCTTCTGCTGGCGCGCCGCCCAACGTCTTCTGACCGCACGCATAGTAGAGCCAGCCCAGGCCCAACATCGGCTCAGTGCATGCTTCGCGAATGAAGGCATTGATTACTTCCTGCATCTCTTCATCGGACAAAGCACCTCCGATTCCTAGCATATCGACATATAGTGCAACCAGCGCACGATGGGTAATGGTGTCAGCAAGAACAAGTGTTTCGTATTGTTCGGCCAGTTCAAAAACTCTTTCGGAAGGCATCTGTGTCTCTCTAAATGGATATTTTCAACGCTCGCTATATCAAGTCATTCCAGCTACCACCCATTCTAACAGCCTGCCGGACTGAGGCTTAAAATTGTAACAACTTCCCAGCGCACAGTTAAATCAACCGATTTAACTATATCAATCGTTTGATTTATGTGATTTAATCGCGGCATGCAAAAATTGCCTTTCATTCCCCCCGACGACGGACGCAAGACCCGCTCCGACGGTGCCCAGTCGCGCGAACGCCTGCTGCTGACGGCCATGCGGCTGTTCGCCGAGCAGGGCTTCGCCAAAACGTCGACCCGCGAGATCGCACTCGCTGCGGGTACCAATATCGCATCGATCAGCTACTACTTCGGCGATAAGGCCGGCCTGTACCGCGCGGCATTTAGCGAACCGATGCCGCATCCGAAGAAAGACATCGCTGCATTCACCCGGCCCGGCTTCACCTTGCGCGAGTCGCTGTTCGCTTTCTACACCATGCTGCTTGGGCCGCTCAAGCAAGGCGACCTGGCGCGCCTGAGCATGCGCCTGTGGTTCCGCGAAATGCTGGAACCGACCGGCTTGTGGACCGAGGAAATCGACAACGGCATCAAGCCCGCGCATGCCGGGCTAGTGGCGGTGCTGAGCCGTCATATGGGCGTCACGAAACTGGGCGACGATATGGCGCGGCTCGCCTTTTGCATCGTCGGTCTCGCCATCCAGATGATGGTGACGCGTGATGTCATCGATTCGATCCGGCCACAGTTGCTCAGCACACACCAGGCCATCGACACCTGGATGGCCCGCCTGGTCGATTACGCGGAAGCCATGGTGAACGCGGAGCAGGCCCGCCTCACCGCGACGGCAGCAATGCCTACAAAAAAATTACAGAAGAAATCACCGCCGAGGAAAAAGAAAGCATGAAGATACTTCAACGATTGCTTTCCGGCGCGCTTCCGCTCGCGCTGTGCACGTGCGCGACGTATGCGCCGGCACCGGGCGTGAGCGCGCCGGCACCCGCGCAATGGCAGGCGCCGTTGCCGCATAACGGCAGCCTGACCGATCTGAGCGGGTGGTGGCAACAACAGGGCGACCCCCTGCTGGTGCAACTGATCGAATCGGCGCAGGCAGTGAGCCCGTCGATTGCGGCGGCACAGTCGCGCATTGCGCAATCGCGCGCGGAGCGTGTGGCCACCGGCGCAGCGCTGGTGCCTTCGCTCGATGCGGCGGCCAGCGTGAGCCGCACGAGTCAGCAAAGCACGCTCCCGAGCGGAACCACATCACAGGCTGCGCTGCAGGCCTCGTGGGAAATCGATCTGTTCGGCGCGCGCCACGCGGAGCGCGATGCAGCACAGGCGCGTCTGGCCGGAGCGCAGGCGGGCTGGCATGAAGCGCGCGTCTCGGTCGCGGCGGAAGTGGCGAATCAATATTACAGCCTGCGCGCCTGCGAACAGTTGCTCGCGGTGGCCCTGCAGGATGCGGCCTCACGTGCCGATACCGCACGCCTGATGCAACTGACGGCCGATGCCGGCTTTCAAGCGCCTGCCACAGCCGCCCTCGCACGTGCCAGCGCGGCCGAGAGCAACAGCCGCGCCACACAGCAACGCGCCGTGTGCGATCTGGACGTAAAGGCGCTGGTGGCCCTGACCGCCTTGCCGGAGCCGGAGTTGCGGCAAAAATTGGCCGCCAGTACCGTCGTTGCGGCACCGTCTATCGTAATCGATGCACTGCCTGCGCAAACCCTGGCGCAGCGTCCCGATGTGTTCAATGCCGAACGTGAAGTCGCCGCCGCCAGTTCGGACGTCGGCAGCGCGCAGGCGCAGCGTTATCCGCGCCTGTCGCTGCAAGGCTCGGTCGGTATCGCCAATTTCCGTAGCGGCGGGGTCGATACCAAACTCGATACGTGGAGCATTGGACCGCTGGCACTGAGCCTGCCTATTTTCGACGCTGGCCGCCGCAGCGCCAACGTCGATGCCGCCACTGCGCGCTACGACGAAGCCGTGATCAAGTACCGTGGCAGCGTGCGTCAGGCGGTGCGCGAAGTCGAGGAGGCGCTGGTCAATCTGCAAAGCACGGGCGCACGGACTGATGACGCGCAAGTATCGCTTGAAGGTTATCGCACGGCATTCCGCGCCACCGAAGACCGCTATAAGAACGGCCTCGCCAGCCTGCTGGAACTGGAAGATACGCGCCGCACCCGTCTGGCTGCCGAAAACGCCGTTATTACGCTGCAGCGCGAACGCAGCGCCGCTTGGATCGCGCTGTACCGCGCCGCTGGCGGTGGCTGGAGCAGTGCTGCCGCCACTAATTGATTGATCACGCTTGAACCCGGATAGAACATGAAAAAATTCACACTCAAACCTGTCACAGCCCTCGTGATCGGCGCCTTCGCAGTATCATTCGTTGCGCTGATAGTGATATCGACAAAATCCACCGTGGCTGACGACAAGAAGGCCGTCACTGTCAAACCGGCCCTGACCGTGACCACGGCCACGCCACTGTCCGCCAAGTTGCCCATCAAGCTGACTGCGAACGGCAACGTGACCGCATGGCAGGAGGCGAGCATCGGTAGCGAATCGAGTGGCCTGCGCCTGACCGAGGTGCGCGTCAATGTCGGTGATACGGTGCGCGCAGGACAAGTCCTCGCCGTGTTTTCGGCTGACTCGATGAATGCGGATGTGGCACAGGCACACGCCGCTCTGATGGAAGCGACAGCGAATGCGGCCGAGGCCAGCGCTAATGCCGCGCGCGCCCGCAGCTTGCAGACCTCAGGCGCGCTGAGCGCGCAGCAGATCAGCCAATACATGACGGCCGAGCAGACCGCTAACGCGCGCAGCGCGGCAGCCAAGGCGACGCTGGCAGCGCAACAGCTGCGGCTGAAATACACGCAGGTAGTCGCACCCGACAGTGGCGTGATCTCGGCGCGCAGCGCGACCGTCGGCTCGGTTGTTGGCACGGGCACAGAACTGTTCCGCATGATCCGCCAGGGCCGCCTTGAATGGCGCGCTGAAGTCACGGCGGCAGAACTGGGCCGCCTGAAACCCGGCACTGTGGCACTGGTCAAGGCCGCTAACGGCACCGAGTTGAAGGGCCGCGTGCGCATGATCGCGCCGACCGTCGATCCGCAAACTCGTTTGGCGCTGGTGTATGTTGACCTGCCGGCAGCGAGCGGGCTCAACGCGCCGTTCAAGGCGGGCATGTTCGCGACTGGACAATTTGAGCTGGGCACGTCGCAAGCGATGACAGTGCCGCAGCAAGCGGTGGCTGTTCGCGATGGATTCAGCTATGTATTCCGGCTGAATCCGGATCAGCGCGTGAGCCGGCTGAAGGTGCAGACTGGACGCCGTTTGGTAGACCGCATAGAAATTCTCAATGGATTAAAACCTGACACGCTGGTGGTGGTCAGTGGCGCCGGTTTTCTGAACGACGGCGACCTGGTCCGCAATGTACCGGCAAGCCAGGATTGAACATGAACTTCTCTGCGCTCTCCATCAAAAATCCGATCCCGGCGATCATGTTGTTTGTGCTGCTGACGCTCGCCGGTTTGCTGGCCTATCACGCCAACCCGGTGCAGGATTTTCCGGATATCGAGCTGCCAATCGTTACCGTCACGGCAGTGCTCGACGGCGCTGCACCGGCCCAGCTGGAAACGGAAGTCGCGCGCAAAATCGAAGACTCGGTCGCTACCTTGCAAGGCGTGAAAAACGTCTATACCAAGGTGCTCGATGGCGTGGCGACGATCACCGTCGAATTTATACTCGAAAAGCAAATTTCGGAAGCAGTCAACGACGTGCGCGATGCTGTCGCGCGGGTGAAGGCCGATTTGCCCGGCGAAATGCGCGACCCGACCGTGACCAAGGCATCGACGGCCGGGCGGGTGGTGCTGACATTCGTGGCGGTAGCCAATAGTGCAAGCGGCAGCGGATCCAAGCCAGATGAGCAAGAACTAAGCTGGTTCGTCGACAACACCGTCGCGAAACGCCTGTTAAGCGTGCCGGGTGTCGGGGCGGTCAAGCGCGTGGGTGGCGTGTATCGCGAAATCCGTGTCGAACTCGATGCTGCACGCATGGCAGCGCTCAAGGTCAGCGCTGTCGACGTGTCGCGCCAGTTACGCAACGTGCAGCGCGAAGAGCCCGGCGGACGCGGCGATGTTAGCGGCGCCGAGCAATCGGTGCGGACTATCGCCACAGTAAAAACTGCGGAAGAGCTAGCCCAGCTCGATGTGCCGCTTATCGACGGCCGCCATGTCCGGCTCGATCAAATCGCCACGGTGACCGATACCGTGGCCGAACCGCGCGCCATCGCCGAGCAGGATGGCAAGACCGTGGTGGGATTTGAAATCTTCCGCACCAAAGGCGCGAGCGAGGTGATTGTCGCAAGCGGCGCACGTGCCGCGGTCGCGGAGCTGCAAAAAGAAAATCCGAATATCATTCTCAAACAGGTTATAGACAACGCATTCCCGGTAGCGGAAAACTTCAAGGGTTCAATGGAGCTGTTGTACGAAGGCGCGATACTGGCTGTGCTGGTGGTGTGGTGGTTCCTGCGCGACTGGCGCGCTACGCTGATCACCGCGTCCGCGCTGCCGTTGTCGGTGATTCCGGCTTTCCTCGGTTTGTCTTACTTCGGTTACACGTTGAATACCGTAACCTTACTGTCGCTGGCGCTGGTGGTTGGTGTGCTGGTGGACGATGCGATTGTCGAGATCGAAAATATCTCGCGCCATTTGCGCATGGGTAAAACGCCGATGCAGGCGGCGCTCGAAGCGGCTGACGAAATCGGCATGGCAGTGATCGCGACAACCTTTGCGCTAGTCGCCGTATTCCTGCCGACTGCATTCATGAGTGGTGTGCCAGGGTTGTTCTTCAAACAGTTCGGCTGGACCGCGGTGCTGGCAGTCCTCGCCTCGCTGATGGTGGCGCGCCTGCTCACGCCGATGATGGCCGCCTACCTGCTCAAGCCGTCCAAACACAGCGAAGAAAAAGATGGCTGGGTCATGCAACGCTACATGCACACGATGCGCTGGTGCCTGAGCCATCGCCTCATCACTGCGATTGGCGCGGGAATTTTCTTCGTCGGTTCGATCATGCTGGTGCCGTTGCTGCCGACCGGCTTTGTGCCGCCCGCCGATCGCGCCCAGACCCAGATCAACCTGGAACTGCCGCCCGGTTCCACCCTCGCTGAAACGCACGTGGTGGCGGAACGGGCGCGCGTGGCTGCGATGCAAGTCAAAGGTATCAAGGCAGTGTTCAGCTCGATAGGCGGTGGCTCCAGTGGCGACGCTTTCGCACCGGGTGCCGCGCCCGAGGCACGCCGCGCTGTGCTGACGCTGACCACCGTGCATCGTAGCGACCGCAAGGAATCACTCGCCACGATCGAATCGCAGATCCGTCAAAAACTTGATGCTATCCCGGGGGCAAAATTTAACGTCGGCCCGCCCGACACTGGCGTGAAAATGCAGCTGGTGTTGCGCAGTGAAGATCCAGTCGCGCTGACGGTTGCGGCGCAAAAGGCGGAACGCGAGCTGCGCACGCTCAAGGGCATCGGCAATGTCAGTTCCAGCGCTTCGCTGGTGCGGCCGGAAATTATTGTGCGCCCTGACTTTGCCAGGGCCGCCGATCTTGGCGTGACCGCCGCATCCATCGGCGAAACGGTGCGCGTGGCTACCGCCGGTGATTATGACACTGCGCTGACCAAGCTGAACCTGGCCGAGCGCCAAGTACCGATCCGCGTTAAGTTACCCGATGCCGTGCGTGCCGATTTGTCTGCGATCGAACGCCTGACAGTACCCGGCAAGAACGGCCCGGTCATGCTCGGCAACGTCGCCAGCATCACGATGGAGAGCGGCCCGGCCCAGATCGACCGCCTCAACCGCAGCCGCAACGTGACACTGGAAGTGGAACTGAGCGGACGCTCGCTAGGTGAAATCAACGCCGAAGCGCGCGCGCTGCCGTCGCTGAAAAACCTGCCGCCATCGGTGAAGATCGCGGAGCTGGGCGACGCACAGGAAATGGCCGCGCTATTTGCCAGCTTTGGCCTGGCGATGCTGATCGGCGTGCTGTGTATTTACGGTGTGTTGGTGTTGTTGTTCAAGGACTTCATGCAGCCAGTGACGATTCTAGCCGCGCTGCCGCTATCGATTGGCGGCGCCATCGTTGCGCTGCTCATCACCGGCAGGGCGCTGTCGATGCCGTCGATGATCGGCCTGATCATGCTGATGGGGATCGTGACCAAGAACTCGATCCTGCTGGTGGACTACGCGATTCTGGCGCGTCAGACCGGCATGAACCGCTTCGACGCGCTGGTCGACGCCTGCCACAAACGCAGCCGTCCGATCATCATGACAACGATTGCGATGGGCGCGGGCATGATGCCGCTCGCGCTGGGCTGGGGGGCCGATCCGAGCTTCCGCTCGCCGATGGCCATTGCCGTGATTGGCGGACTGATCACCTCCACGCTGCTGAGCCTCCTGGTGGTGCCAGCCGTGTTCACCTACATCGATGACCTCGCACATCTGCTGGCGCGCATCGTGCGCAAACTGCGCCACCACAAACAGGTTGACGACGCGCACGCAACGGTCGCGAGCATCAGCGAATAAGCCTGCGCTTTTACAGATCAACAAAGGTAAATTTTCCACAGTTTGGCGTGCTTCGTTTTCACCGTGGATTGTCTCTTCTCTGAGTCAGAAAAGCTGATCCAAAATTTTCTCTACTGTTTGATAGGCGGCACGCAATCGGTCAATTCCACTGCGAGCCTGCCTGACCTCTCCTGCCTGATACAGATGCATCAATTCATTGCCGATACGATGCAGTTCTTCATGGGATTGCTCTAGTCGCTTGAGCCATTCCGAATCAAAATCTTTTTCCTGCTTGGCGTGCTCTACCCAGCGGCCACAGTGGCACGTCTCCTTCAACATGATGGGCCAGCGCACTTCCGATTCATCATTCGAAACCAAGCATTTTCCTATCTGCTCCAGCCAATGGTTGGACTCGATCCGTAGCAACTGCACCTGCACTTCTACTGGCGAGAGCAGCATGCTGGCTCTGGCTTTCCATTCCTCCGGGATGTCGTAGGTTGCCAGCCAATTTGCCAGTGAACTCGGCGGCATGGGGTGCGCAATGGCATAACCTTGAGCAAGCGTGCATTCCATATTCATAAGAAGCAGCCCATGTTCTTTGGTTTCCACCCCTTCAGCGATAACTTCACGTCTGAACGCCTTGCTCAGTCCGAGCACCGCTTCCACGATGGAATAGTCGTCCGGATCGCCGATCATGTCACGCACAAAACTCTGATCTACCTTGACGATAGATACGTCCAAATTACGGATGTGGGTCAGCGAAGAATAGCCTGTGCCAAAGTCATCCAGCGCAAACTTTATGCCTAGCCGGCGATGGCAGTCACTGATCACCCTGCTTACCAGAGGCAGATCTTCCATTGCACTGCTTTCCAGCACTTCCAGTTCCAACTGGTGGGAAGGAATGTCCGGGTATTGTGCAAGCGCAGTCTCAAGATGCATGAAGAAATCTTCCCCCTGCAGGTGACGCGGTGAAATGTTGACGCTTACCTTGATCTCAAGACCGGTCTGTTTCCACTCTTCCATTTGCCGCAGCGCCTCTTCGATCACCCAGTTGCCGACCTTGATCTCCAAAGACGTACCTTCGATGACTGGCAAGAAATCCAACGGTGGCATCACCCCCCGTTCCGGGTGGTTCCAGCGGATCAGCGCTTCGGCGCCCACCACTTCCCCAGTCCTCATGTTCACCTTCGGCTGGTAGTACAGGCAAAACTCGCGGCGCTCAAAAGCACCTTCAATAAGATGCAGCTGGTTGCGATAATTTTGCACCTGCAGATCATGTTCAGGATCGAACAGCTGGAAATGGTTGCGCCCCTCCAGCTTGGCCTTGTACATGGCTTGGTCAGCGTGGCGCAACAATATGTCTGGCTCCGCATCGTCCATGGGATAAATCGTCACACCGCTACTGGCGCCAAGGGCGACAGTCTGTCCATCTATTACATAAGGCTGGGCGATGGCTTGGTGCACCCGCTCAAGCGTATTGAAGCATTGCTCCACGGTATCAAGCCCCCCTAACAACAACGCAAACTCATCCCCACCCAGCCGCGATACGGTATCCTCCCCGCGCATAGCCGACTTGATGCGCAGGGCTAACTCGATCAGCATGTGGTCGCCTGCTTCATGTCCATGGGTATCATTAATTTGCTTAAAACCATCTAGATCGAGATAGCATATCCCTAGCAGGGATTTGTCGCGCTTACAGAGGCTGATGGCCTGTTTGAAGCGGTCTGCAAATAACACCCGGTTGGGTAGTTGCGTGAGGGCATCATAATGCGCCATCAATTCCAGCGTCTGCTGCTGTTGCTTGGTCTGGGTGATGTCGGAAAACAGGCCAACAAAATTTACGGTTTTGCCAAGTTTGTCACGCAGAGCAGAAATGGTGAGGCGTGCCGCGTATACCGCGCCCTGCTTCTTGCGGCTCCATATTTCACCTTGCCAGTACCCGTCCACGCTCAGGGACTCCCACATAGCAGTATAAAACTCGGGGGGTTGCCTGCCCGAATCCAGATCACGGAGATTCTGGCCAATAGCCTCCTCACTCCCATAGCCTGTGATCTCGCAAAAAGCTGGATTGACCTTGATGATGTTGGCGCTGGCATCAGTGATCACGATGCCTTCGTAGGCCTCGGCAAATACGCGGGCAAAAAGTTGAAGTTTTTCTTCTGCTTGCTTTTGCGTGGTGATGTCGATGCACAGACCCGCCATGCGCACCGCCGCGCCATGTTCGTCGTAGGTCGTGTTGCCAAGCGCCTGGATCCAGCGCGTCTCTCCGCTACCAAGCACGATTCGGTATTCGCTAATGTGTGCTATGCGATTGTGAACCGCCTCCGTAATACGGTCTTCGGCATGTTGAAGGTCTTCGGGGTGTAATACGCCTCGCCAAGTATCAAAAGTGGCCTCAGCCTTCTCCGGATCCAATCCAAATAACCGGAAAAGCTCGTTTGACCAAGACAGCTTCCCGGTTGTCATGTCCCAGTCCCAGGTACCAGCACCCGCAGCGCGTAGCGCAAGCGACAACCGTTCGTTAGCAAGCTGGAGGACATGCTCTGCTTGCCTGCGTTCAGTGATGTCACGCGTTATGCCAAGCAGTGCGACAATTTCTCCGTTGGCATTGCGTAAGGGCGTGGCGTGTGTTTCAAGCCAGCGCTGCGAACCTTTTTTTCCTGTAATGGGGAACTCCAGAACACCGCTACTTCCCGCACATACGTCTTTATGAAAATCGACGAATGATTTGCGGTGGCTGGGAAGAATAAATTTGTGCAATCCAAATTGCTGAGCCTCGTCCAGACTATCGACCTCCAGCATGGTAAGGCCAGCCCTGTTCATCTGCATAAGCTCTCCGTTTGGCGCAACCACTTTCACGCACTCTGGTTCGCTCTCGAAAATGGCATTCAGAAAATTGTTCTGTTCTTTGATCGTTTCCAGGGCATGCTTGAGATCGGTAATGTCCTGAGCCACTAGAATGAGGCATTGTTCATTTTGAATTTCAACGATTTCGGCTGAGACAAGGCAGGTTACTTCATTTGTTTTTGTTTTAAACGCAAACTCCAAGCCGCTAACCCGGCCATTTTTTTTCAGTGCAGTGATAAATTTGGCACGGTCGATAGGGCTTGTCCATACCCCCAATTCAATTGTTGAATGGCCCACTGTTTCTTCACGGGTATAGCCAGTGATGCGGCACCAAGCGTCATTGATATCAATAATCTGGCCATCAGATAGTTTGGTGATTGATATCGGATTGGGTGAGTTGTGAAATGTTTTTGAAAATTTTTCTTCACTGACACGTAAGATCTCTCCTGCCAGCTTGCGCTCTTTTTCCCGGTCGAAGTTGTCCAGCGCAAATGAGATGTCTCGTGACATCTCATCAAGAAGGGCGATTATTTCCTCGTCGAAAGCGTCCTTGTTTTCATGGTAAACGGAAAATACAGCGTATGGCCTGCCCCCCCTGGGCACAGGAAAAGTCGCGCTCGAACCCCACCCGTAATACTCCGCGCGATCGTGCCAGGGCGCCGTCATTTCACTCATCTTGAAATCGTTGACGATTACTTTGTGAGCCTCGCGGAATGCAATGGCGGTGGGCCCCCGCCCTTCAGCTACTTCTTCGTGCGCCGAAATGGCAAGATCTTCGAGATATTCCACACCCTGCCCATAGCTCACCACCGGCTCAATCAGGCCTTTTGCCTCGTTATGCTTGCCGATCCAGGCCATTTTCAAGCCGCCGAAGTCCACTGCCATGCGGCATACCAGAGGAAACAATTTTGTTTCATCATCCATCCGCACAATGGCCTGATTGATTTCACTCAGGGCGCTATACAGTTTTGTAAGGCTCTCTTGTCGCGCTTTTGCTTGCTGGCTTTCCGTAATATCGCGCACCAGCCCAAATACTATTCTTTTGCCATCAATCAAGCTTGCGCAGATATGAGTTTCCACAGGAAACACCGTGCCATCTTTGCGCCGGTGATGGCCTAACACTGAAATTGCTTCCCCCTCTTTAGGCATCACCCAAACCGCTTTGGCAGCGGTAAGGTCGAAGTCCTGCTCCACATCTAAGACAGTCATTTTCAGCAGCTCTTCGCGCGAATATCCCAGACTTTTGCAAGCCTGCTTGTTGACATCGGTAAACCTTCCGCCAAGATCATGGGCGAAGAAGGCATCGGGCGCTTCCTCAAGAAATGCTCTGAATTTGTTTTTGCTTTCCATTTTTTGCTATAAATCTCGATATGCTGCGTTTTACGGAAGATGTGGATTCCGTTTGGCCTGCTATTTGCCCCGGATATTCATTGCCTAAGAACCGCGCAACCAGGAAGCTTGCGCCTCTACTGTATTTGGCTTACTACGAACTTTAGTAAAAAATCAGGGAAAATCAATGTGTTGTGCCTTGTGGGTAATAACCATCTGGAACAGGATCGATCACCCAAAATAAGGTTTGGAAACGTTATGTTTTCCCGGAACAATACCAATATGATGTAACAGAATATAATTATTGACTAATTTACCTTGGATTTGTATAGTTGACTTAATCTGTTGGTTATTAACTTAGTAACGCACTGTACCTCCGACTCAACCAAGTTGTCCTGGACTTTATTGTCACGAAACAGTGGCTCGATTGACGGAACCAACCCGAGCACTAGCACTCTACATGCAACGAGTGCTAATATTTGCCGTAAGCAATATGGAGATAGCCGCAAATGAATATGAGTATGACTTTACCGGTACCCGCTGCCAGTAGCCTGGAAACCTATATCCAGAGCGTTAACCGCTTCCCCCTGCTGACCCTGGAGGAAGAGCAGTCGCTTGCTCGTCGCCTGCGCGATGACGACGACGTGGCCGCGGCGCGCCGCCTGGTGATGTCACACCTGCGCGTGGTGGTAAGCGTCGCCCGAAATTACACCGGCTATGGCCTGCCCCAGGCAGACCTGATCCAGGAAGGCAATATTGGCCTGATGAAGGCCGTCAAGCGCTTCGACCCGGATCGGGGCGTGCGCCTGGTGTCTTTCGCCATCCACTGGATCAAGGCTGAAATTCACGAATTTGTTCTGAAGAACTGGCGGCTGGTGAAGGTCGCCACGACCAAGGCACAACGCAAGCTATTCTTCAATCTGCGCAGCCTGAAAACCGGCTTCGGCAGCCTTAGTCCTGATGAAGTAAATGCAATGGCGAAGCAGCTCAACGTCAAGCCGGAAGAAGTGTCGGAAATGGAGATGCGTCTCTATGGCCAGGACATTTCACTGGAGCCGACGGTGGACGACGGCGAGGAAAGTTATAGCCCGATTGCCTACCTGACCGACGCGGAAGCCGAGCCTTCTCATGTGTTGGAGCAGGAGCAAAATGGCCGCCTGCAAACGGAAGGGCTGCAGCATGCTTTGTCCAGTCTGGACGAGCGCAGCCGCCGCATTATCGAGGCTCGCTGGCTGCGCGAGCAGGATTCTGCCACGCTGCACGACCTGGCCGCTGAGTATGGCGTTTCTGCCGAACGTATCCGCCAGATTGAAGCCAAGGCGATGCAGAAGATGAAAGCGTTGATCGCAGCTTAAGACTTCGTAGCCTGAAAAAAAAGCGCCGCATTTGCGGCGCTTTTTTTCGTTTCGGCGTCGGTAAAATTTAATCCTTGATGCCTTTAATCGTGCCCTTTGGCAGCAAGGTCTGAATAGAAGCTTTCTGCACGTGGATAATTACGTTGTCGACAATCTCCAGGCTGACATAGTTATCGCTGACCTTCACCACTTTGCCTAGCGCACCACCCAGCGCAACCACCTCGTCGCCCTTTTGCAGCGCGTCCAGCATAGCGCGTGCTTCCTTGGCACGCTTGGCCTGGGGACGGATCATCATGAAGTAAAAAACAACCAGTATCAGCACCAGGGGTAACATCCCCATGATGTCGAAGCCACCGGGAGCGGCGGCAGGTGCAGCGGCAAAAGCGGAACTAATCAGCACGGTTTTCTCCGAATCAATTACAAAAGTGTGATTCTATCATGTGGCGGTACGCAGCCGCCGGAACTCGTCCACGAACGCCACCAGGCGCTGTTCCTCGATGGCCCGGCGCAGGCCCTGCATCAGCTCCTGATAGTAATGCAGGTTATGGATGGTGTTGAGGCGTGCGCCGAGAATTTCTCCCGCCCGGAACAAGTGGTGCAGGTAGGCACGGGTAAAGTTGCTGCAGGTATAGCAGGCGCACTGCTCGTCCAGCGGGGCGATGTCCGTGCGGTACTGGCTGTTCTTGATTTTCACCGTGCCAAAGCGGGTAAACAGCCAGCCGTTGCGCGCATTGCGCGTGGGCATCACGCAGTCGAACATATCCACGCCGCGCAGCACCGCGTCTACGATGTCCTCCGGCGTGCCCACACCCATCAAATAGCGTGGCTTGTCAGCCGGCATCTGCGGCGCGATATGCGACAAGATGCGCAGCATGTCTTCCTTCGGCTCGCCCACGCTCAGGCCGCCAATGGCATAGCCGTCGAAGCCGATGTTCACCAGTTCGCGCAGCGATTCGTCGCGCACGTTCTCATGCATGCCGCCCTGCACGATGCCGAACAGCGCGTTCGGATTGCCTGCGTGCGCCGCCTTCGAACGCGCCGCCCATCTAAGCGACAGCCGCATGGAATCAGCCGCCTCCTGCTCCGTGGCGGGATGCGGCGTACATTCGTCGAAAATCATCACGATGTCCGAATTGAGCACCTTCTGGATGCGCATGGATTCCTCCGGCGTAAGAAAGCAACGGTCACCGTTGATCGGCGACTGGAACTTCACACCTTCTTCGCTGATCTTGCGCAGTGCGCCCAGGCTGAACACTTGGAAGCCGCCGGAATCGGTGAGGATCGGCCCATCCCAACCCATGAAGCGGTGCAACCCGCCATGCAGCTCGATGACTTCGAGGCCAGGACGCAGCCACAGGTGGAAGGTATTGCCGAGCACGATGTGCGCGCCGCTTTCCTTCAGCTCGACTGGCGACATCGCCTTCACCGTGCCGTAGGTGCCGACCGGCATGAAAGCTGGCGTTTCCACCTTGCCATGCGCCAGCGTCAGCGTGCCGCGGCGGGATGGGCCGTCTGAATTATGTACCTGGAATATCAAACTGACCTCTCGATTAACATCGCATCGCCATAACTGAAAAACCGGTAGCGCGCTTCAATCGCATGCTGATAAGCCTTGCGAATATTTTCCATGCCGCCGAATGCTGACACCAGCATGAGCAGCGTGGACTTAGGCAGGTGGAAATTGGTGAGCAGCCGCTCAACCACTTTGAAGCGGTAGCCGGGAAAAATAAAAATATTGGTTTCACCAAAACCCGCGCTGAGTTCGCCTTGCGATGCCGCTGCTTCCAGCGCGCGCAGAGAGGTGGTGCCTACCGCCATCACCCGCCCGCCGCCGCTTTCCTTGGCGCGGCGGATGGCGTCCACGGTTGCTTGCGGCACGCTGTACCACTCGCTATGCATCTTATGCTCGGCCAGATTTTCCGCCCGCACCGGCTGGAATGTGCCCGCGCCCACATGCAGCGTGACATGCGCAATGCTCACCCCCAGATTGCGGATTTCCTCCAGCATGGCTTCATCGAAATGCAGACCAGCCGTAGGCGCCGCCACTGCACCCGGTTCGCGGGCATACACGGTCTGGTAGCGCGAATCATCCTGGCTGGCCGGGTGCCGCAAAATATAAGGCGGCAGCGGTAACGCGCCATACCGTTCCAGCAAATCGAAAATACTGTCTGCGCTCTCAAATTCCAGGCGATAGAGCTCACCCTGACGCTCCAGCACACGCACCGATAGCGCCCCACCGGCCAGCACAAGCTGGCTCCCTGTTTTGGGTGCATGGCTGGCACGGACGTGCGCCAGGGCGTGGTGCGTATCCAGCACCCGTTCCACCAGCACTTCCACCCGGCCGCCACTATCCTTGCTGCCGTGCAAACGCGCCTTGATTACGCGCGTATCGTTGAATACCAGCACGTCGTCATTTTTAAGGTAGCGCAGCAAGTCTGCAAACTGGGCATCGGTACACTTACCAGTTGTGCCATCCAGATAGAGCAGGCGGCTGTCACGCCTCCGCTCGCTGGGGAATTGGGCAATCAGTTCAGGCGGCAGGTCGAAATCGAAATCGGCTGTTTTCATTCCAAACCAGATCAAAGTAGCGGATTATAGCCGAAGGCACTGTTTCTTTTGCCCAGCAGGACACACGCATTTGATTTCTTGCCAATATCGGCAAAAACCAATATAAAGATGCAAGAGTCCGATAGGCAGACCAAATAATTTTCTTGTAATTCCACGAGTTCCTCACGCAACTTGATAGGAGTAGAAAATGACTTTCCATATCGCTCGCAGCATAGCACTTGTCTTCGCGCTTTCCGGGCTATCGTTGTGTGCAAGCGCGTACGCGCTAGGGCCAAAAGTGCCGATACCGGATGAAATACCGGGTGTCACCAAAGTGGATGCGGAAGGTGTGATCAACCTGTCGGAAAAAACGTCCAATCTGATTATTATCGACTCGCGTGTTAGCGGCGACAGAAATCAGGGATATATTGAAAAATCCATCAGCCTTCCAGATGAGAAAACCAACTGCGCATCGCTCGGAAAAGTCATCCCGAAAAAATCTTCGCCAACCTTGTTTTATTGCAACGGGGTCAAGTGTGGACGAAGTGTCGTTGCTGTCAGGATCGCGCTTAAATGCGGCTACAAGAACCTATATTGGTTTCGCGGCGGCTACGAGGAATGGATTCAGAAAAATTACCCTTTCGTGCAGGAATGATGCTGACTTTATTAAAGCCTGATCGCCTATAGGGTACCTCTAAAAATTCAGAGTTCGCCCAAATGCAAGGCGCGGAAAAAATTTCGCCGCGCCGCATATGGGTTATATGTAAGCAAGAAATTTTTTCCGCAACGCAGCAGTTGGGATGAAATCTGGGATTTTAGAGGTGTCCTACTAAAATGAAAGTCCGTTTCTCGATGAACGCCAGCTTGTGGCTGACCATTGTCATGATGGGGCTGCTTGGCATGGCGCTGGCGATCACTACCGGCAATACCTATCGCGGACTCATGCTGGAGCAGCAGCGCGCTGCATTGGCGGATCTTATCAAACTCAAAACCGGCGACTTGCTCGATAATCTGAAAATCTCCTCAGCCAAGCTCGGCATCGATATGCAGCGAGAGCCAGCTTTTCGTGACGCCTTTGAAGCGCGCGATCAGAATAAAATTGTAAGTTTCCTGAACAACGAGTTTCACCGGTACTTTGAAACTGCGGGCATTCTCAAATTAGAAAAGCTGTACGTGTTCGACCTGAATTATTCCTTGATCAGCGAATCCACCGCTGCTGAGGGTGTTGCTACCTCAGGGAATCCCGTCATATGCGCAGATCTGGTTCAGTCCGCCAGCCAACGCAAAGGGGCGGATCGCCTTAAAACATTGTCTACCGCATGCCTATTCAAGGGAAAGCCTCATTTCGCGGTATTGACCCCGATTGGCGGCCTGCACGTCATAGGGTACATCGCAGTGGTAACCGATCCATCCTTCACCCTTGCCCGCCTGGAACCTGAACTTGGGTTGCCATTGAAAATATCCGCGCTAGCTGGCACTACGCTGTACGCATCGGCAAAGTGGCCATCTAACCAGGAAACAGGCGGCTTTCTCATCGCGAATCACGCCGTCGAATCCAACACTGGTAAAACCGTGCTCCAGGCCACAATGGCCAGCGACATGAAATCGCTGAATGATGATTTGCGACATGCCAGAAATGTGGTCTTGATAGCTGCAGGAATTGCGACCTTGTTAACCGGAATTCTGGCCCTGTTTCTCCTGCAAAGAACGGCTGTACGCCCGCTCAAGAAGCTGGCCGGCCAGATCCGCCGGGTACTCGATGACCGCAGCAATCTGGACGAACAAGTATCTGTGTCCGGCATTGCAGAAGTCCATGATCTGGCAAGCAACTTTAATACGATGACCGCCGAACTTAAGGCTCTGTATGACACGCTGGACACAATGGCGTTTAGAGACGAGCTGACTGGGCTTCCCAACCGCTCGCTGTTCAATGACCGGGTACAGCAAATCATCCTGATCTGCGAACGCCAGAAAATTGGTTTCGCCCTGCTTATGATGGATCTGAACCGTTTTAAACAGGTGAACGATTCATTGGGTCACAGTGTGGGTGATGAGCTTTTACAACAAGTGTCGGCTAGACTACTAAGCGCGCTGAGAAAATCCGACTCGCTGATGTATGTGCAAGAGGATTCGATGCTGGCACGACTTGGCGGTGACGAGTTTGCCGTACTGCTGCCGATGGTAAGCACGGCTGAGAATACATCGACTGTAGCAAACCGTTTGCAAAAATCGATGGATGAATCTTTTAACATTTCCAGCAAACAGTTCAATATTGGCATCAGCATCGGCATCGCCATGTATCCTGATGACGGCGAAGATACCTCGACTCTGATGCGTCATGCCGATATAGCCATGTATCAAGCCAAACGCTCGCAAAGAGGTTTTGCCTTTTACGATAGCGCCGATGAAGAATCCAGTATTTTTCAGCTCACCTTCGAATCCGATCTGCGCAGCGCTTTGGAAAATGATGAACTGGAACCTTACTTCCAACCCAAGATATCGTGCGTAACAGGCGCAGTATGCGGTGCTGAAACGCTGCTGCGTTGGCAGCACCCTGGCAAGGGCCTGGTTATGCCGGACACATTCATCCCGCTGGCTGAGCAAACCGGCCTCATGCAACAACTGACTGCATGGGTAATCGACAAATCGCTGGAGCAGTGCGCCGTATGGCATCGTGCAGGCTTTCCACTTCCCGTCTCGGTCAATCTTTCGCCCTACAACCTGCGTAATCGTGAGGTCGTTGATTTTGTTTTGCAGGCACTAAAAAAATGGGATCTCCGGCCAGCTTCTCTTTGCCTGGAGATCACAGAAGGCGCCGTCATGGAAAATGCAGAACAGGCCTTGGCTATTCTTAAAGAGCTGGACGCCATAGGCGTGTCGATGTCCATCGATGATTTCGGCACAGGTTATTCATCGTTATCTTATCTGCAACAATTGCCGGTAGACGAACTCAAAATAGATAAATCCTTCGTCATCAGGATGGGCGAGGGCAGCAACGATGATGTAATCATTCGCTCGACTATCGACTTGGCGCATAACATGAAGCTTCAGGTGGTTGCGGAAGGCGTAGAAACTCAGGAAGTGGCCGACCATCTAAAACTCCTCGGGTGCGACGTAATGCAGGGGTATTTCTTTAGCCGCCCGGTACCGGCAATTGAATTTTTCTGCCAATTGTCCGAAGGAAAATGGCGCACGCACTCCTCGCAACACGCAGCCACTGCTTCTGTGTCTTCTGTCTGATGGCCGCAAGGCCAGCACTTCCAAGCTGCCCGGCTATTGCAACCCGGTAAAAATCTTGTGCATCAGCCACCACGCAGCAGACTCCCGCAACACCTTCGGAAATACCAACAGCAATATGATAAATAAGGAAATATTTTCATATTTAGCACTCAGCAACACACCCCGCAAACTTGACCAAGTCACCCAGATTGGGCGATGATGGCGAGTTTGTAAAAAGGGCTAAACACTTTGCGCCTTCGGCCAAGCCTATAAGAGCCATTAAAATTAAGCTGTTCGCCTCGCGGGAAGCGTGACGTGCAGCACGCGTTTTTAGCAGATTAAGGAAACTTGCATGAAACTCGAAGACAAAAAGCGTGTTCTGCGCGAAATGGTACTGCACCGCCGCTTTGAAGAGCGCTGCTACCAAGCTTACATCGAGCGCAAGATCGGTGGCTTCCTGCACCTCTACCCAGGTCAGGAAGCATGCTGTAACGGCGTAATGGAAGCCGCGCGCCCCGGCCACGATTATGTAATCACCGGCTATCGCGACCACGTGCATGCCATCAAGTGCGGTTCCGACCCCAAAAAAATCATGGCTGAGCTGTATGGCAAGGAAACCGGCGTCTCCAAAGGGCGCGGCGGTTCCATGCACATCTTCGACGTAGCGCACCGCTTCATGGGTGGCTACGCGCTGGTGGGTGGTCCTTTCCCGCTGGCAGCCGGGATTGCCAAAGGTATCCAGATGAAAGGCGGCGACGAAATCAGCATCTGTTTTCTGGGCGACGCCGCCAACAACCAGGGTACTTTCCACGAGACCATGAACATGTCCAAGTTGTGGAATCTGCCGGTGCTATTTATCTGCGAGAACAACCAGTACGGTATCGGCACCGCGATCGACCGCTCCACTGCCGTAACTGACCAATTCAAGCGCGTCTCTGCCTACAATATCGATTCCGCTCAGTGTGACGGCCAGGATTTCGATGTGGTCTATGAACACGCCAAGACAGCCGTCGCGCATGTGCGCAGCGGCAAAGGCCCCTATTTCCTCGAACTCATGACTTACCGCTACCGCGGCCACTCCATGTCCGACTCACGCGGCTACCGTTCGCGCGAGGAAGAAGAATTGTGGAAGCAGCGCGACCCGATTTTCATCCTGCGCGACCGGCTGATCGCTGCCAAGGCAGTGACCATGCAGGAATACGAGGCGATGGAAAAGGAAACCGACGCCTACATCGAAAACGAAGTCATTAAATTTTCCGAAGAATCGCCCGAGCCAAACGTGGCCGAACTGGAAAAATATGTACTTGCTTAAAAGGCTTTAACCACGGGGATCACGGGGAAATTCAGCATATTGAAATTCCCATGTCCCTCGTGGTAAATGAATTAAGAGGATAAACAATCATGGCAGAAATAATGTTCTGGGAAGCGCTACTTCGCGCCCAAGACGAAGAAATGGCGCGCGACCCCCTGGTGATCTGCATGGGTGAAGACATCGGCGTGGCCGGCGGCACCTACAAGGCCACCAAGGGCCTGTACGAAAAATACGGTCCGCTACGCGTGATGGACACCCCGATTTCTGAAAATGGTTTCACCGGCCTGGCTATCGGCGCAGCATTCGTTGGTGTGCGCCCGGTGGTGGAAATCATGTCGGTCAACTTTGCCTGGCTGGCGATGGATCAACTTTTCAACAGCGCTGCCAAGGTACGCTACATGTCTGGTGGCCAGCTTGCCGCTCCGGTAGTGGTGCGCTCCCCCGGCGGCACGGCGCACCAGCTCGGCGCCCAGCATTCGGCGCGCATGGAAAAAGTATTTATGGGCATTGCCGGTTTGCGCGTGGTGACACCGTCCAGTCCGAAGCAAGCCTACGGCCTGCTGAAATCCGCCATTCGCAGTGACGACCCGGTGTTCATCAACGAACACGAACTGATGTACAACATGAAGGGCGAAGTGCCGGACACGGAATACTTCCATCCGCTGGAAGGCTCCGAAGTCACCCGCCCTGGCAACGACGTAACGCTGTTCGGCTACAACATTTCCGTGCATTGGTGCCTGAAAGCCGCCGAAATTCTGGACAAGCAATATGGCATTTCCGCCGAAGTGGTGGACCTATATTCACTCTCGCCGTTAGACCGTGCAGGCATCCGCAAATCGGTATCCAAAACCCATCACGCCGTGATCGCCGAAGAAGACGAAGCACCGGTCGGTGTAGGTTCGGAAGTGATCGCCATCATCAACGAAGAATGTTTCTTCGAACTGGATGCCGCCCCGGTGCGCGTGCACTCGGCGCTGGTGCCGCAGCCCTACAACCACAAGCTGGAAATGGCCGCCATTCCTGACCACGAGGACGTCGTCAATGCTGTCCTCAAAATGTTCGGCAAAGCTTAAAGCTTCGGACGCTGATTACGCAGACCACGCAGATTTTTAAATCCTGAAAATCTGCGTTTATCTGCGTCCCGTAATTTAGGAATAAAAATTCATGAGCGCACATTACGTCATCACCATGCCGCAACTCTCCGACACCATGACCGAAGGGGTTGTGGTGACTTGGGAAAAGAACGCCGGAGACAAGGTGGAACGCGGCGACATCGTAGCCACGGTGGAAACCGATAAAGCCATCATGGATGTGGAAGTATTCAAGGCCGGCTACCTGGCCGGGCCGCTGGTGGAACTTGGCAGCACCGTTGCCGTGGGCGCCGCGCTGGGCTATATCACCGACACCCAGGGCGACCTTGCCATCGAAAAAGATGAAGTGGTCACCGAGCAGGTGCCGACTGAAATGATTCCGCACCACGCCGGCATTCCGGTGGTGATGCCGCAGCTTTCCGACACCATGACCGAAGGCATTGTGGTGACCTGGGAAAAGAACATTGGCGATACCATCAAGCGCGGCGACATCGTGGCCACGGTGGAAACCGACAAAGCCATCATGGATGTGGAAGTGTTCCAGGAAGGTTTCCTTTCCGGCCCGCTGGCAGGCGTGGGCAGCACCGTGGAAGTTGCCCATCCGATGGCCTTCATCGTCGCCGATGCAGCGCAGGTGAGCGACACCGAAGTCACCATTTCTGCCGAACACAAAGTAGTCGAAGCACACCACCAGAAAGACAAAAGCCCGATTCCCGCAACAGCACAAAAGGCAGTTGCCACAGTAACACCAGCTGCTGTTTCACATCCCGGCGCCAAGCCAGTGCCGCGCCCTGCTGGCCGACAGGCCAGCCCCTATGCGCGCAAGCTTGCCGGACAAATGGGTATCGACCTTGGTCAACGGGCAGGCAGCGGTCCCGCTGGTGTAATCGTGGCGCAGGACGTGGCGCGCGCGCGCCCGAGCATGGCCGAAGTCGCCCACTCCCTGCCGCAAGTAGAAGTGCCCGGCCATGGTCGCGCCATGAACTCCATGGAAAAAGCCGTGGCTCACGCCATGACAGCGGCGTTGACGCTGCCAACGTTCCACGTCACTTTCAACATCAAGCCAGAAAAACTCATCGCCGCCGCCAAGGCACGCAAGGTGTCGGTCACAGTAGCCATCGCCAAGGCCTGTTCGGTAGCGATGCAGAAACACCCAACGTTGAATAACTGTTACCAGCCGGTAGACAAAATCGTCGAACGCGCCAACCACGACTTCGGCCTCGCTGTAGCTGCGGAGGGTGGCGGGCTGGTGGTGCCCATCCTGCACAACATCGAACAAAAAACGCTGACGCAATTGCAGGCCGAGTGGAGCGACCTGATGCCGCGCGCCCGCGCGCGCAGGCTTGCACCCAACGAATACGCCAATCCAACCTTCACTATTTCCAACATGGGCATGTTCGGCGTGACGCATTTCACCGCCATTCCCACGCCAGGTATTGCGGCTATTATGGCCATCGCAGCGACGGGTGCGGACGGCATGCCAGTCAATATCACCGCCGACCATCGCGTGGTAAACGGCGCGCACGTCGCCGCTTACCTGGCTGACCTCAAGCTGATTATCGAAAACCCGGAAAGCTGGATTGACGTGTCCGGTGGCGCTGCACTTGCTAGCAGCACCGTTGCTGCTGCTGTACCGGCTGCGGCAGCCACTAAAGTAATTGCCATCCCCGAAGGCAACTGGGACTTCCCGGTAGTGGTCATCGGCGGCGGACCCGGCGGCGAGGATTGCGCACGCGACCTGGCCGATCACGGCGTCAAAGTCGCCATGATCAATAACGCTGCGCTGCCCGGCGGCGAATGCCTGTGGCGCGGCTGCATCCCTTCCAAAGCCTGGCGTCATGCCGCAGACATTATCCGCGACCGTGCCCACGATGAAGCCAAAGGCATCACCGGCACGAATAAACCGAAGCTCGACTGGGAAACGCTGGAAGCGCACCGTAAAGGCATTTTGCAAACGCGCGGCGAGATGGCACTAAAAACCGACAAGGGTGTGAAGATCGACGTGCGCGAAGGCTACGCCAGCTTCGTCGACGACCACACGATAGAAGTTAAACCGGTCGATGGAAAATCGTATCAACTCACGTTCGGTGCGGCAGTCATCGCCACCGGCGCGCCGCCTTTCGTACCGCCGATTCCCGGCGCGCTTGACGGCCTGAAATCCGGCGGTGTGCTCACTTCCGACACGGTGTGGAATCTGTCCAAGCCGATCAAAAAGCTTGGCATCATTGGCGGCGGCGTGATCGGCGTGGAAATGGCGCAGATTTGGCACGACTTCGGTGCCGACGTTTTGATGCTGGAGCACAATGATCGCATCCTTGCCGAGATCGAGGAAGAAATCGCCAAGCAGCTCACCAGCGTACTCACCGCCGAATACACCGTGGTGACCTCGGCCAGGATCGCTGAAATTTCCGGCAAGCCCGGCAAGATGGTTATCAAGTATAGTGATGCCGAAAGCAAGGCGCAGGAATACGCCTGCGACTACGTGCTGATGGCGACCGGCAAGCGCCCGGAAACCGCAGGCCTGAATCTGGATAAAGCGGGTGTCGCACTCAATGGCGTCGTCATCAAGGCCGATGCACAGTGCCGTAGCAGCGTGCCGCACATCTATGCCGTGGGCGACGTGATCGGCGGCTACATGCTGGCGCACACCGCCGCCACCCAGGGCCGCGTGGCGGCATCCAACCTGACGGGGCATGCACGCAGCTACAACCAGGATCTGGATTGCGGCGTCACCTTCAGCCGCCCTGAAGCCGGTTTCGTCGGTCTCTCCGTGGCACAGGCCAAAGCCAAAGGCATCGACGCGGTGGAAGCCAAGATGCCGATGAGCATCGACGCGAAGGCCATGATCAGCCTGGAAACCCTCGGCATGATCAAACTGGTGGCCGATAAGAATACGCAGAAAATTATCGGTGTACACTTCCTGGCAGACCACACCGACACGCTGATTGGAGCTGGGGTGATGATGGTTTCCGGCAGCATGACCTTAAGCCAGGTCGCGGAAGCTATCTTTCCGCACCCGACCCAGACTGAACTATTCGGCGAGTTGGCGCGCCGCTTGCAGGCGAGGTTACGCCGTACGGCAAAAAAATAATTGCGTAAAGGGTCAACCGCGCAAGGGGCGCGGTCCCATAATCCAGAGGAGCTGTAAGCATTACTGAGGGGGAGTCATGCGGCAAAAAAAAGTAGCCTACAAGATCGTACCGGAGTTTGACCAAACCGAACTATTTGGTTTTCTACGTGAATTGGAACATGCTCTGCTCGACCACACCAACTGGCTGAAAAGCTTGCACCGTGCGCTGATCTGCCATCTTTCTCCCGACCCCGACGATCTCTATGAGCACGCCCACAGCATGTGCCGTTTCGGGCAGTGGTACCACGACAACGCGCATCTCGGCTTGCGTGACTATGCCGACTTTGTTGCCCTTGAATCCATCCACAAAAGCATGCACGATGAGGCACGCAGGTTGCTTTCTGGGCTTGGCAAAAATGATAGTGTCGATCCTGATGCCTATGATGTTTTCATGGACAAGGTCATTGACTTCAAATTCCGCGTCCACCGTCTTCAATTCGCGCTGATTAACCAGTTTTGCTCGGTTGATCCGCTCACCGGCGTGTGCAACCGCCAAGGCATGCTTTTCAAGCTACGCCAGGAGCAGGAGCGGGCCATACGCTCCGGCCTGCACTATAGCGTATGCATGGTGGACTTTGATCACTTCAAACAAGTAAACGACCAGTACGGCCATTTGGCAGGGGACGAGGTGCTGCGCCGTGCTGTAAATCACCTCAGCACAAGTCTGCGCCCCTACGATCTGGTATTCCGCTACGGCGGGGAAGAGTTTCTGGTGTGCCTGCCCAACACCAGCATTTTCGAAGCGCAAATTGTGCTGGAACGCGTACGCAAGGGATATGAAACATTGCCTATCTCCCTGCCCGCCAGTGACAAGCGCATCCATATCACAGCCTCGTTCGGCATAGCCGGCAGCGCCAACATCACCGGCGTAGAGGAAATCATCGCGCGCGCCGACCAAGCGTTGTTTTCTGCCAAAAATAATGGCCGAAATAAGGTTGTGGTTTGGCAAGCTAACTAAGCCTATCCGCCCGCACTACATGGCAAGTCTGGTTGTCCATATAACGCGTGCGGCGCGTTTTCATGCTATATTCCCTTTCGCATGAAAAGAAAGGTGCAAACAGCGCACGTCACTTGTGTCAGCTCAAACCAGCATGTTTGATTTCAACAAATTATTTGGTGGAGGAGGTGACAATTTCCTCCTCAACGCCAAAGAAATCACCCGAATTCTGGATTCGCTTTCCACGGGCGATCCCGTCCACGCACTGGACGAAATTACCCATTGGCTTGATTTCCTGGCCACCAGTAGCGAGTTCAAGCTCAGACAACGGATCAATCTAGCCACCCGCTTCAACCAGGCTGCACAACCACATGCCAGAAAACTGCTGACTGAATACGTTCAGACTTCGCGCATGAACAAAAGCCGCGAGGAAATCATTTTTAATGCCTGCGCTGGCTTTTTTCTGGCCGCCTTCAACGCGCACACACGCTGCGTGGCAGACCACATTTCCCAAGGCCGCATCAAGATAAGCGAGACCGATATTGCCACCTCTGGTGTCAGAGGCATGCGCGCGCTGGGTATGCTGGCGCACTGGATGAATCTGCGCTATCGCCAGCCACTGCCTGAATCTATCTGGGACAAGATGTATGTGCTGTTTAACATCGCCGAACAAGGTAAATTCTGCAGGACGCCTGTCACGCTCAACCCGCAATACCCCGCGCAGACCAGTGTTCTCATGGAGATGGTAAAAATCCTGATGATGGAAGTCTCTACACCAGGACGGCTTACGAAATCACATATCGAACTTGCGCGCCAGGTTATCGAAGAATTTGCTTTCTCATTTATCTGGGAAGATGTACCTGCTGGAGAAACCGTTTTTTATATTGACTTCTCCCTGCGTAAACCGCCGGTTCGTCTTACCCATGTAACACATCCGCACTTCATGGCGCGCTGTTTTGGGCCTGGTGACTCTGTTCCCGCACTAGTCGGTGCCATCAAGCAACTGGAATCCGGTGGAATACCCAAAGAGGTGGATATTCACCGCTACCCCGACTACAAACGCCAGGATCTCCTCGAAGTGTTTCTGCATTTATCCCAGGCCTGGAGCAAGCTCACACCGCAGGATGACCATTCGCATTTCGACAAGCGCAAACATGAACGAAGGAAATTTTTTTCCCACTTTGAAGTTATTCACGGGCTAAAGGATATTCACACCACACTTCTCGAATACAAAATCAATCCGGACAAGCTACCCACTGAAATGATTATCGACAAGCTCTCCAACAACGAGTTTGTTTACGATTTTGGCAGCAACAAAATCCGTCCCGCCGGCTCATCCATTCCGCAAGTAGAAATCCACGGCCAGGAGAAAATACACACCGAAAGCTGGGTAGCGGAAAATGAAAGCGAAGCCGGATACGGGCTGACCATTCCAGAGCTGATGCAAGACTGGGTACAAGCACGCGTGCTGCTCGGCCTTAGGTTGGAAAATGCCGATTGGATAGTTGGCGTGCTTAGACGCGTTGAGATGGGCTCAAAAGACGATACGCATGTGGGCATCATCCTGCTTTCGCGTGCGCCTGAAGCTGTCACAATCTCACCTCTCAATACCCAACTAAGCGTTTGGGAAAATGCAGGCGAAACCTTGTCGCTGCACCATACCAACGCCCTACTGCTGCGTGCCGACCCCCCCTTGCTTGAGGAGGACGGCCTGATCCTGCCTGCCGGCTCGTATGATTTGCATAAAACCTACGAACTTGTCACCAGAGAAGGCAAGAAACTCATTCGCTTGGACTTCTGCCGTTACGGATACCAAGACGCCGACCACCTAAGCTTTTCATTGATAAATCCAGGTCGTAAATAAGCAACCCGGGAATTGGCGAAGCAGGGGAAGCAGCTCGGGATGGCAACGAGCGTCAGGGCGGGGTAAAATCCCACAATGTTTTATTCCCTCCTCCGCGCCGGCCTGTTCAGCCTCGACCCCGAAACTGCACATCATGTTTCGCTAACATCCATCGATGCGGCTTACCGCACCGGCACGTCCTGCCTGCTGGCGCCACGGGTAACTTGCCGCACGCGTAAAGTGATGGGCCTAGAATTCCCCAACCCGGTCGGCCTTGCCGCTGGACTCGATAAAAATGGCGAATACATCGACGCACTGGCCGCGCTCGGTTTCGGCTTCGTCGAAGTCGGCACCGTCACGCCGCGCCCGCAACCGGGTAACTCCAGACCGCGCCTGTTCCGCATTCCCGAAGCCAACGCCATCATTAATCGCATGGGCTTCAATAATGTCGGCGTAGATCAGTTGATCGAGAACGTCAAACGCGCCAGCTTCAAAGGCATCCTCGGCATCAACATCGGCAAGAATTTCGATACGCCAATCGAGCGTGCAGCAGACGATTTCCTGATCGGTTTGCGCAAGGCGTACCCGTATGCAAGTTACATAACGGTGAATATTTCCTCGCCCAACACCAAGAACCTGCGCCAGTTACAACAAGCGGATGAACTGGATAGCCTGCTTGCGCAACTGAAAGTGGAACAAACCAGACTCGCTGACGAGCATGGAAAATACGTGCCATTGGCATTGAAGATCGCACCTGACCTGGACACCGTACAGATCATCGACATCGCGGAACGCTTAATACAAAACCGTATCGACGCAGTCATCGCCACCAACACCACCGTCGCCCGCGAGGGTGTGGAACACTACACCAAGTCCAGCGAAGCCGGCGGCTTGAGCGGCGCACCGGTGCGCGCGAAATCCACTTCCGTGATCAAGCAACTGAGCCTGGCGCTGCAAAAGGAAATCCCCATCATCGGCGTAGGCGGCATCATGAGCGGGCTGGATGCCGAAGAAAAAATCAAGGCCGGCGCGTCCCTAGTTCAGATTTACACCGGCATGGTGTACCGCGGACCCGGTTTGATCAGCGAGATTTGCCGACAACTGGGATAGTTGACTTTAACCATCAGTTTTCGGCCCATCCGTAAGGTCTTGTAGATGGCCCATTAAAATAAATTCTCATCAAAACGCGAGACTTTAAAACAATCCGACAGACTTTATTGCAATCTATCAATGATTTTACCAGCCGCCCTCCCGCTCAGGTGTCGCGGAAATTTTGTGGATGGATAAGTCTGCGCCGTTAAATTCCTCTTCCGGATCAAGCCGGATTCCAACAAATTTCTTCAATAGACCGTAAACCAAAAGCCCGCCTGCGAACGCAATTGCCGCGCCAAGGGCAGTACCGATTAACTGAGAAATCAGGCTGATACCGCCGATACCGCCAAGCTCTTTCAAGCCAAAGATGCCGGCTGCGATACCACCCCAAACGCCGCACAGGCCGTGCAATGGCCACACGCCCAATACGTCGTCGATTTTCCACTTGTTCTGGGTAAGCATGAACATATAGACGAACAGGCCCCCTGCCACCGCGCCGGTTATCAAGGCACCGATTGGATGCATCAGATCAGATCCCGCGCATACCGCGACCAGTCCTGCCAGCGGACCGTTATGTACAAAACCTGGGTCATTCTTGCCTACGAACAGTGCAGCCAGAATGCCACCCACCATGGCCATCAGTGAATTAACTGCCACCAGGCCGCTTATGGCGTCGATAGTCTGCGCAGACATGACATTAAAGCCGAACCAGCCTACAGTCTGAATCCATGCGCCCAATGCCAGAAACGGGATGCTTGAAGGTGGATGCGCTGAGACTTCGCCGTTCTTCCCATAACGTCCGCGCCTTGCACCCAAGAGCAGCACGGCTGCAAGCCCGACCCAGCCGCCGACTGCATGCACTACCACAGAACCGGCGAAGTCATGGAACTCGGCACCGAAACTGTCCTTCAACCATGCTTGCACGCCGTAATGGTGATTCCAGGCGATCCCTTCGAAGAACGGGTAGACAAACCCTACCAGCAGAAATGTCGCTGCGAGTTGAGGCTGGAATCTGGCGCGCTCGGCAATGCCGCCTGAAACAATTGCCGGAATAGCGGCTGCGAAGGTCAGCAGAAAAAAGAATTTGACCAGATCGTAACCGCTTTTTAGCGCAAGCTGATCAGCGCTATGGAAAAAATGCACCCCATAGGCAATACCATATCCAATAAAGAAATATGCCATTGTCGATACTGCAAAATCCGCCAAAATTTTAACCAAGGCATTGACTTGATTCTTGCTACGCACCGTTCCAAGTTCGAGGAAGGCAAAACCGGCGTGCATTGCGAGTACCATGATGGCGCCCAGCAGAATAAACAAAACATCGTTGCTGACCTTCAAAGTTTCCATCTAAATTCACCCCACCATTAAGACAAATCTGGCAACTATGGCAATTTCATACCAACAGCAGATTGCTTGATTAATAAAAGAATTTATCACACAAGTAAAAATTTAGCGCATATTAGATGCTCAATTCTGGTGCATTGCAAGAATGATGTGCGACCATTTGCTCCGGCTTTATAAATACCAAGACCTTGATAAAAATTCAAGAATTGCCTGACAATGTCGATACAATTCAGATAAACAATAACTTAAAGATTCCTAATATTCCAATCATGACCTGGAAACTTAATTTTCAATCTTCTAAGAAGCAAGCCGAAGGCGATCGCCAGCAGACACAGGGTGCGCAACCGTTGCCAACAGATACTGTCAAGATCGTGGACGAGCAGGTCTTCGTTGGGCGTCAGCCAGTGTTTACCCAAACTGAGCAGGTAATCGGCTATGTCCTATCCACGCCTAAATGCGATATCGGCATCGATAGCGAAGTACCATTTAATACTTGCAACAGTGCTCGTCTGATCATGAACGTGTTGAATAACTTCGGCCTGGATCAACTTGTTGGCGACAAACTTGCATTCATTCCCATTTCATTAGGCGCCTTTGCCGCCAACGCCATCGGTATTTTACCGACACAAAAAACGGTACTCGAAATTCACCCCATTTCGGTACCTGAAAGCGAACTGGATTATGTTTGCGAGGCGGTACATGAAAAAGGTTATCGCTTTGCTCTGAATGATTACGAACTGAACGATGCCACCAAGGGGGCTTTTCTAAATGCAACTTACGCCGCATTTGACATTGGTCTGCACGGCGTGGATGCAGCCATAAAACAGGCCGCTAGCCTGCGTCACCTGCCGCTTCAGCGCATTGCATGGAATATTCACTCGAAGAAAGATTTTGATGCATGCAAGCACGGAGCATTCGACCTGTTTGAGGGAAATATTTTTTCGCAACCCGAAGCATGGTCGATGAACCGTGTCGATCCTTCTAACTTGCGCGTAATTGAAATTTTCAATCTGATAATGAATCAAGCTGATCTGGACGTTATCGATGAGGCGTTCAAACACGATGTGGGCCTTAGCTACAGTCTGCTCACTTATGTAAATTCTGTTGGCGTAGGCTTGCCCCACAAGACACAGTCCATCCGCCATGCACTCATGCTGCTTGGTCACGATTATCTGGCACGCTGGGTATCTCTGCTGATTTTTGCCGGTGTAGACACGCGCGCGGCCCAGCGCGTGCTGCTCAACACGGCACTCATCCGCGCGCGCCTGACTGAACTATTAGGTCAAACTCTGTTTACCAAGAAAGAAGCCGACCAGTTATTCATCGTCGGCATGTTTTCACTACTTGATACCTTGTTTGGTCAGACCATGGAGCAAGTGCTCTCGCACATGAGTTTACCCGCAGATATTGTCGATGCCCTCGTTGGTCAAACCGGCAAGTTCCGGCCTTTCCTGGAACTTGCGATATCTTTCGAGGGGCAAAATTTGACGCGCGCAGAAAAACTGTGCGGCGATATCGGCACAGACATCACCGCCGCAAGTTACGCGCATTTATCGGCTATCGAATGGGCGCAGCAGATGGGTTAGTGACGCCAGCCTTTGAACTCTTTTAATTCAACACACCCTATTCTTTGACATCGAGTCCTTCGCGATGGGTCTGGTTTATCATCTTTAACAACTGGTAGAACGGGATTGCATCTCCCCACCTGTTAACAATCTCCATAAACGGCAAATCAGCATTCGGCTGGAATGTGTAGACCCCCAACTTCATGTCGTCATAAACCTTATTGACGTGGCGCTCCAGATCGTTAACGAACGGCGCGAGGTGACTCAAACTCTCGTTGTCATAATCAATACAAGCACGTAATTCTTCCACCTCATAAATTGCCTGACGCACCATTTCAACGTATTCATCGGCAGTACTGGGACGACGCATAATGTGTTTCTCCTTATCCCATTTCCAAAAAGAAACAGGGGCAATCATGCGATTACCCCTGCTATTTTTCCAATACCGCAATTTGCTTTATTTCTTGGCGGCGAACGCTTCCAGTTTCGGTGCGCGAATCACCTGACCATCCAGCCCAGCTTCCTTGGCTGAGCCACCATAAGCCAATGTCATCAGCTGACTATAGTACAGCACCGGGATGTTGAATTTGGTGCCGTGCCGCTGGTTGATCTGGCCTTGGTAAACTTCTACGTTGGCCTGGCACAGCGGGCAAGGCGTAACGATCATTTCAGCACCATGGTCATAGGCGGATTCAACAATATCCTTGATCTGCTTCTGGCTTTTCTCCGGCTCGGAGAACGCCAGCGCGCCGCCGCAGCAGGTCACTTTCTGATCATAAGCCACTGCCTCGCCACCCATAGTTTCGACTAATTTGTCGAGGTACATTGGGTTTTCGAAAGATTCATTGGCGATACCGAACGGGCGGTTAGTCTGGCAGCCTACATAGCCGGCAAACTTCATGCCTTCCAGTGGCTTCTTCACGTGCTTGCCCAATTCTTCAAAACCGAAATCTTCCACCAGCACTTCCGCCATGTGGCGCACTTCAGGGATGACCTTGATCTGTAAACCGGCTTCCTTGAGCGCTTCTTGCGTATCCGACATGAGACGATCCGAATGCTCCAGACGTTCTTTCGTCTCGCGCGCACCCAGCCAGCAAGCAGCGCAAGTCGCAACGATATCCTGTCCAGGCAGATTTTCCTCAGACAGGGCAAAGTTACGTGCGTTCATTACATGACGCGGCAGCTCGCCTGCTTCGACATAGCCAATGGAAGCGCCACAGCAGTTCCAGTCTGGAATCTCCGTCAGTTTGATGTCCAGTGTCTTGCACATGGACGCCACCGAGGTCAGATAATTGGAAGCCGAGGCGCCTTTTTGGGAAGAACAACCTGGGTAGAATGCGTATTCCTTTGTTGCCATCTCTATTGTCTCCTTAGCTCGCGAAGTTCTTGCGACGATCTTCGATCTCGCGCGCTTTTTTCAGCATCGCATGGATGCCCTTCTTGCCCTTGCAACCGTGCCCACCAAATATTTCCATGGGATTAAGCCGCTTGGCCAGCATCAAACCCAAGCCAATATCTTTCATCGCCAATGAGTTCTTGATGCCCTGCATAAAGCCGTCCTTGAAATACAATGCCAAGGAAAATTTCAACTCGTTGACGCGGCCAGTCTGGATAGCATTGTTCCAGAATAGCGTACCCAAAACGCGGGTCGGCTGGTTCTTCGGGGCCAGGCCCAGACGGTGCGCATAATTAGCCAAGCCATGCATGATGTGCGTGATCGGCAGCTTGCGTGGACAACGTACGATACAGTTGTAGCAGGACGTGCACATGAACATGGAATCGGAAGTCAGCACTTCTTCGCGCTTGCCGGCACGGATCATCATGAACAGCTCTTGCGGCGGATGCGCCCAAGCCGAGCCTAGCGGGCAGGAGCCGGAGCACACGCCACACTGCATGCACATCTTGACCCAGTCACCTTCTTCGACCAGGTCTTCCACTTCCTTCAGGAAGTTGTTGCGGTATTTCTCGATCGCTTGCGTATTCAGATTGCTCATCGTGCGCCTCCTAGAACTTGAACGGGCTCATGCCGATTTCAACGATCTTGGCTACATAATCGTTGATCAGCTTGGGCACCCGCTGGATATCGGTGATCGCTACTTCGTAAGTCTGCACGCGTTCCGATTCGAGATTGAGAGTCTTCAGCGTGTCATCGATCTTGCCCATGCGATAGCTGGCTAGTTCGGAACCCTTAACGAAGTGACACTGGTAATCGTCGCCGTGCTTGCAACCCATCAACATCACACCGTCGTAGCCGCTATTGAGCGCGTCAGTGATCCAGATAGTATTGACCGATCCCAGGCAACGCACCGGGATAACACGCACAAATGCGCTGTAAACATCCCTGTTCATGCTGGCCATATCCAATGCGGGATAGGCATCATTCTCGCAAGCCAGAATCAGGATACGCGGCTTCTCGGAGAACTCGTCAGGCATATCGACTGCCTTGATCTGCGAGCCGACTGAATCCACCGAGTAGTTTTCAAAGGAAATCACGCGCACCGGGCAAGCGCCCATGCAAGTACCACAACGACGGCAGCGGCTTTCGTTGAACACCGGATAACGCTGTTCGTCCTCGTCGATGGCGCCAAACGGACACTCCACCGTGCAGCGTTTGCACTGGGTGCAGCCTTCCTTGCGGAAAGACGGATAGGACAAATCGCCGGAACGCGGATGTGCAGCACGACCAACAGCAGCATTTTCCACCGCCTGAATCGCTTTCATGGCCGCGCCGGTTGCATCTTCCATGGCCTGCGCAATGTCCATTGGACGACGCACAGGACCGGCGGGATAAATGCCGGTACGACGCGATTCGTAGGGGAAACAAATAAAGTGCGAATCGGCAAAACCGTACTTGAGCTGCGGAATTTCCGGACCTTGACGATAAGTCAGATTCAAAATAGTTACCGGCTTGACTGCGCTTTCCGTCTGCGAAGCCTTGTAGGCGTCCAGCAATGCATTATCGCCTGCCGCTGCGGCGATTTCCGCCTTCAGCTTGGCATCGATATCCACACCGGTAACCGGCACTTGACCGGTAGCCAGCACCACCAGATCCGCGTCGATCGCAGTTTGATCGTTCAGGATCATGTCGTGGAAATTCACCTTGCAGGTATTGCCCGTGGCTTCAACGCTGGAGACTGTGCCCTTGGTGAAGACCACGCCCTTGTATTGCGCGCTACGGTAGAAATCCTCGCCATTGCCCGGGGTGCGCAGGTCGGAATAAATCACCACCGTGTCGATATCGGGATTAGCATCCTTGAAATACATCGCCTGCTTGATACTAATATTGCAGCAGGTACCGGAGCAATAGGGCAAATGCTTGCCCGTGTCGTCACGCTGGCCGGCACATTGCACGAACACCACGCTCTTCACTTCGCCACCGTCGGACGGGCGCTTGATCACGCCGTTGCCTGCCTTGGCCAAGGCTTCCAGGCCGGCTTGATCAACCACATTCTTGCTCTTGCCGTAACCGAGTTCTGGCAACTTATTGGCATCGTACAGCGTAAAGCCGGATGCCTGAACGATGGCGCCTACTTCTTCGGTACTCACGCTGCCGGACTCAGTGGCAATCTCCACCTTGAACTGGCCTGGAGAACCATCGGTTTTGGCTAGGGTCGCGTTCAAATATACCTTGATGTTGGCATCGCCATTAATCGCCGCAACCATCTCGGCCACGCCGTTGTCCATTAGATCCTTGAACGGTTCGCGATTTGGCACACGCTTGTACAACTTGCCTGCCCAGCCACCCAGCTCGCCGGTCTTCTCGACCAATACCACCTTGTAGCCGGTTTTGGAAGATTCCAGGGCCGCTGTCATGCCGGTAATACCGCCGCCCACCACCAGAATTGTTCTGCAAGAAACCGCATTGGGATTACCCTGCGGCTGCACCATTTTTTTCACTTCCGCACAGGCCATGCGCACGTAATCGTCCGCCATTTCCTGGGTGAGTTCTGCTGCTTCGTCGGTAGCCGGCTGGCTCCAGATCACCCCTTCGCGCAGGTTGGCACGCGACATAGCCACAGTTGGGAAATAAAATGCTTCTGCCTTGGCACGACGCGAACAGGCCGCGATCATGATATGTGTCACGCCATTGCTTTCAATGTCGTTCTTGATTACGGCGACACCTTCGGCACTGCACAGGAACGGATGTTCCTTGACGTCGGCAATCTTGCCTTCGCTCTTTGCCACGCGCGCCAGGTTGCCGGTGTTCAAGCGATCACCGATACCGCAGCCCTGGCAAATGTATGCTGCTAATTTCTGCTCTGCCATGCTTTAGCCCTCCGCCCTGGCAACACGATTAATAACCTGAATGGCGCGCAGGGCGCTTGCCGTCGCGCTTTGCACCGCGCGGTTCACGTCCAGCGCATTGGTCGCACAACCGGCGCCGTAAATGCCGCCGTTGGCTTCGTCCAGAGACAAGAAGCCGCTCGAATCGGCGATCACGTCCGCCGGAATGTCAGCACCTTTCACACTCGGCTCCATGCCGACTGCCAGCACTACCAAATCATGCTCGTTGGCGTAGCGGTGGTAACCTTCGGTGTCCACACCGTGCAGCACCGGGTTACCGTTCTGCTCGTTCTCGACAACCTTCGCCACTTTGGATTTGGTAAATGTCACATTCGTGTTAGCCCGCACCTTGGCGTAAAAATCTTCGAAGCGGTCGATGGCGCGAATGTCGATGTAATAAATAGTGGATTTACCTTCGTCGCCGAATTTCTCCTGCACGTAGGTGGTCTGCTTGAGCGATGCCATGCAGCAAATACGTGAGCAGTGACGCAGGTGGTTCTCGTCACGCGAACCCGCGCACTGGATGAACGCCACGTTTTTAGCTTCCTTGCCGTCGGACGGACGCAGTATCTTGCCGCCAGTCGGACCATATGGATCAGCCAGACGCTCGAACTCCACACTGGTAATCACATTCTTGAAACGGCCATAGCCATAGGGCTGAATCTTGGCTGCATCGTAAGGCTTCCAGCCAGTGGCCCAGATAACGGCGCCGACCTTAACCTGAAGCGCTTCTTCTTTCATGTCCAGATCAATGGCGCTGTATTTGCAAGCAGCCTTGGCCGCTTCAGCTTCTGCCGTGCCGATAATGGAAGGGGCGATCACATAGCGCTGCGGGTAGGCCATCTTGTGCGGCAAATAGGCCGCTTTAACCTTGCCCAGATTGTAATTGAACGCGTCCGGCACCTCGGTGGAAACTGCATTACTGCACTCACCGCAAGCTGTGCAATTCTCATTGACGTAACGCGGAGCAGTTTTCAGCGCAACAGAATAATCGCCCTTGGCGCCGGTAACCGCGGTCACTTCCGTCATGGTCAGCACACGGATGCGCGGGTTCGACTTAATGCGGCGCAGGTTGATTTCCAGTCCGCATATGGGATGACACAATTTCGGGAAATAGCGGTAGAGCTGTGATACGCGCCCCCCAAGGCTTGCGCTCTTCTCTACCAGCAGGACATTCTTGCCGCATTCGGCTGCTTCCAAAGCTGCCGTCATGCCGCTGATGCCGCCACCCACGACCAGGATGGTCTCGTTGGTTGCAACGACTTCCGTCATCAGGTTTCCTCCGTCACGGATTGATTCGCAGTTGCCGGAACTTCCCGGAAACTATAAATAAAGGCTGACCCCCAGAAGCATTCCTGGAAAGCATTTCGACAGGATGGATGGTCAGCATGAAAAACCATCGAATCTTACTCCCAATCACACCACCAATCCACTGCAAGCCACAGCGAAAAGAATTGAATGTTCTTATTTGCCGATAGAATTAATATATTGGGGCCAGCAACTTGGGTATTTAAGAATCTGTTTAAGCCTGCACGGCAACCGCCTCAGACTGGTCCATCTGTACATCGTAAATAGTGAATTCCATGTTATCCAGATCACCCAGGGCATAGGTGGCCGGGGCAGCCACGCCGCCTACCGTGCCCGGATTGACCAGCAGCGTATGGCCGCCTTTGATAGTGGGCAAATTCATGATCTCGGCCCGATGATCATGACCGCAGCACACCACGTCCCAATCTCCCGTGGTTGCCAGGGCACGCGCGTAATGCGGATAGTGCACGATGAAAATATTGCGTCCACCCAGCACGATGCCGGCGTCCTGGCCGTAATAGTGCAGCAAGCCATTCGATTCATGCGCCACGCGGTGCATCATGAAAAGATCGCCGGCGTTGTTGCCGTGGATGGCATGGATCGGCAGGCCCACTTTCAGCAATTTTTTCAGCGTATGCGGTGCCACCACATCGCCGCAATGCAGGATTGCCTCCGCACCGCGCGCCTTGGCATCCTCGACTGCGGCTAGCATCAAGCCGCTGTTGTCGTGGCTGTCGGACATAATACAGATTTTCATTTTATACTCTCAGTGATCAGCCATCAGTTTTCAGCCGTCAGTTTTTACTGACCACTGACATCTGAATAACTGACGACTCAATATTAAAACATCGGTTTTTCGGCTGCTTCCTGGTAGCGCTTCACACCCGCCATAATCTCGGCCTTGGCTTCCTCTGCGCCGACCCAGCCTTCCACCTTGACCCACTTGCCCGCTTCCAGATCTTTGTAGTGCTGGAAGAAATGGCTGATCTGTGCCAGGGTCTGCTCCGGCAGATCGCGCGGCGATTCGATGGCACGATAGATATTGCACAATTTATCGATAGGCACAGCCAGCAATTTTGCATCTTCGCCGGCTTCATCTTGCATTTGCAGCATGCCGATTAGGCGGCAACGCACCACCACACCGGTAATCAGTGGAACCGGGGTAATCACCAGCACATCCACCGGATCACCATCCTCGGACAAGGTGTGGGGAATATAGCCGTAGTTACACGGATAATGCATGGCGGTGGACATGAAGCGATCGACAAACATGGCGCCGGTGGCCTTGTCCACTTCGTATTTGATCGGATCGCCATGCATGGGGATTTCAATAATCACATTGAAATCACTGGGCAAATTTCGCCCGGAATCGACTCGATCCAGATTCATATCTGCCAACCTTCGGAATATTAGTAAAAGCTGAAATTATACCGGGAATTGCTCAAGCATGCCCACCATGGCTTATGAATGACCGGAAAACGGTGCAGATTAGCTTTTGCCGCATTTCATCCCCTGCATGCTATTATTCTTCGGGTGACAATAGTCAAAAAAGAAATTTCCTCAGGATGCCGATAGAACCACCGCACTCTTCCGCTGCGAAATCCGCTCTCCTGACCGGCTTGCCCAGCGAAACCGGGAATACTGCTTCGCCACCGAATCCGCCACGCAAAAGACCGATGCATAGCTTCCACAGCCATTGGGATTCGGGGGCGGACGGCAATATCGATATCCCCTCGCATTGGTCGGTACCTTGGGCAGACTTGATGATGGTCATGATGGTGATGTTCGCCGTGATGTTTTCTACCAAGCTAGCCGAGCGGAACGTCGGTGACTTATTCAAGAAAGACGCCCCAACAACAACGCGCCCGGAACCGCTTCGTCGGGCCGGGATGTTGCGGTCCCAACCTGACACGCCGAAAGTCGTAAAATCGGCCAAGCTTCCTGTCACCGCAGAAGAAATTTTGCGCTTGAGCGAAAAATTGGTGGCCGAAGCCAACCTCGAAAACATCGATGTTGTCCTGACCGAAAACAAGGCCATCAAGGTCAGCGTGCGCGGGAATTTGCTGTTCGACTCGGGTACGGCACAGCTCAAACCAGATGCCATTTCATTCCTTAACAATCTGGCCAAAATTATCGCTGCCAATAACTACCAGATCGAAGTTCTCGGCCATACCGACAATTTCCCGATCAGCACGCCCGAGTATCCAACCAACTGGGAACTTTCCGCTGCCCGGGCAGCACGCGTAGCACGTTACCTGATTCAGGCAGGCAATCTGGAACCGGGTCGCTTCACCATCATCGGCCATGCGCTCTATCGTCCGATGGTACCCAATGCCACCCTGGCCGACAAAGCCAAAAACCGACGGGTGGAAATCGTCATCACACGCAATGAGTACAAACCATGAAAGCACATAGCCATTCCCTGATTGGCATCGCCCTCTGCACCCTGCTCTTTATCGGCTCAGGCCTGATTGGAGAGGGCCGCCTCTTGATGTTCAATATTGTGGGTCTGGTTGTAGTGGTGGCGGGTACGCTTGGCGCTGCGCTTGCCAGCTATCCGAAAAAGGCCATTAATGCTGCCATCAAAGTCGCCATCAACAGCTATCGCACCTCGCCGCCCACCGACGAGGAAGTGGTCGATTCACTGCTCGATCTGTCTATCAAATCCCGCCTGGACGGATTGCTAGCGCTGGAGAAGGAAGGAGATCGCAGCAGCGTCATCTTTCTAAAGCGCGCCCTGACAATGCTGGTGGACCGGTTTACTGTGGAAGAACTGCGCGACGCGCTCTACACCGAAATCCATTTCTTCCAGCAGCGACGTAATCAGCACGAGCGCGTGTTCAGGCACATGGCCTTGCTGGCCCCGGCTTTCGGTGTGGCCGGTGGCGTTATCGGACTGATCGGCATGCTGGCCGGCATCGGCAACACCGGTGTCATCCTGCAGACCATCCCTGTCGCCTTGACGTCGACACTCTACGGCATCATTCTGGCCTACTCCGTGTTTATCCCTGTAGCGGAAAACATTCATGCCAAAACGCAGGAGGAACTGCTTATCCTCAAGCTGATTACCGAAGGCGTGACACTGATCGCACAAGAGTACAACACCATTCGCCTGCAAACCCGCCTGCAATCTTTCGTCACCCCTCATGCGCGAAATGTTCAGAACAAGAGCTTCAAGGAAATTCGCAGCCGTTATGAAAAACTCAAGGATTCAAGGCTCGCTGATACGGAGAAAGCGGCTGGCCAGAATATGAGAACCTAGCGGTATTTCGTCCATGCAACCAGACGCCGCCACGATCATCGCCCGCACCCGCTACTGGGTCCGGCAAGTGGTGGTCGAACTCAACCTCTGCCCTTTCGCGCGCAAGCCGTATGAAGGCAGGCAGGTGCGCTATGTGGTGAGTGATGCGGATCAACCAGAGATGCTGCTGGAACACCTCAATACCGAACTGGAATACCTGCACGAAGCCAATGAAAATGAGGTCGAAACCACCATGCTAATTCTGCCTTATGTGTTGCAGGATTTTCTCGACTACAACAATTTCCTTGGCAGGGTAGATGGACTGATCGAAGATGGCGGGTATGCGGGTGAGTTCCAGGTGGCCAGCTTCCATCCCGATTACCAATTCGCCGGAACCGATATCGATGACGCGGAGAATTTCACCAACCGATCTCCTTATCCGACCCTGCATCTGCTGCGGGAAGCGGGAATGGCGCGCGCGATCGACAGTTATGCACGCCCGGATAAAATACCGGAGCGGAACATTCGCACGCTGGACAAGCTGGGTGCCAAGCACATGCGCGAACTGCTGAACAAATGCATGCAAATCCAGAGCGACGAAACCTAATGGCAAAACTGCTCGGCATTGCCGTAAAACCGCAAAAGCGACAACCGATGCTTGCCTGCGCGATAGTCGATTTAAGCGTCGAAGCGGGTATCGCCGGTGATTGCCGGGGCAAACCCGGCCCCCGTCAGGTGACACTTATGTCGCAGACAGCGTGGCATGCGGCCTGCGCGGAACTCGGCGTACATCTGCCCTGGGAGGCGCGCCGGGCAAATCTGCTAGTCGATGACTTGCCACTCTCTCAATCTATCGGCGCGCATATTTTACTAGGCGATGCCGTACTGGAAATTACCGGCGAGACCGACCCCTGCTCGCGTATGGAGGCGGTGCATCCCAGTCTGCTTAACGCCCTAAGTTCGCACTGGCGCGGCGGCGTTTGCTGCCGGGTATTACAAGGCGGACTGCTCGTGCTGGGTATGGAGGTTATACTAAGGCGCCCTTCACCCTTTCTTTCAACATCACAAAAAAGCCTTGGCCATTCCTTATGAAACATTTTTTTAGAATTTTCTTCAAGACACTGCGTATTGTGCTCGGCCCTTTCATGCTGCTGTGGGAAAAAATAAGCTCGCCCAAGGGCGTGGTGCGCACACCCGCAGCGCAGCAGCAAGTCGATCAGCAATGCCGCGGCCTGGTTCTTTACCAGTTCAAGACCTGCCCCTTCTGCATCAAGGTGCGGCGCGAGATCAAGCGCCTGTCACTCAACATCGAATTGCGCGATGCACAGCACGACGCACAGAATCGAGCTGCTTTATTGCAGGGCGGCGGCCGCGTGCAAACGCCCTGCCTGAGAATTACCGATGAAAAGGGTAACAGCCAGTGGCTGTATGAGTCCGCAAATATCATCCAATATCTGCATTCACATTTTTCCTAGTCACTATTTCAGGCAGCTTCCTGGCGTTTGATCTGCGCGCGATTCAATGCTGATAGAACAGCTTTCAGCGACGCACTAACCATGTCGTGATCCAGTGCCGCACCTGAAATGCGCTGGCCGCCGATATTGAGTTGCACATAGGCCACCGCTTCGGCATCGGTGCCTGAGCCGATTGCATGTTCGCTGTAATCCACCACGTTCATCTTCTGCCCGCCATGGCGCATCCAAGCATCGACGAAAGCGGATAACGCCCCTTCGCCTTCGCCGTGCAAGCGATGCTCGGTGTTATGCTCGACGATATGCGCTTCGATCATGTCGTGACCGCCATTGCGATCCAGCCGGTAACCTTTCAGCATGACGGGTGCGCGATCCGCAACAAAGTGCTGCATGAACAGCGCATGAATGGTAGCGCTGTCAATTTCGCCGCTACGCGCTTCGCTCGCCTGCTGCACCAGCTGCGCCAGCTCCACCTGCATCCAGCGTGGCAGGTTCAGGCCGTAATCGCGTTCCATGACAAATGCTACACCGCCCTTGCCAGACTGGCTGTTGACACGAATGACCGCCCGGTAATCGCGCCCGAGATCTTTCGGGTCGATGGGCAGATAGGCTACTTGCCAGGGTTCGTCCGGCTGCTGCTTGTGCAGGCATTTGCGAATCGCATCCTGGTGGCTGCCGGAGAAAGCGGTATACACCATCTCGCCAACCCAGGGATGGCGCGGGTGCAGCGGTATACCGGTGCATTCTGTCGCCACCTGAATAATCTCATCCGGGTTGGAAAGATCAAGTCCGGGATCGATCCCCTGGCTGTAAAGATTCATCGCCATGGTGACGATGTCCATATTGCCGGTGCGCTCGCCATTGCCGAGCAGTGTACCTTCAACCCGGTCCGCACCGGCCAGCACGGCAAGCTCCGCTGCGGCAACCGCGCAGCCGCGGTCGTTGTGCGTATGCACGGACAGAATAATCGCGTCGCGGCGGCTGATATGCGTGGCGAAATATTCCACCTGATCGGCGAACACATTCGGCGTAGCGCTTTCCACCGTGGACGGCAAGTTGATGATGCATGGCTGCGCCGCCGTCGGCTGCCACACATCCATCACCGCCTCGCAGACTTCCACCGCAAAATCCATCTCCGTATTGGAAAAACTTTCCGGCGAATACTGGAACATCCACGCCGTCTGCGGATAATTAGCCGCTTCGCGCTTAAGCCACGCCGCGCCATTGCGTGCAACGGCGGCAATTCCAGCACGATCCAGGCCGAACACGCGTTCGCGCTGCACCGTGGAGGTAGAGTTGTAGACATGCACAATGGCTTGCTTGACGCCCTTGAGCGCTTCGAAGGTACGCACAATCAATTCCTCGCGCGCCTGCACCAGCACCTGCACGCTGACATCGTCGGGAATCTGCTTCGCCTCAATCAGCCAGCGCACAAATTCATAGTCGGGCTTGCTGGCCGAGGGGAAACCCACTTCAATTTCCTTAAAGCCAAGCTTGATCAGCAGCGTCCACAAGCGCCGTTTCTGCCCGACGTCCATCGGCTCAAGCAATGCCTGATTGCCGTCGCGCAAGTCGACGCTGGCCCAGCGCGGCGCTTGGGCGATAATGCGATTCGGCCATTGGCGATTTTGCATGACAGGTACGGATGCTTGGCGGTACTTGCTGTGATCAAACGGTTTCACGATGTTGCTCCTTAGATTGCGTGGTTATTTGCTTGCGCATTACTTTGTGAGTTCAGCGCTCTCGTCCATCGCCGGTAAGCGAATGACCAAATTGACCCATTGGTAACGGGTTTAGAAATATTATTGCAATCTGCGTGAAATGTTATTGCGTAATAAGAGATATTTTCAGTTAATACGGCAATATTATTGCTGTTTTACAATTAATTACGGCATAATATGTTTTAATACCGTATTTTTTGGGCAAACAATTGGAACTTGACCGTTATGATCGCCATATTCTTGAGGTGTTGCAGGAAGATGGCCGCATCAGCAATCAGGATCTGGCAGACCGCATCGGCCTATCGCCTTCGCCCTGCCTGCGCCGGGTGCGAACCCTGGAGGAAGCTGGCCTTATCGCTGGCTACCACGCGTTGCTGGACGCAAAGACTCTGGGCCTCACGCTGATGGCGCTGATCCATATCTCGATGGATCGCCATACCCCGGCGCGTTTCGCCAATTTCGAAAAGAAAATCAGCGAGCTTCCGGAGGTTATGGAATGCCTCTTGATAACCGGACAAGATGCCGACTACCAGCTAAAAGTTGTGGTGCGCGACATGGAAGCCTACCAAGAACTGCTGCTAAATAAGATCACCCGCATCGAAGGGGTAAGCGGCGTGCACTCCAGCTTCGTAATGCGCCGCGTGGTAGACAAGACTGCGCTACCGGTTAGCTCGTCATGAGGAAATAGCATAATGGCCGAAAAGCACGAAATACGTCCCGAGCAGTCTATCGAACTATTGAAGGAGCTGCACATCCTCACGCGTGACGGCAAGATGAATCAGGACAGCCGACGCAAGCTCAAACAGGTGTACCACCTCTATCAATTCATCGAACCGTTGCTGCAAGACATTCAGCAAGACCACGACATTCAGCTGGTGGATCATGGTGCCGGAAAATCTTATCTGGGCTTTATTCTGTACGATCTGTTTTTCAAAACGCTGGGCAACGCATCGCATATTTACGGCATTGAAACGCGGGATGAACTGGTCAGCAAATCTCAGGAGTTGGCCGCAAGACTGGGCTTTCCCGACATGTCATTTTTGAATCTGTCGGTAGCAGAATCCATCACATCCGAATGCCTGCCCGCCAAGGTGGACGTGGTCACCGCGCTGCATGCGTGCAATACCGCCACCGATGATGCGATTAACTTTGCGTTAAAAAAGCAGGCAAAATTTGTCGTGCTGGTACCCTGCTGCCAGGCCGAAGTTGCTGTGGTGCTGAGAAAAAATAAGGGAAAGGAACTGAAACAAAATAGCCTGACGGAAATCTGGCGCCACCCGCTGCACACGCGGGAATTCGGCAGCCATATCACTAATGTGCTGCGCTGCCTGCAACTTGAAGCGCACGGCTATCAGGTGACCGTAACTGAACTGGTGGGGTGGGAGCATTCGATGAAAAACGAACTCATCATCGCCCACTATAAGAACCTGCCGCGCAAGCGCGCTGCCGAGCGCCTGAACGAATTACTGCAAACGCTGGGTCTGGAAGAAATGAAGCAACGGTTTTTTACGGCGCCGTAGTGTCCTGTTCTGCAACTTTTTTGACCCTTGTATCCAGCATGGCGCTGCGCGTTTCCGGCGTTTCCAGGCTGATGCGGCCCAGCGCGCCGCTGCGGTAGTCGGTCAGCAACGCGAGCGAGGCTTTTTCCAGATCAGGCTCGCCGCCCTTGAGGCGGAAGCCGCGCCGCTTGGCGACAGCTTCGATCACGCTCTCGCCATCCAGTCCTTCCACGGCACAGCCGTAGCGCGCGCTAATCAGCGCGGGATAGCGCAGCAACAATATCTCCGCCAGAAATGCCGCCACTGCTTCGTCGATCACCGCATTGCGCCCTATCGCGTGGCTCGCTGCCAGCATGTAACCATCGCTTTCGTGTGCGATTTTCGGCCACATCAAGCCCGGCGTGTCGGTGATACTCATCTTGCTGTTCAGTTCGAAGCGCTGCTGGCTCTTGGTGACCGCCGGCTCGTCGCCCACCTTGGCCGCGCGGCGATTCAACAACGCATTCATCAAAGTGGACTTGCCCACGTTGGGAATGCCCATGATCATCATGCGCAGCGGCTTGAGATTGGTACCGCGATGCGGCGCAGCCTGCAGGCACAGGCCAGGTATTTTGGTGATATCGCCCGGCTTCTTGCAAGACAGCGCCACTGCCTTGACGCCTTCCTGCGCGTTATAAAATTTGATCCAGGCTTGGGTGACGGCGGGGTCGGCCAGATCGGCCTTGTTGAGAATTTTCAGGCATGGGCGCTGGCGCTGCTGGCGCAACTGCTTGATCATCGGGTTGCAGCTCGCCTCCGGCAAGCGCGCATCCAGCACTTCGATGATGAGGTCGATACGTTCCATGGTCTCCGCCGCTTTCTTGCGCGCAGCAACCATGTGACCGGGAAACCAGTTAATAGACATTCGTCTATTTTAACCCTTCGGCACCTGCCGCGTCTCCTTCCTTGACCCCTAGATCCTCTGAGTAAGACACGCCTGGGTACTGGAAGGCAACGGGACCGTCCGGTTCGGCGTGAACGAATTGGTGAACGAATGGGTTGGAGGAATCGTGCATTTCGGCGGCGGGTCCTTCGGCCACGACCACGCCGTCATGGATGAAGTAAACGTAGTCGACGACTTTCAAGGATTCCGATACATCATAAGTCACGACAATGGAGGTGATGCCCAGCGCGTCGTTAAGACGGCGGATCAGGTGCGCAATGGTGTTGAGCGAGATCGGATCCAGTCCGGCGAAAGGTTCGTCATACATGATCAGCATGGGGTCGAGCGCGGTGGCGCGCGCCAGCGCCACGCGGCGTTCCATGCCGCCGGACAGTTCGCCCGGCATCAGGCCATGCGCACCGCGCAATCCGACCGCGTGCAGCTTCATCAATACCAGGTCGCGGATCACCGCCTCTGGCAGATCTGTGTGTTCGCGCATCGGAAATGCGATATTGTCGAACACCGACAAATCGCTGAACAGGCCGCTCACCTGGAACATCATGCCCATGTCGCGCCGCAACGCATACAGACCGTCGTTGTCGAGTTTGTGCACCACCTTGCCATCGACCTTGACGCGGCCGCGCGCCGGCCTAAGCTGCCCGCCGATATGGCGCAGCAGCGTGCTCTTGCCGCAACCGCTCACACCCAGGATGGCGACAACTTTCCCCTGCTGAATCTTGAGATTGATGCCCTTGAGCACCTGCCGTTTGCCATATGCAAAATGCAGATTGGTGATTTCAACCAGGTTGTCTGATGCTTGATCCAATTGTTCTACCTATTTTCGATTCGTAGCTCCAATTATCGCGCCATTATCCTACCTAGTCACACCGAAAAATGAGAATTCGTAAAAATTCGTGTAAATTCGCGGTTGACCGATTTTTCCAGATGTACTGAATATATGTTGCGACTAACCGAAGTTAAGCTCTCCATCGACCACCCCGAAAGCGAGATCAAGGCCGTCATTCTAAAACGGCTGAGCATCAAGGCGGATGAACTATCCGGCTACACCATCGCACGCCGCGGCTACGACGCACGCAAGTCGAATGCGATCCTGTTTGTGTACACCCTGGATGTCGAACTGAAAAACCAAGCGGCAGTGCTCAAGCGCCTGAAAGGCGACCGCCATGTCGCGCCTACACCGGACACCAGCTACCGTTTCGTCGCACAGGCGCCGGGCAACCTGACTTCGCGCCCGGTAGTCATCGGCATGGGTCCGGCGGGGCTATTTGCCGCGCTGATCCTGGCGCAGATGGGCTTCCGCCCGATCGTCCTGGAGCGTGGCAAAGCCGTGCGTGAACGCACCAAAGATACCTTCGGCCTGTGGCGACAGGGCAAGCTCAATCCAGAATCCAACGTGCAGTTCGGCGAAGGCGGCGCGGGCACATTTTCCGACGGCAAACTGCACAGCCAGATCAAAGACCCGCAACACCACGGCAAAAAAGTCCTGACGGAATTCGTCAAAGCCGGTGCGCCCGAGGAAATTCTTTACGTGAGCAAACCGCACATCGGTACCTTCCGCCTGGTGGGCGTGGTGGAAAAAATGCGCGAAACCATTCAGGCACTCGGCGGAGAAATTCGTTTTGAAAGCCGCGTGGACGACCTCGACATCGACCACGACCGCAGCCAAGTGCGCGGCGTGGTGCTGGCCAGCGGCGAACGCATCGCCACCAGCCATGTAGTGCTGGCCGTCGGCCACAGCGCGCGCGATACCTTCCAGATGCTCTATGACCGTGGCGTCTACATCGAGGCCAAGCCATTCTCCATCGGCTTTCGCATCGAACATCCGCAATCGCTGATCGACCGCTGCCGCTTCGGCAAGAATGCCGGCAATCCCCTGCTTGGCGCCGCCGATTACAAACTGGTGCATCACTGCACCAATGGGCGTTCCGTCTACAGCTTCTGCATGTGTCCCGGCGGCACGGTGGTGGCCGCCGCATCGGAACCGGGCCGCGTAGTCACCAACGGCATGAGCCAGTATTCACGCAATGAGCGCAATGCCAACAGCGGCATTGTGGTCGATATTTCGCCCGCCGACTATCCCGGTCACCCACTGGCTGGCATGCAATTCCAGCGTCATTGGGAAGAACGCGCATTCGAATTGGGCGGTAAAAATTACCAGGCCCCCGGCCAACTGGTCGGCGATTTTCTCGCCGGGAAACCGTCCACTGTGCTCGGCTCGGTGCAACCCTCCTACACTCCCGGCGTGCATCTGTGCGATCTCAGCAGCGCCCTGCCGGACTTCGCTATCGCCGCCATACGTGAAGCACTGCCCGCCTTCGACAAGCAGATCAAAGGCTTCGCCATGCATGACGCCGTGCTCACCGGCGTTGAGACACGCACCTCCTCCCCCATCCGCATCAAGCGCAAGGAGGATTACCAGAGCATGAATACAGCGGGGCTGTACCCGACCGGCGAAGGCGCCGGTTACGCAGGTGGAATTTTGTCGGCCGCAGTGGATGGCATCAAGGTTGCGGAAGCCATGGCGCTGAGTATGGTTCAGCGAGCGGGCACGGAATAAGGGGTGTATGGCGTATGGGACAAAACGCTGCTTGTAGTAACCCAGAACAGCAACTATTATCCGGTAACAACTTAATTTATTTATATATCATTAGCGCTACATTAGCCGGATATGGACTGTCATTACGCCAGTCCTGGCAACAGCGGTAGACACAAAACAACCACCTCTATGACCTAATGAATCACACCGGAACGTCCGAAATAGCCAATTTGCACCCGTCCCTCCCGTACGGTTCGGCTTACTTTGCTAGGCTGGCTGGTTTGGCGCTCCTGTATGCCCTGCTCGCCAAAATCGTTCTTACCTATTTTTCAGCCAACGGCATCATCACCGTCGTGTGGCCTCCCAGCGGTCTGGCGCTAGCTGCATTGCTGCTGGGCGGAAAAAAATTCTGGCCTGGTATTTTTATCGGTGCATTTCTTGCCAACCTGCTGGCAGGCAGCCCAGCCCAAGTATCTATTTTCATTGCTTTGGGCAATACCCTTGAGCCCCTTCTCGGCGCTTTCCTGTTAACCCGCAATGGCGATTTCGATCCCACCTTCAACCGTTTGCACGATTATTTTCGATTGATTTTTCTCGGCGGCATCATCAGCACCTGCGTCAGCGCCCTGACCGGGACACTTACTTTATTAAATTCCGGATTACTGACACAGCAGACATTTGCGCTGAATTTACTGCATTGGTGGATGGGCGATGCGCTGGGCATCATGCTGGTGACGCCGCTTATTTTGGTCTGGCGGCAAACACCGCAGGGTTGGTTCTCGCGAAAGAATGTGGCAGAAATCGCTGCGCTATTCAGCATTTCCTTCCTGTTTGGCCAGGCGATTTTCCTTGACTGGTTCCACGATTACGTAGGTCTTCTTACGCGTGGATACTGGATGTTCCTGTGGATCACCTGGGCAGCGGTGCGATTCGGCCGTCACGCTGTTTTGCTTATCCTTTGCATGACCTTGGTGCAAGCACTGCTCGGCGCCAGCCAGGGCGTCGGCCTTTTCGGCACGGACATGGCGCAAACCCAGTTGGCCAATTTATGTGTCTGGATAGCTGCGCTGAGTATTGTTGGCATGGCTCAGGCAATGTCCGTCACCGAACGTCAAATCAAGGAGAACGAGCTATATCGTATCAATCGTACCCTTGCGGCAATCAGCGCTTGCGATGCGGCATTATTACGGGCCGTTGATGAGACCGCACTGTTTAATGAAATTTGCCGGATTATGGTAAATATTGGCGGGTACCGCTTTGCCTGGGTTGGCATCGCGGAATCTACTGATGAAAAAATTGTGCGGCCAATCGCAAATTTCGGGTTTCAGAACGAATACCTTGCTCAGGTAAAAATTAGCTGGGCGGATGAGCAGTTTGGCCACGGCCCAACTGGCACAGCCATCAGGACGGGCACATTACAAGTCAATAATAATTTCACAACAAACTCAAACATGGCGATTTGGCAAGATGCGGCAAAGAAAAGAGGTTTCGCTTCCAGCATTGCACTACCGATAAAAATTGGTTCTGATATTGGGGCGATCACCATCTATGCAGCTCAACCGGATGCATTCAATGCTGAGGAGATAACATTATTAAACAAGTTGGTTGACGAGTTGAATTTTGGTATTGCAAATCTACGCGCCCACCGCGAGGGAAAAGCGGCCGAGGCGCGTGTCGAATATCTGGCCTATCACGATCCTCTGACAGAACTGCCAAACCGCCTAATGGCCAATGACCGCATGGAGCTGGCCATTGCCTACGCCGACCGTGCAGGTAGTAAAGCAGCGCTGATGTTTCTCGATCTGGACAACTTTAAAACGATCAATGATTCGCTTGGCCATGCTATCGGTGATGGCCTGCTGAAGGCCGTTGCCACACGCTTGCGGGAGTGTGTGCGCGATACCGATACTATTTGCCGGCAAGGGGGCGATGAGTTTTTGATAATACTTCCCGACGTGCCGGATAGCGATGCCATAACCGGCATCATGGAGAAGATTCAGGAACGGCTAGCTGGCTCCTTTATAATTGATAACCACTCGCTATCCACGAGTTTTTCCATCGGTGTTGCCGTCTATCCAGACGACGGCAACAACTTCGACTCGCTACTCAAGAAAGCCGATACGGCGATGTACCACGCCAAAGAGGCGGGACGAAATACTTACCGTTTCCACACCGAGCAGATGAACGTCGACGCAGTCGAACATCTAAGCATACGCAACGGCCTGCGGCGCGCGCTGGAACATAATGAATTCGTGCTCTATTACCAGCCGCAAATCAATCTCTCAAACGGTGTCACATTCGGCGCTGAGGCTTTGATCCGCTGGAACCACCCTGAACTCGGCTTGATACCGCCGGTGCGCTTTATATCGGTGGCTGAAGAAAGCGGGCTGATCGTGCCGATTGGCGAATGGGTGTTGCACGAAGCGTGCAGACAGGCGGTTGCATGGCGCGAAGCAGGGCTACCCGAGCTGGTTATCGCCGTTAACCTCTCGGCAGTGCAATTCAAACGTGGCGATCTGGAGAAGAGCGTTATCCGGGCGCTTGCAGAAACAGGGCTGGACCCTATTTGTCTCGAACTTGAATTGACCGAATCCATCCTGATTCAGGACACCGACAAGGTGCTGGAAAAGGTAATGCGACTGAAATCTCTCGGCGTGAAGCTCTCCATTGATGACTTCGGAACCGGCTATTCAAGCCTGTCTTACCTGAAGCGCTTCAATGTGGACAAGCTGAAGATCGACCAGTCTTTTGTCCGCGACCTGACCAGCAATCCTGAAGACCAAGCCATAGTCCACGCCATCATCCAGATGGCCCATAGTCTGAATATGAATACCATCGCCGAAGGTGTCGAGGATGAGAACGTGCTTGACCACCTGCGTATCTATCACTGCGATGAAGCGCAGGGTTACCATTTCGCACGACCGATGCCAGCTGATGAATTTTCGCGTTACCTCTTGGGGAGCTAGTACTTCGACCGCGTTATAGGACGTTTACGCTGTCATGCAGAAGCCCCCTCCCTGGCTATGCCATTGAATTAGCGGGCCGATATGCTTTGTGAACTCTATGACGGATGAACTAGCACTGGAGCCGCGCGATGTCGCAAGACCCGCAGAGTCGTCTTTATGATCGTCTACACCGCTCGCCTGCCCCTGCGGTTAAGCAGCGTGATATCTGGGACAAAGTGCAGGCGGTTTCGTCGTTCATTTCCGGAACATTGCTGGCGCTGGTTGCCTACTATCTTACCGATTCTGTAAAACTCGCGTTGCAGGAACGGCAGAACGTGGTGGTGCTGCCATTCACTTACATAGGTCGTCAGTCAGGCATTTCGCAGGCCGCGCGCATGCTGCCGCTGTTAATCCAGCATGACGTGCTTTTTGGACTACTGAAATTTTCCAGCATTGCAGTGGTACAACTGCGGGGCGAAGCAGAAAGCAAGCATTGCTCGCCAGACAATGTCATGGAACGGCTACTCACCCGATCCAAATCAGACCACTGGAGCATCCAGCCTGATAAAGGCCTGGTGGTCTTCTGGGGCCACATCTACGACGAGGGGAGTTCCGTCTACCTGCAAACCTATGTACGCTTCCTGCGGCGAGATGTGCCGGCAGAGATAATCCAGGCATCCGTGCAACTTGGCGATTACGCCAAGTTGCCACTGACCGGTCGTTTGCCGGCGCAGTCTTTTGCATTCGCACGGAGGCAAATCAGCCAGGCTGACCTCGCTGCCATTGAGGTGACTTTCCGCAAGCCGGCCCTGCTCTACAGCGCGCTGGATTTATCCGCATCCACACAACGCCTACCCCTCGAACCGGAAACGCCTTTCCCCTATTATGTCGCTGACACAAGGGGTGAGTGGATGAAAATAGTTTCCGAGACAGCCGGGCTTTCCGGCTGGGTGCGTGGACATACTGGCAACCAATTCCAGTTGCGACGCAAGCTGCCCGAGCTCTACTATTTGGACGCCATTGTGGGCTTTTTGCAAACCCGCATGGGGAACAACCAACCAGAAAAAACGCCCCATCTCATCACGACCGCGCTCGCACAATACCACGACGCAGCGGCCTCAATCAGCCCGCCACTGCCAGCCGCCGTGGCAAACGCACTTGGCGGCATCGTTGACCTGCAAGCCTACCAGCGCAATCACAAGTCTGAAGAAATCCTGTCGGCTCAGCGGCAGTTTGCCGAGGCCGTGGCGCTCGCGCCCTACAGTGCCGAGACACGCAACCTGGCCGCCATGGCTGCCGCACTTGCCTGCTGCAACAGTAGTGAGGGGTTTCGCGCGATCGCACCGGTGATCCGGCAACTGGAACAGTCCATCGCCGCTGACCCGTTGAATGCAGACGCGCTAGCCAATATGGGCACTCTATATGATGCCATGCTGGTCACAGGAAAATGGCCAGTCGAGTTCAAGCAGGATGCCATCGAAACCCGCCGAGCATTAATCAAAAACGTTCGAAACATCCAAGCCCCCCCGGCCAGAAAAGCCTATTGAAGTACTTCCAGCGGCAAGTCCTGCTGCAACCCACCTCGACATTGCCAATAGTGTGAATACGAAATAGTCATGCTAATACAATGGTTAATACTGTCCGTGCCAAGCTTGCATCCGAGCGCAGACAGGATCAAACTCACTCTTACAAGAAGGGCTAATCTGCCCTTCGTGGTTCTACCTCGACTCATCACACCAATAATAATTTGTCACAGAAGGACTGTAGCATGGTGTTGCGCTAAGCGCCGCCGCCTACCGCCAAGCCGTTTTATCAGGGGGATAAGCGCATGTCGGAAAAACGCATTAATCTATTGATGGCGAGTTCTACCGAGACCACCACTGCCGTCAAACAGGCGCTCGGAAATCACCATACCGCCATTGTTGTCCACCGCGTGGACAACAAACAAGACCTGCATCAGGCGCTGGAAAGCCCGGATTGGCACTTGGTATTCAGCGATCTGGAGTTGTCGGACTTTTCCGCGCTGGAACTCGCAAGCCTGCTTGGCGAAAAGAAGATTGATGTTCCCCTTGTCCTGATTATGGAGACGGGTGCTGAAGAGATCGCCGTACGTTGCCTGGAATCCGGCGTGAGTCAGTTTATTCGATGCAATGACCCATACCTGCGAAATCTTCCTGTTTTAATAGACGCATTCCTCCGGTGTGCGGAAGAAGAGACTAACCGCCGCTTGATTGAGAAAAAGCTGATTGAAAGCGAGGAACGCTATATCAATGTTTTCGACAACACCAGCGATCTGATTCAATGCATTTCGCCAGACGGTTATTTCGTTTACACGAATAATGTCTGGCGAAAAACCATGGGCTACACTGAACAAGAGGTTCAATCGCTCAGTTTCCTGGATGTATTGCACCCTGAAAGTATGGCCTGCTGCCAGGACCGTTTTGCGCGTTTACTCAACGGCGAAACATTGGTCAAAATTGATTTCAAGTTCTTGACCAAGTCGGGTGAGACTGTCCACCTGGCCGGCGATTGCGGTTCGATCATCAAAGACGGCAAATCAATTTCGACGCGCGGCATCTTCAAAAACATAACGGAGACGGTCAAGGCAGAAGAAGCATTAAAAGCCAGCGAAGCACGTTACCAGGCTTTATACGAGAATGCCCCGGATATTTGCACCACTATTAGTGCAACCGGCGAGATATTGTCCATCAACCGGAATGGCGCCAGCATGCTTGGATATGACGTCAATGAGCTGATTGGCGAGTCCGCCGCAATGCTTGTCCACCCTGAAGATCAACGAACTGTATTCGCTTATGTTGAACAACAGTTCAGCAATCCAATAACAGGAAATGGCATCGAATATAGAAAAATTAGGAAAGATGGTTCGATATTATGGGTGCACCAGCGTGTCAGTCTGGAACCGGAAGCAGCGGAGCCACGGCTGCTGGTTGTGTGCCGCGATGTCACTGAAAAGCGGAAACTGGAAGAACGGCTTGCGCACCAGGCAGCGCACGACACCCTCACCAACCTGATCAACCGGCGTGAATTCGAACAACGTCTGCAACGGCTACTTTCCATTGTTTCCGATCCTGCTGAGAGCAATGTGCTGTGTTATCTTGACCTCGACCAATTCAAAATAATCAATGACACTTGCGGCCATATTGCCGGCGATGAACTGCTACGCCAAATCGCTGCCTTGCTGGAAGGGCAAATGCGTTCGCGTGACACCCTTGCCCGATTAGGCGGTGATGAATTCGCGGTATTGATGGAGCACTGCCCCCTGGACAAGGCCATGCTGTTGGCTGAAAACATTCGTGAGACGATTGAGAATTTTGTATTTCATTGGCGATCACACAGTTTTTCGCTTGGCGTCAGCATCGGGATCGTTCCCATTCAGAGCGGCAATAGCATTACGGATACGCTGAATTCAGCGGATTCGGCGTGTTACACCGCCAAAAAACAAGGTAGAAATCGTATCCGCGTTTATAATGCAGATGATCGCGGCGGCGCTAGCCACGCCGGCGATATGTGATGTGATGAGATATAGATCAGCGGGTTTCGATTCGTGCAAAGACGCCATGTTGCGCAGATTTCGCTGAAGACAGTCCGCCCGAATCAATTCATGTAAGACAATACAATTGGATACCGGCAAGTCCAAAGTGAATCGCCCCATTTTTGGTTCTATTTTATAAAATGGCAATGCTAAATTCGCAACGGTAGGTGTAAGCTGTGTTCAGGCCATCAGGCCAATAAAAAAACCGGCAGGGGAAACCTGCCGGTTTTTTTATGCAAAAAGCTGCTCAGTGATTACTAGTCAGCAATTTTACGTTTGCGTGCGACGCCCATGCCAGCAAGACCCATGCCCAGCAACGCGATGGTGGCAGGCTCAGGAACAGCGCCTTGAGGTGGAGTAACCCCACCGAAGCCATCCAGGTAAACATAGCCAGCGTGGCCACCATACGGGCAATCCGAAGCTAGCAGCGACAAGGTAAAGTTGTGTCCTACTGCGCCCAATGCCTGCAGATCAATTTGCTCGACCACCCAGCCACCGGAGAACCAATTATTGTAATTCACCCATGTAACACCCGTCGTCCCGACGCCAATGGGGCCGGCAGAACTATAAGCGCGGCTAACCAAGTCGGTGTTGGTGGTATCGTCGTGCAGGTTGAGCGAGAAGTAGTCGGAATCAGTCAGGCCGTGCGACGACTGGAGTACGGCATTCCATGCAAAGAAGATGCTGTTGTCCGTGTAGTTGGTCACAGACTGGCGAATAGTGGAAACAGAATAATTGTTGATGGAATCGTTCACTCGCACAGAATTATTGCCGCTATAAACTCGGTTTGCGCCGGTGAATGGGTCCACGCCGCCGTTCATGATCGTGTTATTGGGGGTGCCCGCCATTGTAAATGGTTGGGTTTGCAGGTGGGAGGGGGGAACCAGTCCAAGTTCCACCGCCGCCAGTCCAGCCATTTAGGTTACCATCTTCAAAACCGCCATTAACAAATGCGCCCGCATAGGCAGTACTTGCAAATGCTGACATGAGCGCTATAGAGATTAGAGTCTTATTCATGTTTTTCTCCACTGTTCCAGTTAAAGTGAGTATCAGGTTGCTTTCGTTATGTTTCTGTATTGTTTATAAAGCAAATACCATGCCACTCACATAACTAATTGTTATACATAAAATATTAAAAATGCGTTGTGGTGGTATGTAAAAAAAACCGACAAATATTTAAGGGAGATTGACTTAAATGAAACGGCATGGTTTGGGGATACATATCAATAACATATTGTATTTATATAATTAATCGTGTTTTTTGGATGGTTTTGTCCGTTCGGAAGGCTTGCTGATAAGCGTAAAAATAATCGACATATCAGAATCAAAAGGGGCAGGATATCTCTGGCAAGGACATGCGGCGATCAGTTTAAGGTGCATTTTTTCCGGGAATGAGCGGGGTCATGTCAGCATGAATAACCAAAGGAGCTGATATAGGGGCGCAATGTGTCCATGACTGGAGCAAATTCATGTTCGTAATGTTTCCAGCGGTATTTGGCGTGCTGGTAAATTGGCTGGGTGACTTGATGGTAACTTGGCGTGTTAATGATGTCGCGTGATTGAGCATGTTGCGTATGGCCAAGCACAGAATCATTCCATCCCAGATCAAGGAATTCCAGCAGCCCTCTGACCTCTGGTTCGAGATTGGCAACCAGATCTTCGTAGCGGATGCGGTGAAAGGTCAACGGTAGCCGCGCAACGTATTCCAGCCATGCCCCCATCACCCGCGCATAGATCGTGGCTATGGTTTCCAGCGAAATGAAACTTTTCATTATGTCGTTAGCAGCGAAATTCTGCATGAAGCAACTCAGGCATACGTCGCAAGGGTGGCGGATAGCCAGGATAAAGCGCGCGTTCGGAAATACGCGCCATAGCAGCGGTACGCGCAAGGTGTTGAGCGGCAATTTGTCTAGCAGAAGCGTGTTTGGTCGACGTGCTACCTGTCTGTCCACTTCGTCGAAATACACTTTACGCAATTCAGCCAATTGTTGCTCATCAAGCTGGGCAAGGGAGCTGGCAACACCGCCGGTCATGTTCAGAAAAGCTTGCTCCATGGCGCCCGACATGGGTTTTTCATCTAAGGCTTGAATTCCGGGATGACTATCCAGAATTTGTTCTAGCAAGGTAGTGCCTGATCGGGGAAAACCGAGCAGAAAAACAGGGACATCCATATGATTGGTGTTGCGGTTTGCAGAGACAGGTGCAGAATTGTCCAGCCATAGCCGAGCCGCATCAATTCTTTCCAAGACATGCTTAGTGTTTTCTTCAGTCGAGTGGGTAGCTAAGGCAACTTGACGTTTGCCCTCGGAAAGCAGAGGAAATACCTTCTCATATTCTCCCAATCGGTCATATATCTGACCTAACAACAGATGGCTCTCTCCGGCCAGATCGTGGGGCATCGGGTGTTTGCGAATAGACTCCAGTAAAATTGCTGCGTTAGCGTAACGACCTGCGCGCCGCTCCAACCTGGCCGACACTAAATGAAACAGCGGAAGTGTCTCGCTGATTCGCAAGCCACGCGCGACAAGATCACTTGCCTCGGCCAAGCGGCCAGTTTTTTCCATGAGCTCGGCCTGTTTTGCCAATATTTCAACCGAATCTGGATCAACCCGTAAGGCCAGAGCGTAGTGTTCAAGCGCCTCCTCAACGTGTCCCTGCAATTCCTTCAGACAAGCTAGGTTTGCTAGTACTACTGATGAATCTGGTCGCAATTTTAGCGCACGTTGAAGGATATCTGTGGCCTCTTCCCCTCGACCCAGGAAGAGGAACGCGGAGCCAAGGTCACTTAACGCTTCGAAAAAATTGGGGCGCAAATCGAGCGCGCGCAAGCAGCACTCCGCGCCTTCTGCCATGAGCCCCTTTTCGATCAATGCGTTGCCAAGCAGATAATGTCCGTCGGGATAATTTTGGTTGAGCTGTATGGCGTTACGATATTCCTCAATCGCCTCGTCTACTCTGCCTTGACATTGTAGCGCCGTGGCCAGCATTTGATGCGCCAGAGAGAGGTTTGGAGAGATGGCTAGTGCACTTCGGAAGTTGGTTTCAGCGCTATCATAGTCGCCAAGCTGCCGTGATATCTCGCCAAGCTTCACCCAGGCTTCCACATCAAGACGATCCTTCTGGCATACGCGTTGGTAAATCTCGCGCGCTTCCTCAAGCCTACCTTCATGCACAAGGTTGTCGGCCTTCGATTTCTTTGCTTGGGTCAGTGGATTTTTTTTTACCATTATCAGTGCCCTATTGATTTGCTTGCACGCAGGCCATGCAGCAGAGTAGGCGGCTCATGCTGCTGCGTCAAAATCTAATTCCACCATGTTGATGCATGTGGCATCCTATGACAAGATGTTCAGATATTTTTTCTACAACGCGGCTTTGCCGCCGTCCAAGCGCACAATCTTGTGCAAGCCGCCGAGTGGTTTTAAAAAGCCGTAACCGAAGATCCCGACGGCATCCAGGCGCGAGCCTAGCTAGGGCAAACTTTATGCAGCCTGGGCCGGCGGCACAAAGACATTGCCTATCTGCGCGAAGCGGGACAGTACTTGTTGGAGAATGCCCGCGACGACGGGGTATCAATTTTTTGCTCGAACTCATTCATATGAAGATGCTGTCGCGAAATTCGAGCCGACCTATCGCAAGGTGTTCGATTTTCTGGAGCTTTCCTGGGATCCCGCTGTCGTGGAGTTCCATAAACACGCGGCGAAAAAATTCATCGCCAGCCCCAGCCGAACCCAAGTAACTCAGCCACTGTACTCTTCGTCAGTAGCGCGCTGGCGGCATTACGAATCCGAGTTCGCGCCAATCGCCGCCCTCCTACAACGCTATGTCGAGGCTTTCCACTACGACCTGCTCTGAAGCCTACGAGCGTTCTTGTAGGCTGCAATAACAAAGGGCCCCGACGGAGCCCTTTGTTTACATCATTTAACGCTCGATCAACCAGCGATGCGGCGCTTGAATTCGCCTGTGCGGGTATCGATCTCGATCTTGTCGCCGATATCCACAAATGCGGCCACTGGCAGTTCAAAACCCGTCTTGAGTTTGGCCGGCTTCATCACCTTGCCGGACGTATCGCCACGTACGGCGGGTTCGGTGTAGATAACTTCGCGCACCAGCGTATTGGGCAGCTCAACCGAGATGGCCTTGCCGTTGTAGAACACCACTTCGCACGGCATGCCGTCTTCGATGTAGTTGAGCGCGTCGCCCAGGTTCTCGCCTTCCACTTCATACTGGTTGAAGTCGCCGTCCATGAATACATACAGCGGATCGGCAAAGTAGGAATAGGTCACTTCCGTGCGCTCCAGCATTACCTGCTCGAACTTGTCGTCAGCACGGTACACGGCCTCGGTCGGCGAACCGGTCAGCAGGTTCTTCATTTTCATCTTCATCACGGACGAGTTGCGGCCGGATTTGTTGAATTCAGCTTTCAACACGACCATCGGGTCGTTGCCAACCATGATCACGTGACCTGCCCGGATTTCCTGTGCTTGTTTCATGTCTTTGTCCTGCGCGAAAAATTGATTAAATGCGTAAAAAGTCGCTCATTATAAATGACTTTTTGAAAATTGCACCAAGTTCGATGCCAAATCGCCGAGCGTTTCCAGATACGCGGCCCAGAGGCGTGCGTGCACGCCCAATTCCGCGCGGTGCTGCCAGAACATCGGCCACGCTTCTCCGACGCCCCCCTGCCGGTTCCAGGCTTGCCAGAAAGCGCGTAACCCTGCGGCCGCATCCTCTGCCAAGTCCAAGCTGTAGATATCCACAAACGCAAAAAGTTTCGCCCAGTGCGCATCTTCTTGCTGAGGGTAGATTTGCCAGATGAAGGGACGCCCCGCCCATTGCGCCCGCACAAAGGAATCTTCACCACGCACGAAGTTGCAGTCGCAGGCCCACAGCAGTTGGTCATAGCTATCCTGGTCGGTGAATGGCAGGATGCGCACTTGCAGATTACCCTTGCTCAGGGTATTTCCCGCCGCCAGGGCCACGCCGCCGAAAAATGCGCTGACATCCCCCACTACCCGGCCTTCCGGAACTAGGCAGATAACCGGGTAGTCAGCACCCGCCCACGCTGCCAGCAAATCGGGGACAGCTTTGTTTTCATAACCGAACAGGGAAATGCGCAGTTCTCCAGGCGCGGGGGCCGGCAAGCCCAGCGACTGCCAGTACGCAGCGAGCGCGGCGGGATCGCGCTGAAATGCCTGGCGGCGTTGCAGAAGCCCAGGCTCGCATATCAACCCGCCGGTACCCTGGGTAAATCCGGGGAAGAAAAAATATTTGGTCAGCGGCAGGCGCGGATGCGGCGAAGCGAGACGGTGGCAACCGGTCACCCAATTTTCCGCGCTGAGATATTCAAGATTGATCCACACCGGCTTGGACTCGCGTGCCGCCATCTCAGCCACGTAGTATTCCGGCAATTCACAGGCGAAGGCCTCGATCACCACATCGGCAGGAACCACCTCCGGAAACGGCTTACTCCAATGCCGCACCTCCACGCCACGGCAAGATTGCTGCGCTGCTCCTGATTGCTCCGCTGTAGCCGGATCGATTTCCGGCGCAAGCCGCTGCAAACTGGCCAGTTCATCCACCCACAGCCGCACCTGCACACCGTGTTCGACAACCAATTGCCGCGCCAAACGCCAGGTCACGCCGATATCGCCGTAGTTATCCACGACATTGCAAAAAATATCCCAGCGTTGTGCCATCGTTCTCAAGCTTTATCCAGTAAAATCCATGCCATGTCAGAAATCGTCGTTGCCACCCTTAATTCGCGCTATTCCCACGCCTCGCTCGGGTTGCGCTATCTGCTCGCCAATATGGGCGAGCTGCAGCCGCAAACCAGGCTGCTGGAGTTCATTATCTCGCAAAGGCCAATCGACATTGTGGAAAAGCTGCTGAGCGAGCAGCCGCGCATTATCGGGTTGGGCGTGTACATTTGGAATATCGAAGAAACCACCAAAGTCGTCGCCATGCTGAAAGCGGCTGCGCCGGAAATCGTGGTGGTACTGGGCGGGCCGGAAGTCAGTTACGAAACGGACGAACAGCCGATTGTGCAGCTTGCCGATTATGTCATCACCGGCTGGGGCGATGTGAGTTTCCCAGCTCTGTGCCACGAGCTAATGCGCGGCAAGCGGCCTGCCGAAAAAATCATACCTGGCATTCAGCCGCCGCTTGACCAGATTCTGCTGCCCTACCGCTTCTACACCGAGGAAGACCTCGCCAACCGGCTGATCTACGTGGAAGCGTCGCGCGGCTGTCCGTTCAAGTGCGAGTTCTGCCTGTCGTCTTTGGATAAGACCGCATGGCCCTTCGATCTGGATGCGTTTCTGGCGGAGATGAAATCACTCTACGATCGCGGCGCGCGCCAGTTCAAATTTGTCGACCGCACTTTCAACCTCAATATCAAGGCCAGTCTGCGCGTACTGGAATTTTTCCTGGAACGCCTCGATGACAAACTGTTCCTGCACTTCGAAGTGATTCCCGACCATCTGCCGGATAAATTAAAAGAGGCGATTGTGCGCTTTCCTGAAGGTTCGCTGCAGTTCGAAGTCGGCATCCAGACCTTTAATCCAGATGTTCAGGCGCTGATCAATCGCAAGCAGGACAACAGCAAGAGCGCAGAAAATCTCGCATGGCTACGCCACCACAGCCATGCGCACATCCACGCCGACTTGATCGCCGGCCTGCCGGGGGAAAGTCTGGAAAGTTTCGGCAAAGGCTTCAACCACATGGTGACGCTGGGCCCGCATGACATTCAGCTAGGCATTCTCAAGCGACTTCGCGGCACACCTATCGGCCGGCATGCCAAGGACTTTGGCATCAAGTTCAACCCGCTCCCGCCCTACAATATTTTGTGCAGCGACCTGCTGGATTTTATGACCATGCAGCGCATATCGCGCTTTGCACGCTACTGGGAGATGATCGGCAATACCTCGCGCTACACGCGCACGCTGCCGCTCCTGCTTGGCGATGATCCGTTTGGCCGCTTTATGTACTTTGCCGACTGGCTCTTCGCCACCACCGGCCAAACCCACCAGTTCGCGCTGGAACGCCTGTATGACCTGATATTTGAAGTGATGACCAAGAAGCTGGCGGTAGATGTCTCTGCGGCATATGAAACGCTTTCCCAAGATTACGCTGCCAGCGGTGCAAGGGGCGCACCGCGTTTTCTCAACATGACCGCATCACAAACCATATGAAAACCACACTGACCGTTCTGAACCTCCTGCTATGCATCGGGATTGGCACTGCGCATGCCGCCGAGGAATGGCTAAGTATTCCAACCAATTCGCCCAATATCACCTTTTCAATCGACAAGGGTACCCAGGAACGAAATGGAAACCAGGTTAAATTCTGGGAAAAAATCACTTATGCCAAACCCGAGGTCAAAGACGATGTATCCGGCAACATGATCAAGGAGAAAAAAATACGCCGTATCATGAACTGCGCGGACAAAATGCAGGGCCTGATTAGCGGTATCACTTATGGTGAGAATGACCGCTTCATTACCTCAATCTCATTGGATGACACTCAGATTCGCTTGAGTGCAATTCCGCCCAATACGGTTGCAGCGGCTGAGTTTGCGCTGGTTTGTGCCAAACCACCAGAAGCAGCGCATTGACTAGTTCATGAGAAATCGCTTGCCAATCTATGCACCTCGCACCTGCTCCACGATATTTTCAGGCATTTTCCGAACAGCCTTTTGCTGTTAGTTTCATGCAACCCGTACTAAACTGGATTACCCCTTCCTCCAGTTATTTTCCTAAATGACCCACGACGATAGCGAATTTTTCCGTACCATCCTACGTGCCTATATCGACAGCGCGAATGACGGCGTGTTTGTCATTTGCGACGAGATGAAATTCCATGTCGCCAATCCGCTACTGCAATCCTGGCTAGGTATCGCCGAATCAGCGCTGACTGCTCACAACCGCCGCGTGCCCATTACCTCGCTGATCGACAACGCATCATCCGCCGAGTTGTTCGAGCAACAATTTCAGAAAGCGCTTACTGGCGAGCCGGTGCGCTTCGAATGCTTGATCACCCCGGCCAATGTGCCGGAGCGCTGGCTTGAGATCAGCCTCAACAAGGTCAACCTGGAAGCGGGCGATCTGTTTATTGGCATCGCGCGTGACATCACCGAACGTAAAGGCTTGCTGGAAAAAATCGAGTACCACACCACGCATGATACGCTAACCGGCCTGGTCAACCGCCCGGAATTCGAGCGCCGGTTACATGCCTTGTTACATGAACCCCAGCACGAAAAATCCAGCCACGCCCTGATTTTCCTCGACCTGGACAGGTTTAAAGTCATCAACGACAACTGCGGACCCGCAGCCGGTGATTTGCTGTTGCAGCAGATCGCGCAGCTTATCCAGACCAAGACGCGAAAATCAGACCTGCTCGCTCGCATGGGTGGCAACGAATTCGCGGTTCTGCTGTATCAGTGTTCCGTCGAGCAGGCCAGTCGAATCGCTGAGTCCTACTTAAGCGCCGTGAAAAATTTTCGCTTCCGCTGGGCCAGCAAACAATTCGAAGTTAGCGCCAGTATCGGTGTGGTTCCTACCCTGACAGACTCGTCCGGAGTGGCGGATATTATGGGCAGCGCTGAAACCGCTTGTCATATCGCAAAAGAGAAAGGCGGCAATCAGGTACAGATCTATACCGGCCAGGAAGAATTCAGCTATCGGCGCCAGGAAAGCCATTGGGTCTCCGAGATCCGCGCTGCGCTGGACACTGATCGTTTCCAGTTGCATTTCCAACGTATTACTCCGCTCACGCAGTCCGGCAACAAATCTGTGCACAGTGAAATACTGCTGCGCATGGTGGATGTTTCAGGCCGCCTAGTCGCGCCAGCCGAATTTATGCCGGTAGCTGAGAAGTACCATCTCATGCCTTTAGTCGACCGATGGGTGATTCGCCATCTGTTTGAAACTTACCACACCCGGCCGCAGCTCGCTGCCGGACTGTGCGCCATCAACCTGTCTGGCGCCAGCCTGAATGACGATCGGTTTCTGGATTTTTTGCGCGCACAGATCGCAGCGTACGGCATTTCGCCAGCCAGGCTCTGCTTCGAGATCACAGAAACTGTCGCCATCCGCAGCTTGCAACGTGCTTCCGTCTTCATCCATGAATTACAAAAACTGGGCTGCCACTTTGCACTCGATGATTTTGGGGCAGGCATGTCATCCTTCGCTTATCTGCGCGCCTTGAATGTGGATTTCCTCAAAATAGACGGCTCACTGGTGCGCGATGTCCACTGTGACCCGGTAAGCCGGGTGATGGTGGATGCCATCCACAATATTGGCAAGACCATGAACATCCAGACGATTGCCGAATTTGTGGAAAATGATGGCATCATCGCCACACTGCGCGATATTGGTGTGGATTACGCACAGGGTTACGGGGTTCACCGCCCCGAAGCGCTTTGACCCACCCGCATTGGCAGGGCAACATCGCCCACCACGCAACATGCCACGGGCTTTACCCGGAGGCGGCCAAGTGAATCTGCAACCCTTTTCCATCGCCCGCCTGCCACGCATCGAGTTCGGTACAGGCAGCATCAAAAAAATTCCGGGCCTGCTTGCCCGCTACGGTAGACGTGTACTGCTGGTCACCGGGAGCAAATCCTTCGAATGCCTTCCTCTGGGCTAGCAGCCTGTTTAAATTTATTGCGTAGTTGCTTGGGAGCGCCGATTTAAATCTCCACGCAGACGACGATCCATTGGATCCCGTCGACGGCGTTCAATTCCGGGTTGCAATTGTATTGCTTCTCCTCTTCTGCGGTCAGCGTGCCTGCGCCGGTGAGATGATTCCCGATGTTCAGTGGCGAGGTGATTGTGAACGCGAACAAAACGCGCTGACGGATCCAGCGCATGGATAATAAAATCAACCACATCCGACTCCCGATAATAGGGTTCTCCCTGCAATAAAACAAACGGAATAACAGGATCCTGCTGACGATCCTTGGCAAGCCAAGCCCTGATGGATTTATTGTGCGCATGGGGTTGAAGCAAGGCGGCTGTTTCCTCCTCTGTCAGGAGAATATGATTGGATGTGTCATCCATGAGAATCCTCTGCTGTTTCTTTGTTACGTGTATCTGTTGAGGATAGCTTACGAACTAATTTTTGCAAACTAACAAGAAAATTTGTAAGCGGGCAATCCGGCTAGTCAGGGTATCATTCAAGCAGCTTCTCGAGCTTCATTAAACTTTGTTCATACAATCTGTCTTTATTAAAGTTGAGCTTGCAAAATGTCGAATAGTTTGATAGTTTTAGAGCAACCTAAAAAGGTAAACCCACTGAAAGGTGGGGGCGCAAAGTTTCCGGTCTAAGGAACGAAAGTTCTACGATAGCGGGATTGCTGGGTGAGCCAGACTGGTTCCTTCCTTATAGCCAGTCGTTAAATTCATCTCCTGCCTTCCCCTCCTTATGACCTGTCATGCGGCATGCCATTGCGCTGCGTTAAAGTGGCGCTCCGTTAAGGCAGCGCTCTGTTAAACCAGGAGAATCATCATGAGCAATTTCTCGCGCAAGAACGTTGTGGACATGGACAAGTTCGACAGGTTGCGTGCCGCATCCGGCACCTCTGGCGTGCCGCTGCTCAATGACTGTCGCGACATGGTGGCGGAACGGCTGGCGCAAGCTGCTGATGCCATGCTGGAAAAATCCATCGATGAATTATTCCAGCAGGCCGAGAAAGCGCTGGGTTCTGAAATGCGCAACCTCTATATGGATGGCATGGCGCTGGCACGGGATGAAAAGCTAGCCATAGCAAGCGGCTTCAAGCGACAATTCACCCAGGCTTTCAACAAGCGCGTCAGAAAAGGCAAGTTCGCACAACCTTCCAGCGAATCATCGTTCAATTTCGCCGACATGGAACTTAGTTTGCTTGAACCTGACGCACTGGAAGAATCGCTCGCTTCGATCAACATCGCCAACAGCGTCCACGGCACTTGCGCGGAAGAATTGTTTGGCATTGAAAAGCGTATCGGCACGCTGTTACATGTCCATGAGCTGGATTCCGCCGACAACCCGCTTGGACCTGAAGTCATCGGCACCGCCTTCATGGATGCCCTCAAGGAAATGGAATGCGGCGTGAAGGTCAAACTGCTGCTGGTCATGATGTTCAACAAACACATGCCGGATCAGATTAAAAATATGTACCGGGATGTCAACCAGCATTTGGTGGAAAAAGGCGTACTGCCCAAGATCCGCGTTGGCGTCAAAAAACAGGCTGCATCCAGTGACCGTTCGCCCACCGCCTCCGGTGCCGGCACCGAAACGGCGGCGAGCGGGCAGGATCTATTCTCAACCTTGCAGCAACTGATATCGCTCGGCAGTTCTGGATTATGCCTGCCACAAACCGGTCAAGGAGGCGGAGGTGGCCTTAGCATGCAGAGAACCGGTGTAATGGGCACGCTTACCAAATTGCAGCATGGCCAAATTGAAGATGCATTGGGCGCAGGTGCCACACTCGATAGCGCACTCCTGACAAGCGGTCGCACCAATGTACTGCACGAATTAAAAGCAAGCGGCGTCGCCAGTGTCATGGGCCACGTCGATGTCATGACACTGGATATTGTCGCCATGTTGTTCGACTACATCCTGGATGACCGGAATATTCCGGATGCGATGAAAGCTTTGATCGGCAGGTTACAGATTCCGGTGCTCAAAGTAGCCATGCTGGACAAAACTTTCTTTTCGCAAAAAACGCATCCGACACGAAAGTTCCTCGATACGCTGGCTGACGCCGCTATCGGATGGAACGAAGAGGAAGGCCATCAAAGCGGCCTGTACAAGAAAGTGGACGACCTGGTGCAGCGCATCCTCAACGAGTTCGACGACCAGGTCGGTGTTTTCTCCGAAGTGCAGGAGGATCTGGATAGCTATCTTGCTGCAGAAAAACAGCATGCTGACGAACTGACGGGACGCAGCGTTCAGGTGGTGCAATCGCGCGAGCAGGAAGAAATCGCCAGAATCATGGCACATGATGAAGTACAGCGCCGTATCGAAGCACGCGAACTGCCCCAGCTCATTCGTGATTTTCTGTCGCACAGGTGGGAAAAAGTACTCACTGCAACTTATCAAAATTCCGGCGAAGACAGCCAGGCATGGAACGAAGCACTGGAAACAGTGGATGACCTGATCTGGAGCGTGGCCATCAAGGAAAATCCGGACGACAGGAAGAAACTGGTTAGCCTGCTGCCAAGCCTGCTGAAGCGCTTGCAGCTTGGCATGACCGCCATTGAAGTAGCCAGCACCGAACGCGACCAGTTCTTCGCCAAGCTCATCCGTTGCCATGCAGAAGCAGTGAAGTCCGGCTTACACGCAGAAGGCGAAGAAATCGGGCAGGATGAACCAACAGCATATCTTGCTGAAGAAACCGAAGTCGTGGCTGAAACACCAAAAGATTTTGAAGAAATCATCCCGTCACTGGAAGCCCCCGCGCCAGACCAGGCGATCATTGAGCAGATTTCCGCCAGACACACTTACAACGATCTTGAGCTTGAAGAAATTCCCATCAGCGATATACCGTGGCAAGCCAGTGAACTGCTGGCCGACGACTTCGGTGCAATGGTGGCAAAACTCAGGCGCGGCACATGGATTGAATTCACGCAGGAAGACGGTGCCAACTCGCGCTGCAAGCTCGCCTGGGTAAGTCCCCTGAAAGGGGTATACCTGTTTACCAGCCGTACGGGTTCCAGGGCGCTGTCGATCACACCGGCCGGCCTTGCCGAGAAACTACGCGCTGGCCGCGCCCAAATCATCCCGGATTCAGCATTGGTAGATCGGGCAGTCGACGACCTGATGGGACGTCTCCAGCAAACAGCCGCAGCCTGATACCGATATCTCGGTGGCATCTCGATAACATTTACAAAGCATGCCGATTATTGCATGCTAGCGCTCTATTGCCGGATGGCACGCAAAGAGCAATCATGCTGAAAAAATACCTCAGACTTATCACAGGCAACCGCGATAACGCGGCGCCCACACCACCTCCTGGTGGGATCGAAACCTTTCTGGACAACGCAGAGCACGAAACTCGCGCGGGCGCGAAAGCCACCATGCAGCGATTTCTGGGCCGGCAGCCCATTCTGGACGAAGACTACCGAATTGTCGGATACGAACTAAAGATAAGAAGCGGCGCGCTTCTGCCGGATGAAGCAACCAAGACCGCGCGCGAGCAGATTCAGAATGAAATGCTGGTGATTAGCGTCATCGACCTTGCCTTCCAGAAGGCGCTGGGCAGCAAACTGACGTTCATCAGCATCTCTCCTAACATGCTGCTGGACAATCCGCTCCTGAACGAGCTGCCAACGCAGAATATCGTACTAGCCATCTCTCCCGAAAAAACCGATATCGAAAGGATGGCGACGCAGTGCCGCGAACTTTCCGCGCGTGGTATCCAGATCGCCCTGGAAGATTTCGAATACACTCCAGAATTGAACCCCTTGCTGGAACTCTGCCGTTACGTCAGGATTAATACCAGTCAATACGATGCGCTGCAGCTGAACGAACAAGCCGTCAACCTGATGCGACTACACGCACCCGTTCTGGTTGCAAACCAGGTAGAAACCGAAGAAGCGTTCGAAGCCTACCGCAAGCTCTCCTTCAGCCTATTCCAGGGTTACTACTTTACGCGGCTGCAACCTTCCGCACCGCACCGCATCGACAACAATCGCGTGCGCGTGATGGAACTGCTCAACATGGTAACCAATCACGCAGAAATTCCAGCGCTGGAAGAAATGGTCAAGCTGGATGCGGCGCTGTCCTACCGCTTGCTGAATTACATCAACTCGCCGGCCAATGGCCTGCAACAGAAAATTCAGTCGATAGGTCATGCTCTCGTTCTGCTCGGCTACGACCAGTTATACCGCTGGCTCACGCTGCTGATGTTTACCAGCGGGAAGGCCGACGAGCGCAGCCGCGCGCTGCTCAAGAATGCGCTGGTGCGAGGACGCTTCTGCGAATCGCTTGGGCAAAGCAAGCTGGCGCCGAGCGAGCTTGGTGGCCTGTTCATCGTGGGTATTTTTTCGCTGCTGGATGCCCTGCTCAACGTACCGATGGAACAAGCCCTCGCACGGCTGAGTCTGCCGCAACCGGTAGTCGATGCACTGGTGCATCGCAAAGGCTTGTATGCACCGTATCTACAACTCGCCCTTGCCTGCGAGAACTTCGATCAAGATACCATTGCACGTTATTCTGCCAATTGCGGCCTTGATGCCGATGCGGTAAACCTTGCGCATGTAAATGCGTTGGTATGGTCTGAACAAATCGAAATATAATTTCCATTGCCAAATTAAAACGATAACCGCGTTGGCTTCGTCTCCGGCTCTTTGCCGTACTATTTGTACTGTCTTCGTCGCCTCATCCTCGCCGCCTTGCTCTCCTTTTAATTTGACAATGGAATAATGGATAACCTGAGTTTTAACAGGTGCTAAGTCAATTTCTTAGCCTCCAATTCTTCCCAGCGCGCCAGTGTCGAAATCAGATCCGCCTCGATTTCGGCGAAACGCGTATTCAGGCGTTTAAACTCTTGCGGATTCTTACGATACAAATCGGCGTCGCCAAGCCACGCTGTGATTTCGCCCTGTTCTTGTTCCAGCGCTTCAATTTTTTCCGGCAAGCTTTCCAGCTCCCGCGTTTCGTTGAAGCTTAGCTTGCTCTTTGCCTCGCGCTTGGCCGCTTTGACCGGTGCTGCTTTGGAAACTTGTATCTGCGCCGGACTCTGCTTGCTTGCCTCACGTCTGGCTTTTGCCTGCACCCAATCCTCATAGCCGCCGACATATTCCACCAGCTTGCCATCGCCTTCGAAGGCGATCACCTGCGTTACCACGTTGTCCAGAAATACCCGGTCGTGCGATACCAGCAGCACCGTACCGTCATACTCCTGCAACAGCGATTCGAGCAGTTCTAGCGTTTCGATATCCAGATCGTTAGTGGGTTCGTCCAGCACCAGAATATTCGCCGGACGGGAAAACAGGCGCGCCAGCAGCAGCCGGTTGCGTTCGCCGCCGGACAGCGATTTCACTGGCGAACGCGCGCGTGCCGGCGAGAACAGAAAATCACCCAGGTAGCTAATGATGTGTTTGCGCTCGCCGTTGATTTCGACAAAATCCGCGCCTGGGCTGATGGTATCCGATAGCGTTTTTTCTTCGTCGAGCTGGGTGCGGAATTGATCGAAATACGCCGGTGCCAGCTTGGTACCTAAACGCACCTCACCCGAGTCGGGTGCCAGTTCGCCCAGGATCAATTTGAGCAGCGTGCTTTTGCCGATGCCGTTGGGGCCGACCAGGCCGACCTTATCGCCACGCTGGATAATGCAGGAGAAATCGCGGATCACTGTCTTGCCGCCGAAGGATTTGCTGACATCGGTCAGCTCCGCCACCAGCTTGCCGGAGCGCTCGCCTGCTTCCAGCGAAAAATTGACCTTGCCCGCCCTCTCGCGCCGTGCGGCGCGACTCAGCCGCAATGCTTCCAGGCGGCGTACACGGCCCTCGTTACGCGTGCGTCGCGCCTCCACGCCTTTGCGTATCCACACCTCTTCTTGCGCCAGAAATTTATCGAACTTGCCCGCCTGCTGCGCCTCAATTTCCAGCAGCTCGGCCTTCTTAACCTGATAATCGGTAAAGTTGCCATTGAAGGTGGCCAATATGCCACGATCAAGTTCAACAATCCGGTTTGCCACGTTATCCAGAAAACGCCGGTCATGCGTGATGAACATCACACTGCCGCTAAAGCCTTTCAGCAACTCCTCCAGCCACTCGATCGCGCTCAAATCCAGATGGTTGGTCGGCTCGTCGAGCAACAGCAACTCGGGTTCCATCACCAGTGCGCGCGCCAGTGCAGTGCGTTTTTTCAAACCACCGGACAGCTCGCCGATGCGCGCATCCTCCGGCAAGCTGAGGAGACTGATGGTCTGTTCTATCTGCGCTTTCGCGTGCCAGCCGTTGTGCGCTTCCAGTTCGGATTGCAATGCCTGCATACGCGCCAGCAAGGTATCGTAATCTGCATCTGGCTCTCCCAGCGCGTGGGTAACTGCGTGGTAGTCGAGCAACAATTGCCGCACCGGGCCCAAGCCCGCAGCCACCGCCTCAAATACTGTCTCATCCGGGTTCAGCGCCGGCTCCTGCGGCACGTATGCCAAACGCAAACCGGGTTGCACCCACACTTTGCCGTCATCCGCATGCGCGTCCCCAGCAATCACTTTTAGCAGACTGGATTTGCCCGTGCCATTGCGGCCAATCAGCCCAACGCGTTCGCCCGGTTCCAGCACCAGATCGGCATGGTCGAGCAGCGGCACATGGCCATAAGCGAGAGAAATTTTATCGAGTTGTATAAGTGGCATGGTAGTTGAGTATCAGCAAACCTCAATTGTACCAGCCGTGCTTAGCTGAAACCGCTACTTGGCGCTGCCATTAGCATAGGCGGCAAGAAATTCGCCGATTTCGGGGTTATCGCAAGATGCGACATTGAATCTTAGCCAGGGCGAAGGTTCCTGGTGTGGCCGGAAAAGCATACCGGGGGCGAGCATGATTCCCCTTTGCGCTGCGAGGCCGGCGACTTCCGCCGAGTCCTTGCAATCGGGGAGTTTCGCATAAAGAAACATGCCGCCTTCGGGTTCGGTATACAACTCGAATCCCAAGGTTTCTAAATTTCGTGATGTCCTCTGCTGCGCTTCCTGCAATCGCGTTCTAAGTTTTTCCATATGCTTGCGGTAGTGCCCGTTCGTCAGCAACTGATAAACCAGCCGCTCATTTATCTCCGATGTGGTCAAACCGGTAAGCAGTTTCAGGTCGGTGAGACTTTCGGCCAGTTCGCGCTTGCATGCAAAAAATCCGACGCGCAGGCTACTTGAAATGGTTTTGGAAAAACTGCCGATATAGATTACCCGATTCAACTGATCCAGCGTGGCGAGCCGCGTCACGGTTGCGGGGTGAAAGTCGCCGTAGATATCGTCTTCCACAATCGTCATAGCGTATTTTTCTGCCAGTTGCAGAACACGGTAAGCGACGGGCTGGCTGATGCTGGTACCAGTCGGATTGTGCAGAACCGTGTTGGTGAAAAACATCTTGGGGCGATGTTCCTTGATGAGCGCTTCCATGACTGACGTGTCCGGTCCATCCAGATTCCATGGCACGCCAACAATTTTCACTCCCAGCGACTTGAGCGAGCCGAACAAAATGAAATAACCGGGATCATCCACCAGCACCGTGTCGCCCGAGCGAAGAAAAAAACGCGCAACCAAATCCAGCGCGTGCGTCGCGCCCTTGGTGAGTACGATTTGCGGTACGTCAGCAGTCACGCCAATTTCTCTGAGCCGATGCTGCAACAGTTCGCGCAACTCTAAATATCCGTAAGGCGTGCCATAACCGGTCAAGAATTTTCCGGTCTTGTTGGACAAAGCCCGCAAGCTGCGCTGGATTCCAGTCTCATCCATCCATGAATTCGGCAGCCATCCGGCACCTGGCATGGCCGCTTTGGGGTGATCCTGCAATGCGTTTCTGAGCAGCCAGAGTACGTCCATGGCACGGTCAAGGTGATACGGGGGGTGTCGGGCGACAACCGGCTTCGGCCTGGCCAGGACGTAAAAACCCGACCCGCGCCGCGACTGCAAATACCCCATGGCGACCAGGCGGTCATAGGCTTCAACCACCGTGAAGCGGCTGACACCATGCTCAGCAGAAAATTGACGGATGGATGGCATGCGCGTGCCAGCCCGCAAGGCACGCTCGTCCACTTGCTTGGAAATGCCCGCGACAATCTGGCCGATTAGCGGTACGGAATCATGGGGATCAATACTGAGTAGCGACATGGTAACTGTTCCGGTTGCGGAACCAGTACAGGTTCCATAATTATCAGTAAAACTGTACATGTATTGTCAGATGATTGGGCGCTATTGTAAAGACCATGAATTCACTCATCAGGAAAGGCTGGAATATGCTTCGATATTGGCGGCAACGCAGTGCAGAAACCAAGGGGCTGATGCTGGGATTTCTCGGCGTAGCCGGATTTAGCCTGACACTACCTTCAACGCGAATCGCAGTGGGTCACCTCGACCCAGTTTTCGTCGGTTTGGGGCGCTCAGTGGTTGCTAGTGTGTTCGCAGCCGCATTGTTATGGACGACACGGCAAGCCCTGCCCGGCAAGCGCCAAATGATCAGCCTGCTTTGGGTGGTGGGTGGCGTGATCGTCGGATTCCCGTTGCTGTCGGCATGGGCGATGCGTGAAACATCATCCGCACACGCTGCCGTCATCGTGGCCATCCTGCCTTTGCTGACCGCAATGTACGGTGCCGCACGACTGGGAGAACGCCCCTCATTCGGGTTTTGGATCAGCGCCTTGATAGGTTCTGCAATCGTGGTTATGTTCACCCTGAGCAGCAGCGGCAAATTTCAGCAAGCGGATATTCTGTTGTTTCTGGCTGCGGCAGCAGGTGCCATGGGCTACGGGGAAGGCGCGCGCCTGGCCAAGACGATGGGCGGCTGGCAGGTTATCTGCTGGGCATTGGTATTCGCGGCGCCTTTCTTGAGCATACCCGTTGCGCTGGCAGCGCAGGCGCACGGCATCGATGCCCCATGGCAAGACTGGCTGGGATTTTTTTACGTGAGCCTGATCAGCCAGTTTCTCGGGTTCTTCCTCTGGTACCAAGGCCTGGCGATGGGTGGCATCGCACGCGTTAGCCAGGTGCAATTACTGCAACCATTTTTAACCATGCTGGCCGCCGGATTATTGTTTGGCGAGCGCATCACGCTCAGCATGTTCTTGTTTGCCATGGCCGTTGGCACCACGGTAGCAGTCGGACGGCATATGCGGGTAGAGGTTATCCGAACACGCTAATGGGATCGTCATGTTTGCAAAAAGAATAGACCGGCTCACCGGTTCACTGATTCGAGAAATCCTGCACATTGCGCAGAAGCCGGAAGTCATCTCCTTTGCGGGCGGATTGCCCGCAGCAGAAGTGATGCCAAAGATGGATTTTTCCGCTGCGCCACCGGCTATCGGACAATACGGACCCAGCGAAGGGGAGCCGCGATTGCGGGCACTGATCGCGGATCAGTTGCAGGCCATTGGGCGCAGTTGCGCCGCCGATCAAGTATTGGTAACAGCCGGCTCACAGCAAGGCGTTGACCTTGTCTCCAAGCTTTACATCGACGAAGGGACAACTGTGGTGCTGGAGTCGCCAAGCTTTTTGGGGGCGGCGCAATCCTTCAAACTGTTTGGCGCGCGGTTTGCAGGATTGACGTTGCATCCCGATGGCATCAACCCGGAAACTTTGCGAGAAGCCATTGCCAGGCACAAACCTGCTTTTGTTTATCTCATCCCGAATTTTCAGAATCCTACCGGCTATTGTTATTCCCGTGAATACAGACTACAGATTGCCAGTGTTCTGGATGAAACCAACACGCCGCTGGTGGAGGATGACCCTTACCGTGAGTTGGTGTACGAGACTGTGGATCGCTCCCCGATTTGCGCTTATCTCAAAACTGCGCCATGGATTTATCTCGGCAGCTTTTCGAAGACGGCAAACCCAGGGCTGCGGGTAGGTTATCTTGCCTGTTCGCCCGATCTGTATCCACTGTTCGTGCGACTGAAGCAATCAGCCGATCTCCACACCAACAGGATAGGGCAATGGTGGCTGACAGCGTTTATTTCTAATTCAGAATATCAGGATCACCTTGCTCGTTTAAGGTGTTATTACAAGGCTCAACGCGACGTCATGCAACACGCGCTGCAAACCCATTTCAGCGATCTTGCAGCTTGGGAAGTCCCCGCAGGCGGTTTGTTCTTTTGGCTGCGGCTCATACGCTCACAAGATACGCGCCGGATGTTGCAGCGTGCATTGGAACGCAATATCGCGTTTATGCCAGGTGAACCATTTTTCGCCGATGATCAGGAAAGAATTAGCGCTATACGTTTGAACTTCAGCCACGCCACACCTGAAAGAATCGAACAAGGAATTACAGTCTTGGCTGAAGTTGTACGACAAACAAACAGTAACTAACAGGATGGTGGTTTTTATGCTGAGCTTCCCTGGCTGGATTTTCCCGTACCATTGCAGCCGATCAAGCCGACGCGTTTGCCCGGCTCCAGCACTAGATCGGGAGTAGCATAAATTACATCAAAAATCACCGCGATATCGGTGTTGTGGAGCAGCTTAAAGCGAGGGCGTACCTTCATGGCCGAACATCTTCTCACGTTTCCCCTGGCATGCCACGCAGCGCTTCGCCGTTGGGTAAGCGCACAGGCGCTCGTACCCGACTTCTATTCCGCAATCTATACAGACACCATACCCGCCATCCTGGATACGTTTTTGTGTCGCCTCAATATCGCGAATTTCACGAATCCGACGACCCATTTTCGCCGCATCCAGATCCGTGATTGTATCGGCCACTGATTCATCGCCCACATCAGCCACGCCACCTGTCTGGTCCTGAAAGTGTTCGTCACCGGAGCGCAACAGTTCATCTCTTATTTCAGCGCGCAAAACCACATTGCGTGCATCCATCAGTTGGTTGAGGTGCTTGATTTTATCCTGGGTAAGATTAGCCATCATTAAGTACTCCCAACAAAAACGCAGCCTTGTCTCAAATTACTGCTGTATAGACAAACTGTATCCAGCAGCAAGGAAAAATAGTGCAAGAACGCGGCGAACCCTACGTCCACCGCATCAGGAGAGTCCCTCACAGCGCCTCGCGGGGCGGTGAGGAATATCTGAAACCCCCATTTTACGCTAAAATAGCAGCCTTGCCTCGGTAGCTCAGTGGATAGAGCAACCCCCTCCTAAGGGGTAGGTCGGACGTTCGATTCGTCTTCGGGGCACCAAAAATATAAGAGGGATTAGCCTTACGCTAATCCCTTCTTCGCTTGTTTGCCAGTACAGGTAAAATAGCGTTTTATCTGTTCAAGCACCTATGCCCTCCTCTCAACAAATTCTCCACGACGTTTTCGGCTACTCGTCTTTCCGTGATGCACAGCAGGCTATTATCGAGCATGTAGCGACGGGTGGCGATGCGCTGGTGTTGATGCCGACCGGTGGCGGCAAGTCGCTGTGCTATCAGGTTCCCGCGTTGCTGCGGCGCGGCGTCGGCATTGTGGTGTCGCCGCTGATTGCGCTGATGCAGGATCAGGTGGATGCACTCAAGCAGCTTGGCGTGAAGGCAGCTTTTCTTAATTCCAGCCTGGCTGCTGATAAAGCCCGCGAAGTTTATGGCCGTTTGATGCGCGGTGAATTGGACATTCTTTACGTTGCGCCGGAGAAGCTGCTCACACCGAGTTTTCTGAATACGCTGGAGGAACTGCAAGACGGGCCGGGACTGGCGCTATTCGCCATCGACGAGGCCCATTGCGTGTCGCAATGGGGCCACGATTTCCGTCCGGAGTATCGCGAGTTAACCGTATTGCACCAGCGCTTCCCGGAGGTGCCGCGTATTGCCCTCACCGCCACAGCAGATGCGCCGACGCGGCGCGAAATCGTGGAGCGGCTGGCGCTGGAGCAAGCGCATGAATTCGTGTCCAGTTTCGACCGGCCCAATATCCGCTACCGTGTCACTCAGAAGGACAATGCGAAAAACCAGTTGCTGACATTTCTGGAAGCCGAGCATGCCAATGACGCAGGCATTGTCTATTGCCTGTCGCGCAAAAAAGTGGAAGAGACCGCAGCGTGGCTCAAGGAAAAAGGCTGGGACGCCTTGCCCTATCACGCCGGCCTGGACACCGCTACGCGCAGCGCCAACCAGCGCCGCTTCCTGCGTGAAGAAGGCGTGATCATGGTGGCCACGGTGGCATTCGGCATGGGCATCGACAAACCCAACGTGCGCTTCGTGGCGCATCTTGATCTACCCAAGAGCATGGAAGGCTATTACCAGGAAACCGGTCGCGCCGGCCGCGATGGCTTGCCCGCAAATGCCTGGATGACCTACGGCCTGGGCGATATAGTGTCGATGCGCCAGATGCTCGCTTCCGGCGACGCACCCGAGGAACGCAAGCGCGTCGAGCTGCGCAAGCTCGACGCGCTGCTCGGTTTTTGCGAGTCTACCAGCTGCCGCCACCAAATTATCTTGCGCTACTTCGGCGAAGAACATCCGGGCAACTGCGCCCAGTGCGACAACTGCCTGAGTCCGGTGGATACCTGGGACGCCACGCAGGCTGTGCAGATGGCGTTGTCATGCGTCTACCGCAGCGGCCAGCGTTTCGGTGTCGGCTATTTGATCGATGTACTGCTGGGCAAGGCCACCGCACAAGTGGAAAAATTTCAGCACCAGAAACTCTCCACCTTCGGCATCGGCCAATCACTCAACCAGGCGCAGTGGAGCAGCGTGTATCGCCAGCTTGTCGCCGCCGGTTTTCTGACGGTGGAGATGGAAGCCTACGGCGGCCTGCGCCTGACCGATGAAGCACGCCCGGTGCTGCGCGGCGAACAGCAAGTATGGCTGCGGCGCGATGCCGAACCGGCCAAGCGCAAATCCAGTAAAATCGAGCGTGGCGCGCGCGCGCGCGAGGCCTTCGCCGGGGCCAATGAAAATCCGTTGTGGCTCGCCCTCAAAGCCAAGCGCCTGGAACTCGCACGGGAACAGGGGGTGCCGCCCTATGTCATTTTCCACGACAGCACGCTGCTGGAAATTTTAAATCGTATCCCCGCCAATCTTGCCGAACTGGGCGAAATCAGCGGTATCGGCCAGGCAAAACTCACCCGCTATGGCGAAGCGTTTTTGCGAGTGCTGAATGATGATGTAAATTAGTTTCTCGCTTTTCTTCCCGGAGCTACCACTTGAAACAACTGACAGATTCCATGCTTGATGCGCTCAGCCTGCAAGCACAGCAATCTCCGCGCCGACGCGCCAACTACAATCTGCACCAAGACCTGAGCGATCCGATCCAGCGCCTGGCAATTGCGATGGAGCCGGATACCTACGTGCGCCCGCATCGCCACCCGCACACCTGGGAAATGCTGTTTCCGCTACGCGGACGATTTGTGGTTTTGCATTTCGATGATTCAGGTACGGTCATTCAACGCACCCTATTGGGCGAATACTATAGCGTGCTGGAAAATCCAGCAGGAACCTGGCATGCCGTCCTGTCACTGGATATAGGCGGCATCATTTTCGAAGTGAAGCATGGCCCCTACACGCCCATTGCTGAGGCCGATTTTGCGCCGTGGTCGATCAATGCCGAAGGTGCAACAGTGACGCAGATTAATTCCTGGTACGCCCACGCTGGCGTTGGCGATAAAATGGATGTCACGCGGTAAGTTAGCCGACTTCTTCTCGATACACCAAACTTACACAGGCTTGAAATCATGATTGAAGATCGCTTAGTTGAGATTGAAACCAAGATCGCCTTCCAGGAAGATATTGTTGAGGAACTGAACAAGGTGGTCTACCAGCAGCAGCAAAAACTGGAACGGCTGGAAGCTATTTGCGAATCGCTGGCAAACCATATCGGGAATTTGAGAGAAAGCATTTCTGAAAATCAGGCCGCTACGGCAAACGAAAGGCCGCCGCATTTTTAGCGCCTATTTTCTACCATCGGATACCTGAACTGCGGCTGCCGCTGTTTGTGTTTCAGCCCAAGCGCAGCCGCCATCTGCACCGTACCCCTGCCGAATTTGCGGTTGATCGCGTCCATGGTTTCGAATAACTGCCCCTGCCGCATGTCTGTTTCCATGTGCATGAACAAATCCAGGTTGCGGTTGCTGGCAACGCTGATATCGCTGGCGACAACACCACAGCCGCGGTACAACTGGCCGGGTACATAGAGATGCACGAGCAGTTGGCTCACCCAGCGCATCAGGGTGAAGTAGCTCGCTGTCGGATAAGGCAGGCGCACTTCCAACCCTGTCGACTCGAAAGATTTAAGCCGTAGAAACACGCTCAGCCGCGCGGCCAGGTAGCGTTTGGTGACCAGCTCCATCGCCAGCCGGGTGGTATGGTGCGTCAGGTGTGCGGCTAAAATTTCCTTGCTGTCCGTAACCTCTCCCAATGAAGCGGTGCGGGCAATGCTCTTGGGTAGCCTGGGTTCCAGCTCCAACGGAAAGACCACTTCGCCTCTGAGTTCGCGCCACAGGTCCACACCCATCTTGCCCAGCAGGCGCCTGATTTCGGACTCCCGCGTGGTGACAAAATCCAGCGCGGTGAGCATGCCGCACTTGGTGAGCATGGCCTGGCGATTACGCCCGATGCCGGGGATATCGAGCAGCGGAATTCTGCCCAGGAAGGCTTCAATGCGGTGGCCGGAAACAAGTGTGGTGCCATTGGGTTTATTGAATTCTGAAGCGATCTTGGCCAGCGTCTTGGTGACCGAAATGCCGACAGAGACGGTAATCCCCAGATTGGCCTGCACAGTTTCCCGCAAAGTATCGGCCAGCTCCTTGAAGCCACACTTCCATAAGCCACGCAAACCATTCAAATCGAGGAAGCCTTCGTCGATGCTGTAGACCTCCACATCCGGCGAATAGCGGCTGAGGAGGGCAAACATCTGGTCGGACATCTGGCCGTAGTAATTGAAGTCGGCAGGAATAAACGCGGCGTGGGGAAACTTGCGCCTGGCTTCCCACACTGGCATGCCGGTGGTGATACCAGCAGCCTTGGCGTCGTAAGTTTTGGCAACAATACAGGCATCCTGCGAGGACAGCACGCAGATCGGCGTGTGCTGTAAATCCGGACGCCGTGCGCGTTCGCAGGAGGCGTAGAAGCAGTCGCAATCGACGTGGGCGATGGCGTTGGGCCAATCAGTAACAAGCATCAGGGCACCTCTAAAAATCCAGATTTCATCCCAACTGCGGCGTTGCGGAAAAAATTTCTTGCTTACATATACCCCATATGCGGCGCGGCGAAATTTTTTCCGCGCCTTGCATTTGGGCGAACTCTGAATTTTTAGAGGCGCCCTTTAACGTCGCCGCTTGTACTTGCGAAACAGTCCCGCCACCACGCCGTAGATATCCAGTTGCGCCTTGGGGCGGATAGGCGGGTAACCCGGGTTGGCTGGATTCAGGTAGAAACCTTGCTGGTCTTTCTCCAGGTACTTCACGCTAAACTCGTTATCAACTATAGCTACAACAATCTCGCCAATGCCCGCTGGCGCGCCCTTTTCCACGATCACTACGTCGCCCGGCATCAGACCGGCGTCGATCATCGAATCACCTTCGATGGTGAGCAGCGCGGTGCACGAGGGCTGTTCGACCAGATATTCGTCGATGGAAACCGTGTCCGTCAGGCCTTCGCTGGCCGGGCTGGGAAAGCCGGCCACGACGCTGCCCACGATTTCCCGCTCGAAAAAACGGCGGGTGGGCGACAGGTATTTCTCCGGCGTAAACGCCAGATACCCTGTCAATTTCAGACGTGTCAGCATTGCCGGGACGGACAAGCCGACAGGTAATCCCGTCAGCTTGCCGATGGCGGGAAAGCCAGGCAACACACGGTTCTTGGCATAGTAGTCCTGCATTGTACGCAGGCAGATTTTGTCGTGTGACATGGGAATTGACTATCGAAATGATGGTTCAATAGCGTACCGAACGATCGTTCTTCAGTCAACCAGAATCGCTGCCTCTGCGGTCTGGCAGCGCATCGTCGAAATGCGCTTTCTTTCACGATCCTAGCCGCAATTCCCAGAATACGGATGAACAGTGCTTCCCGGGGGGATTGGGGCAACCAGCAAACAAACGAAAAAAAGTGTTGAAAATATCTGTGCAAGTCGGCAACCTTGTTATATTCTACAAGTCGCCGCAAGGCTTAATCTAAACTTAGACGCAATGCTTAATCCCAACTTAGACCAAAGGAGCAGGAATGAACAAGGCTGAACTAATTGATGCAATCGCAGGTAAAGTCGACGGCGTTTCGAAAAAAGCGATAGGCGAAGTTGTTGATGCGCTCATGGCATCCGTGACCACCGCGCTCAAGAAAGAAGATACCGTTTCACTCATCGGCTTCGGTACTTTCAAGACCGGCAAGCGTGCAGCACGCACTGGCCGTAATCCGCAGACCGGCGCAGCTATCAAGATCGCTGCCGCTGTTGTACCAAAATTCACGCCTGGCAAAGCACTTAAAGATGCTGTGAACAAGGGCGGCAAAAAGAAATAAAAGTATTTTTGAGAAGGCAGTCAAATGCGACTGCCTTCTTGTAACACCGCTTCTTCTCCTTCCGAATCTTCACCCACACTGCCTGGACGCAATCAGCAACAAGCCCTTGGCGCAAAATTCACATTCGGGACTACCTGCGCCAGCCGCTTCTTGTCATCGATCACCATCGCTATTAATGATTCAATTCGTTGAAGAGATGCCCAACTTCCTTCCCTATCTGCGTTCCTCTGCGTCCAAATGCTTTTTCTAGGATAATAATACTGCCACACTCTACTGAGATTACTTATGCCAAGCCGACGTCTTTCCATCATCTCTGCCATGGCGCAGAACCGCGCCATCGGCATCAACAACACCCTGCCCTGGCGGTTGCCGGAAGACCTCAAGCACTTCAAGGCACTCACCCTGGGTCACCACATTCTGATGGGCCGCAAGACCTTCGAATCATTGCCCGGCATTCTACCCGGACGGGTCCATGTCATCATTACGCGCAACACCGATTTCCAGGCGCCAGGCTGCCTGATAGCGCATTCGATTGAGGCAGCGATTGCCATTGCAGGCAACGACGAAGAAGTTTTCTTCATCGGCGGCGCCGATCTTTACAAACAAGCGCTGGCTTTTTCTGACCGCATGTATCTCACTGAAATTCAGGCCGACTACGCCGGCGATGCCCGCTTCCCTGAATTCTCCAACGCCGAGTGGCGGGAGATACAACGCGAGCAGCACGTATCACAAAACGGTTTACCATTTCATTTTGTCGTCTACGATAAGAAACATTAGCCAACAGTAGCACAAGGAGAAAACACTATGCGCTTGATCAAATCCCTGTTATTCATCGTTGCTTCATGCGTGGCATTTGCCGCCAGCGCGGGCCAAACCCAGCTCACCTGGTATGGCCATTCCGCTTTCAAATTGACCACCCCGTTAGGAAAAATTTTGCTGATCGATCCGTGGATCATGAACCCGGTGAACAAGAACGGTAAGGATGACCTCGCGAATCTGAATAAAGTCGACCTGATTTTGATTACCCATGGCCATGCCGACCATGTCGGCAATAGCGCCGATATCGCCAAGAAGACCGGCGCCAGACTGGTCAGCACCTTCGACCTGGGTCGCTCACTGGTGCAGTATGGCGGCTATCCCAAGGATCAGATGGGCTTTGATACGCAGGGAAATTTCGGCGGCGAATTAACGCTGCTGGATGGCGAAGTGAAAATCGCCTTCATTCCCGCCGTGCATAGTTCTGCCGTTGCCGCGCCAGAAGGGAGTAGCGACAAGGACATTCACGATGGCGGCAACCCCGGTGGTTTCCTCATCACGGTGAAAAACGGTCCGGCGATTTACCACACTGGAGATACCGATGTGTTTGCCGACATGGCACTCATTTCCCATTTCCACAAAGTGGATGTGATGCTCGCCTGCATCGGCGGACACTTCACCATGGGGCCGGAACGTGCGGCAGAGGCGGTGAAGCTGGTCAAACCCGGCACGGTCATACCGATGCACTTCGGCACTTTCCCGGTGCTGGATGGCAACGTGGATGGCTTCCGCAGTGCGCTGGCAAAGCAGCATGTGAAAACCAAGCTGCGCGAGATGCAACCGGGTGAAACCATCAAGCTGTAAACGCCTGACGGAAATACAAACAAGAACGGCAGTCATTGACTGCCGTTCTTGTTTTATCAATACGCCCGGATCAGGCCTGTTTCACACAGTCCACGTAGTAGCGTTTTTTTCCATCCATTTTTTCTTGCACCAGGCCATGGATATCTGTCTCGAAACCGGGGAATTTCTCATTGAATTCGCGGGCGAATTGCAAATAACGCACAATGGTCTTGTTAAAGAGCTCGCCCGGAATCAGTAGCGGAATGCCCGGTGGATAGGGCGTCAGCAAGACGCTGGTAATCCGTCCTTCCAGCTGGTCGATTTCCACCCGGTCAATTTCGCGATGCGCCATTTTGGCAAAAGCATCTGCTGGCCTCATTGCCGGTTCCATGGTCGAGAGGTACATCTCGGTGGTAAGCCGCGCCACGTCGTTGTCGCGGTAGATGCCATGAATCTGTTCGCACAGGTCGCGCAATCCGATACGTTCGTAGCGCGGATACTTGGCCACAAATTCCGGCAGCGCACGCCATAGCGGATGGTTCTTGTCGTAGTCGTCCTTGAACTGTTGCAGTTCGGTCACCATGGTGTTCCAGCGGCCCTTGGTGATACCTATGGTAAACATGATGAAGAACGAGTAGAGGCCGGTTTTTTCCACGATCACGCCATGCTCGGCCAGGTATTTGGTAACAATGCCAGCGGGGATGCCACCCTCGGCAAAATCTCCATCCACATCCAGTCCGGGGGTGATGATGGTCGCCTTGATCGGGTCGAGCATGTTGAAGCCGTCAGCCAGATTGCCGAAGCCGTGCCAACGATGGTCGCCAGACTTGAGCATCCAGTCTTCGCGCTCGCCGATACCTTCGTCGCACAGGTTCTTTGGGCCCCATACTTTGAACCACCAGGAATCGCCGAATTCTTCATCCACCTTGCGCATGGCACGGCGAAAGTCCAATGCTTCGGCGATGGATTCCTCAACCAGCGCAGTGCCGCCCGGCGGCTCCATCATCGCCGCAGCCACGTCGCACGAAGCGATGATGGCGTACTGCGGCGAGGTGGACATGTGCATCAGGAAAGCTTCGTTGAAAATGTCGCGGTCGAGCTGGCGCAGCTCGGAATCCTGCACCAAAATCTGCGAGGCCTGCGACAAGCCGGCCAGCAGCTTGTGCGTGGATTGCGTGGAAAAGAGCATCGAATCCTTGCAACGTGCACGGTCCCGGCCAATGGCATGCATGCCCTTGTAGAAGTCGTGAAAGGTGGCGTGCGGCAGCCAGGCTTCGTCGAAATGCAGCGTGTCGATGTGGCCATCCAGCATTTCCTTGATGGTATCCACGTTATACAAAATGCCGTCGTAAGTGCTCTGCGTGATGGTCAGCACGCGCGGCTTGGCATTCGGATTTTTCGCCAGCGATTCTCTGGCGAAAGGATTCGCCTCGATCTTTTTACGGATGTTCTCCGGGCGGAATTCTTCCAGCGGGATCGGCCCGATAATGCCGTAGTGATTGCGCGTCGGCGTCAGGAACACCGGGATCGCACCGGTCATGGTGATGGCATGCAGGATAGATTTATGACAATTGCGGTCTACCACCACCACATCGCCCGGCGCCACCGTCGAATGCCAAACGATCTTGTTTGAGGTGGATGTGCCGTTGGTGACGAAGAACAAATGGTCGCAAGAAAAAATGCGCTCGGCATTGCGCTCCGAAGCCGCCACCGGCCCGGTATGGTCAAGTAGTTGGCCCAGTTCGTCCACGGCGTTGCACACGTCGGCACGCAACATGTTTTCGCCGAAGAACTGATGGAACATCTGCCCCACCGGGCTTTTCAAAAAAGCCACGCCGCCCGAGTGACCCGGGCAGTGCCAGGAATAGGAGCCGTCGCTAGCATAGTGAGTCAGCGCGCGGAAGAACGGCGGCGCCAACGAATCCAGGTATTTGCGCGCTTCCCGCACCACATAGCGGGCAATAAATTCCGGCGTATCCTCGAACATATGGATGAAGCCATGTAGCTCGCGCAGCACATCGTTGGGGATATGGCGCGAGGTCCGCGTCTCGCCGTACAGGAAGATGGGAATGTCGGCATTGCGGAAACGAATTTCCTCCACGAAAGAACGCAACTGCGCTACCGCCGCTTCCGCCTGCTCCGTAGAACCGAATTCCTCGTCATCAATCGACAGAATCATGGCCGAAGCGCGGCTCTGCTGCTGGGCAAAGGAGGACACATCACCGAAGCTGGTAACGCCCAGCACTTCTATCCCTTCTTCCTCGACTGCCTTGGCCAACGCACGAACGCCGAGCCCGCTCACATTCTCGGAACGGAAATCCTCGTCGATGATGATGATCGGAAAATGAAACTTCATGCCTACTCCAGTAAGGAGTAAGGAGTGAGGAGTGATGAGTGAAGGTCAAAACCGAGCGCTGGTTTTACTCCTCACTCATCACTCCTCACTCCTCACTAAAATTACATCTTCAGTTCCCAGCTATCAGTTACCCGTGCGCAGCCTGTTCGACCAAGCACTGATAACTGACGGCTGAATACTTGATTAAGTATTTTGAATAACGATGCTCGGGAACTTGGTGGAATGATCCACTGCCAGGTCGCCGATCTTCACTGCAACGCGACGGGCGATTTCTTTGTAGATCTCAGCCACGCGCCCGTTCGGATCGGCCACCACGCTGGGCTTGCCGGAATCGGTCTGCTCGCGGATGTTGATGTCCAGCGGCAGCGCACCGAGAAATTCCACTTCGTAATCCTTGCACATCTTGGCACCGCCGCCTGTACCGAAGATATGTTCTTCGTGACCGCACTTGGTGCAGATATGCAGGCTCATGTTTTCCACGATGCCGATGATGGGGATACCCACCTTCTCGAACATCTTGAGGCCCTTACGTGCATCCAGCAGGGCAATGTCCTGCGGCGTAGTCACAATCACCGCGCCAGTCACTGGTACGCGTTGCGCCAGGGTCAATTGAATGTCGCCGGTACCGGGCGGCAGATCGACCACCAGATAGTCCAGATCGCTCCATTGCGTGTCGTTCAATAATTGTTCTAACGCCTGCGTGACCATCGGGCCGCGCCATACCATCGGGGTTTCGGTGTCGATCAGGAAACCGATCGACATGGCTTGCAGGCCGTGGCCTTCCATGGGTTCCAGGCTCTTGCCATCCTTGGACTCAGGGCGGCCGGTGATGCCCAGCATCATCGGCTGTGAAGGACCGTAAATGTCTGCGTCCAGAATACCGACTTTAGCGCCTTCAGCCGACAGAGCCAGCGCCAGGTTCACTGCGGTGGTGGATTTACCCACGCCACCCTTGCCGGACGCCACTGCGATAATGTTCTTGATCTTGGGGAGCAGCTTCACGCCGCGCTGGGCAGAATGAGAAACGATCTTGGTGGACACGTTCACGGTCACGTCGGTCACGCCGTCGATGCTCTTCAGCTTGTCCGCCACCATCTTTCTGAGGCTTTCCTCAACGCTCTTGGCGGGGTAGCTCAGAACGATATCGACGGAAACTTTGCCGCCGTCTATCTTGATGTTCTTGGCCGACTTGGTCGCCATGAAATCTTTATGCGTGTTGGGGTCGATGACCTCTTTCAACGCGGTTTGTACTTGCAATTCTGATACTGCCATGAGGTACTCCTTAAACTGCTTATGCCGAAAGGCAAAATTTTAAACCAAACGTCACGATGACGCACCCAATTTATTGATACCTTGCTAGAATCAAGGTTTTTGCTGATAAAAGTCGACCATTCCATGTCACCCAGAAAAATACTCGTCACGTCCGCCCTGCCCTACGCCAACGGCAGCATTCATCTGGGACACTTGGTGGAATACATCCAGACCGACATTTGGGTACGCTTCCACAAAATGCAACCCCTCACGCAGTGTTGGTATGTCTGCGCCGACGATACCCACGGTACGCCCATCATGTTGCGCGCCGAAAAAGAAGGCATCACCCCGGAGCAACTCATCGAACGCACTCACGGTGAACATCTGCGCGACTTCACCGGTTTTCATATCGACTTCGACAACTACTACTCGACCAATTCGCCGGAAAACAAGGAACTGGCCCAGTCCATCTACCGCAAGCTGCGCGACGAAGCCAAGCTGATCGAAACCAAAATCATTGAGCAATTCTACGACCCGGAAAAGCAGATGTTCCTGCCGGATCGCTTCATCAAGGGCGAATGCCCCAAGTGCCACGCCAAGGAACAGTACGGCGACAACTGCGAAGTCTGCGGCGCCAGCTACTCCCCTACCGACCTGATCGAGCCGTATTCCGCGGTATCCGGCGCCAAGCCCGTGCGCAAGGAATCCGAGCATTATTTCTTCAAGCTCGGCGATGACAAATGCAAGGAGTTTCTCACCGCATGGACGCAACAACCCGGCCATCTGCAAACCGAAGCCTCCAACAAGATGCAGGAATGGTTCGAGTCCGGCTTGAACAACTGGGACATCTCGCGCGATGCCCCCTACTTCGGTTTCGAAATTCCCGACGCACCGGGAAAATATTTTTATGTGTGGCTGGATGCGCCGATTGGCTATATGGCGAGTTTCAAGAATTTATGCGATCGGCTAGCGGCAAATCCCCCCTCACCCCCCTTTTTCAAAGGGGGGGATGTCGTCGCAGAATCCTCCCCACTTTATCAAAGCACCCTAAAGGGCATAAAGGAGGCTGGGGGGGATTTGCCGCCTCCCAACTTTGACGAATTCTGGAAAGAAGGCTCCACGACCGAGCTCTATCATTTCATCGGTAAGGACATCCTCTATTTCCACGCCCTGTTCTGGCCGGCCACGCTGAAATTCTCCAGCCACCGCACGCCGACCAGCGTGTTCGCCCACGGCTTCCTCACCGTGAACGGGCAGAAAATGTCCAAGTCGCGTGGCACGTTTATTACGGCGGAAAGTTATTTGCAGCAAGGGCTGAATCCGGAGTGGCTGCGTTATTACTATGCGGCCAAGTTGAACGCCACCATGGAAGACACCGACCTCAATCTGGAGGATTTCGTTGCGCGGGTGAACAGTGATTTGGTGGGGAAATACATCAATATTGCGAGCCGGACGGCACCATTCCTAACAAAACTCAATGGTGGCTGCATTACAGATGACGAGTTGTATCAGTATGGCGATGAAGATTTTGGCATAACCTCTACCGAAAAAAACCTAGCACAATCTTATCTAAGTGATTGGCGCGAAAAAAAGGACATCATTTCGTTCCACTATGCAGAACGTGACTATTCGAAAGCCATCAGAGAAATCATGACGATGGCTGACGAAATTAATACCCTCTTTAATTCGAGAGCGCCTTGGAAGCTTGCCAAAAGTGATTCTCCACCTAGCCAAGACAAGGCTCGTTGGATATGTAGTATCGTGATGGAAGGTTTCAGACTGCTAACTATTTACCTTAAACCTATACTGCCCGAGGTCGCGCGGCAAGCCGAGCAATTCCTGAATGTTCCTGATCAGAAATGGGACGATGCCAATTCCTTTCTACCACAAGGACATCGTATCAACCCCTACCAGCACCTCATGACCCGTGTCGACCAGAAGCAGGTCGATGCCATGGTGGCGGCTAATCAGGAAAGTCTGACACTCCCCTCGCCCGCGAGCGGGAAAGGGGCCGGGGGAGAGGGACAGCACCCTGTGCGGCATGCGGAGAAGCAGCAGCACACCGCGAACCCCTCACCCCAACCCTCTCCCCCAGGGGGCGAGGGGGCAAACACTGATGCTATTACGCCGATGATCACAATCGACGACTTCACCAAAATCGATCTGCGCATTGCCAGAATCGTCAACGCGGAACATGTAGAAGGCGCGGAAAAACTGCTGCGCTTGACACTGGACATCGGCGAAGAAAAAACCCGCAATGTATTCGCCGGCATCAAGTCGGCTTACGCGCCGGAAAAACTGATCGGGCGTTACACCGTGATGGTGGCCAACCTGGCGCCGCGTAAGATGAAGTTCGGCATGTCGGAAGGCATGGTGCTGGCAGCATCTGGTGAAGAGCCGGGGCTATTCATTCTCAGCCCGGATGAAGGTGCCAAGCCCGGCATGCGCGTCAAATAATTCAATGCGCACCACCAAACATCTGCGGCTATATGGCAGAGTACAAGGGGTGTTTTTTCGCGAGTCGATGAACCAGACCGCGCGTCAGTTGGACGTAACCGGCTGGGTCAGGAATTGCAGCGACGGTTCGCTGGAAGCCATGCTGCAAGGCGATGAGACGGCTGTTGCTGCGGCCATCGAATGGGCGAAGCGCGGGCCGGAATTTGCTCAAGTAACTAAATTCGAAATCAGTGAAGGAAGTGGTGAACACACTGACTTCCAGCGACTGCCTAGCCTTTGAACAACTTCTCCATTTTTGCCAGATACGCCGCCACTCCGTCCGTCCCTTCCTGCGGTGCCCAGCTTGCTTTTTCGGCTTCGGTCAACGGTGCGTAGGGTCCGGCTTTTGATTCAAAAAACACGCTGCCCGATTCCAGTGAAAGAAGAGAATGGTATATGCCGTGCGGAATATTTATGCCGATGGCACCACCAGGCGCTAATACACTTTTTCCTGTCACATTACCCGACTCGTCAAACTCCACGACACCAAATTTTCCACGCACCACAATAATGGATTCATCCTTGGATGGATCGTTATGACGATGAGGTGGAATATAGGAATCCGGCTCCATGGCATTCAGCAAGCGATTGCTCGGTGCTGTTTCAGAAATATGGAAATTTAAATTCTTGCGGCGGCGCGGAGCGCTTACGGCTGCGGCAGCGACACCATCAAGTAAGGCTTGGTCGATTAGCTGAATGGATTTCATCTTTTTGCCTCACATTAAAGTAGCTTTGCATGAACCTAAAAAAAGTTGTTGGACGCAGAGGAACGCAGATACCCGCTGATAGAACGGGAAGTTGTTGGCCTATCTGTACGCACCCAATGGGTGAAGGGGCGCATCTCTTCAACAAATCGAATCATCTGCGTTAATCGGTTTTATCTGCGTCCAATTGCCATTTCTAGAATGAAACCGAAATCAACGCACAAAAAAAAAGCGCGATCTAGCGATCGCGCTTTAGAAATCCACCAAAGGAGGAGGATGGAGGAGCAACACATGAACGCCAAAGGGGGAGGGGGAAGGCGCCCACGTGTTGATATAAGAATTATCTAATATTCGAATTTCTATTGCAACTGTTATTTCAGGATCATATCCTGTTACTGTGGTCAGAACACCGGAAATAATAAAAATAATATCAGAAAAACAATAGGTTGTATGAAACACAAACACGCCCTATTCTGAACGGGTACCCCTTTGGGATTACTAATATTGAATGCGAACGTTTTCGGCAGAAAGCCAGGAAGCGAGGGATTGCAGCAGATTGTCGTGTAGTTGCACGCGCCAGTCTTTACCAAGATCAATATCGCACACTGCACCGGAATTCCGGTAACTGACAGTGACCGGGCAGCTTTCAACGTCAGCGCTCGCACCCGCGCGACGGTAAGGGTCGAGCAGCTCCTTCAAGCGCAAGGCCTTGGCTTGTCCATTGCAGACAAGGCGCACAGACTTGGCGAAGCGGGTTCTCGCCCCTGCCAGATCATAAAGTTTATCGGCGCTCACGCGCAGGCCGCCGGAATAATCGTCATGACTCACCCGACCTTCCACGATGAGCAGATGATCTTCCTTCAGAATTGCGCGGTTCGCTTCAAATAGTTCATTGAACACCGCCAGTTCGACCTGGGCGGCGCCATCGTCCAGCGTGATAAAGGCCATCTTTCCCCGTCGAGTCATTTGCGTGCGCTGTGCGGCAACGATGCCGGCCATGAGCACAGGCTCGTGCTTTGGCGCCAGACTCTTGAGTGCAGTCTTGATGAAGCCAACCAACTCCTGGCGATACGCGCCGAAGGGATGGCCACTGAAATAGAAACCAAGCGCCATCTTTTCATGCTGCAGTTTTTCGTTTTCAGGCCAGCGTGGCACCACTACCAGACCCATTTCCTGTGCCGCATCTTCTTCACCAAACAGGCTTACCTGGTTGGCCGAGCGGCTCGCCTGTTCGGCGGATTCCAGCGCGATGCCCACCGAAGCCAGAAGGCTATGCCGATGGTCATTCAACGCATCGAACGCGCCGGCGCGTACCAGCGATTCCACCACGCGACGATTCACCAGACGCTTGTCGACACGCTTGCAGAAATCGAACAGGTCACGGAACGGCCCGCCCTCCTCGCGCATTTTGACAATCACGTTGATAGCCGCTTCGCCGGTGCCCTTGATGGCGCCCAGACCGTAGCGGATTTGTTTCTCGTTCACCGGCACAAATCGGTAACCGGATTGGTTAACGTCCGGCGGCAATACTTCCAGACCATTGACCAGGCAGTCCTCGTAAAAAGTATGCACCTTGTCGGTATCATCCATATCCGCCGACAAAGTCGCGGCCATGAAAGCCGACGGATAGTGCGCCTTGAGATAGGCCGTCTGGTAAGCCACCAACGCATAGGCGGCCGAATGCGATTTATTGAACCCGTACTCAGCGAACTTCTCCATCAAATCGAACAAGTGGCCGGCGAGTTTTTCGTTCACGCCGCGCGCTACTGCACCGCCAACGAAGATGCTGCGATGCTCTGCCATTTCCTCGGCTTTCTTCTTGCCCATGGCGCGACGCAGCATGTCGGCGGAACCCAGCGTGTAGCCGCCGAGAATCTGCGCGATCTGCATCACCTGTTCCTGGTACACGATCACGCCGTAAGTCGGCTTGAGCGTGGCCTCCAGGTCAGAGTGCATGTAATCCACCTTGGCCTTGCCGTGCTTGCGGTTGATGAAGTCGTCCACCATGCCGGACTGCAGCGGGCCGGGGCGGAACAACGCCACCAGCGCCACCACGTCATCGAAGCAATCCGGTTGCAAGCGCTTGATCAGGTCTTTCATGCCGCGCGATTCCAGCTGGAACACCGCAGTGGTATTGCAGGCTTTGAGCAGGCTGTAAGTCTTTTTGTCGTCCAGCGGCAGCAATTCCAGCGGCCCGAATTCCAGCCCCAGCTGCTTCACGTAACGCACTGCCCAATCGAGAATGGTCAGCGTGCGCAAACCTAAAAAGTCGAACTTGACCAGACCGATCTGCTCGACGTCATCTTTATCGAACTGCGACACGGCAGACTCCGATCCCTGCGCCACGTACAGCGGACAGAAATCCGTCAGCTTGCCCGGCGCGATCAACACACCACCGGCATGCATGCCGATGTTGCGCGTCAGGTCTTCCAGACGCTGTGCCAGGTCGAATAATTCGCGTACGTCTTCTTCATTCTCGTAACGCTCCTTGAGCTGCGGCTCCATCTCCAGCGCCTTGAGCAATGACACTGGCTTGACGCCTTCTATCGGCACCAGCTTGGAGAGCAGATCGCAAAAGTTGTATGGCATATCCAGCACGCGGCCCACATCGCGGATCACCGACTTGGAACCCAGCGTGCCGAAAGTCACAATCTGCGACACGCTGGCTGCGCCGTATTTCTGTTTGACGTAATCGATCACGCGCTCACGCCCGTCCTGACAAAAGTCCACGTCGAAGTCGGGCATGGACACGCGTTCAGGATTCAGGAAGCGTTCGAACAGCAAGTCATAGCGCAACGGATCGAGATCGGTAATGCCCAGACTGTACGCCACCAGAGAACCCGCGCCGGAACCGCGGCCGGGACCGACCGGCACGCCGTTGTGCTTAGCCCAGTTGATGAAGTCCGCCACGATCAGGAAGTAACCGGGGAAACCCATTTGCACAATGGTATCGGTTTCGAATTTGAGGCGCGCCTGATACTCCGGCAGCTGCTCGGCACGCTTGACTGGGTCTGGGTAGAGCAACGCCATGCGCTCTGTCAGCCCTTCCGCCGCGCGCTGGCACATGAAGTCGTCCAGCGTCATTCCCACTGGCGTGGGAAACAACGGCAGTTTGTTTTTGCCCAGCTCCAGCACCAGATTGCAGCGCTTGGCGACCTCGATGCTATTCGCCAAAGCCTCGGGAAAATCGGCGAACAGTTCGGCCATTTCCTGTTGGCTCTTGAAGTACTGTTCCTCGGTAAAATTCTTGGGGCGGCGCTGATCGCCCAGGATGTTGCCCTCAGCGATGCACACGCGCGCTTCGTGCGCCTTGAAATCGTCGCGCTGTAAAAACTGTATCGGATGCGTCGCCACGACCGGCAAGGCCAAATCGCTGGCCAGGCGCACTGCGCGCTGCACATATTGTTCGGCCTGCGGCTGACCGGTACGCTGTAACTCGATATAAAAACGCTGCGGAAACAACTTCGCCCAACCCTCGGCAAGTGAACGTGCTTCGTCGCGATTATCCATCAGCAAGGCTTGGCCGATATCGCCGAAGTGCGCGCCGGACAAGGCAATCAGCCCTGTCGTTCCACCTTGCCTGAGCCAATCTTTATGAATCTCCGGACGGCCACGATGCTGGTTAGTGAGAAACGCCTCGGTCAACAACTCGCACAGACGCAGATAACCGAAATGCGATTGGCATAACAACAGCAGACGATATGGCTGGTCGCGGTTGGTTTCGTTGCTCAGCCAGACATCGCAACCAATAATCGGTTTAACGCCTTTACCGCGCGCCGCTTTGTAGAATTTCACCATGCCGAACACGTTGTTCAGGTCGGTCAGCGCCAGGGCTGGCATGCCATCGGCCAGCGCACGCTTGACGGCATCGTCCACGCGCACAATGCCGTCCGTAATGGAATATTCGGAGTGCAGGCGGAGATGGGCGAATGTAGGCTGGGTCATGGTGTTAAAATGGTCATCATTCAACTACTTGATTTTGCAGAAATGGCAACAAATATTGCCATTTCTGAAGAGACGATTCTACCACCATGACCAAGACCCCTGAACTTTTGCTCCCTGCCGGCTCGCTGGAAAAAATGCGCAATGCATTCTTCTTCGGTGCCGACGCTGTGTATGCCGGTCAACCGCGCTATTCCCTGCGTGCGCGCAATAACGAATTCAAGCTGGAGCAATTAGCCACAGGCATCCTTGAGGCGCGCAGCCTGGGCAAAAAGTTTTACGTCGCCAGCAACCTGTCGCCGCACAATGCCAAGGTAAAAACCTATATGGCGGACATGGCACCAGTCATCGACATGCAGCCGGATGCGCTGATCATGGCCGACCCCGGGCTGATTATGATGGTGCGCGAAAAATGGCCGGAGGTGCCGGTGCATCTTTCCGTGCAGGCCAACACCGTCAACTACGCCACCGTGCGCTTCTGGCAACACCTGGGCTTGACCCGCATCATTTTGTCGCGCGAACTGTCTTTTGATGAGATCGCCGAAATCCGTCAGCAGTGTCCTGACATGGAACTGGAAGTATTCGTGCACGGCGCATTGTGCATCGCCTACTCAGGCCGCTGTTTACTGTCAGGCTATTTCAACCATCGCGACGCCAATCAGGGCACCTGCACCAACTCCTGCCGCTGGGACTATAAAGTGCACGACGCCAGCGAAAATGCCGCGGGTGATATCGTCGCCACACCCTCTGCGTGCGGTGACCAGCAACGTCATCCCGAAGCGGACAATGTGTACCTGCTGGAAGAAGGCGGCCGTCCGGGCGAACTTATCCCAATTGAGGAAGACGAGCACGGTACCTACATCATGAACTCGAAAGATTTGCGCGCGGTGGAACACATCGAAAAACTGGTTGCAATGGGCATTGATTCGCTCAAGGTGGAAGGCCGCACCAAATCCACCTACTACGTGGCACGCGTCAGCCAGTCCTACCGCAAGGCCATCGACGATGCCGTGGCGGGGCGCCAGTTCGACACCACCCTGCTGTCCGATCTGGAAAGCCTGGCCAATCGCGGTTATACCGACGGCTTCTATGAGCGCCACCACACACAGGATTACCAGAACTATATGCGCGGCCACTCGGAAGGCTCACTCAGCCAATACGTCGGCGATATCGTGTCCTACGATGACAGCACAGGCATGGCCGACGTGGTGGTCAAAAACCGCTTCCAGGTTGGCGATCGGCTGGAGATTGTGCATCCAGCCGGCAATCGCATCGTGCAATTGGAACGTATGCAGAATGCTAAAGGCCAAACTATTTCTGTCGCGCCTGGCAGCGGCCATCAGGTAAAAATTCCGCTCGATGCGAACCTGGAAAAAGCCATGCTCGCGCGCTTCATTTGATCACGTTCCGCAATTGCCGGAAGTTGCCCAGCGGTGCAATCAATCGTTCCACCTGACATCGCCAGCGCCTGTCGGCCTTCAGAGCGTGGCCTGAAATTTATTTGGACAGGCTCTAATGAAATTTCCGGGTTAGTGAGGTATGCTGAACAGCATGGGTTTTTCAGCTAATGCAGCCTTATGCACTGACTGTGCCGCGATAGACTTCGATCGGAGTACCCAAATGCACTTCCTTGATGCCTTATGCTCCCGCTTACGCGCTATTTCAATCCTGACATTGCTCGTCATTTCCTCTTTCAGCACCAACCTTGCAGCGCAAAGCAACATCAAACTGATTATTGCCATACCAGGTCCAGGCAACATGCTGTTCATGCCCATCGAACTTGCCAAGAAAATTGGGGCAGACACTGCGGAAGGCGTGGAATTGGAAATCCGCTTCTTTGGTGGCGGGCCGCAAGCCTTTCAGGACATGCTGGAAAAAAACAGCGACTTTTCGGCTGGCGGCATGCCGGCTTTGGCCGCGCAACGCGCCTCCGGCAAACCGGTGCTATGCATAGTGCCGATTAGTCGCGTGCCGGCCTATTCGCTGATGGTGCGCAACGACCTCAAGGGCAAGATCAGAAAGATCGCCGACCTGAAAGGTCATGTGATTGGTGTGAAGGGACATACCAAGGGCGGACGGTCAACCACCCAGATGTTCACCGAATTTCAGCTTACGCGCGCCGGTGTGGCGATAGACTCTGTCAATTTCGTGCCGGCAGGACAAAGCTACAATGACCAGATGGCCGCCATGGTGAGCGGCTCAGTCGATGCCATCATGGGTGATGAACCTTTTGCCACGCGCATGCAAAAAGAGAAGGTCGGCTTCTACCTGGCGGATTTCCACGACACCAGAACAGTCAGGAAGATGATGGGCGGATTATTTTTGAATGCCCACGTGGGTACGCGAGAAGACGTGGTGCGTGAACATCCGGATTCAGCCGAAAAAATGGTTCGCATCATCAAGCGCACGCTAGTCTGGATCAAACAACATTCCGCGCAAGAGATTGTCAACGCCTTGAATCTGCCCACTGCGGAAGCGCGTGACGCACTGCAATCCAGCCTAAGTAAATACAAGGACATGTATAGCCCGGATGGAAAATTTTCCGACAAGCAGATCAAGACTAGCGAGGCATTCTTTCATCAGGTTTCCAAGGACGATCCCAATGCGCATGCGTTGACCTATAAAAGTTTCATCGTGGATAAATGGGCAGGAAGGTCGCCCTAACCAGCATGACATTAACTGACCAAACCGACGCCAAGGAGCATAGCCTGAAGCGACAGCTTATCCTGCGCTTCCTATGGGTATTTTCCTTCACTGCATTGCTTGGTATAGCGGCTACGGTCGCTGGGTACCGCTACATGGCAAATCAAGCCGGCAGCCAAAATGCCGATAACACGAGCGCGCATCTCACCAACCATTTGAAACAAATGTTGCATGAGTGGGAAGACGAAGCATCCAGGCTAAAAGCGCAAATCGAATTTTCCCGCATGGTGCACGGCAATGATCCCAAACGTTTCCTGAAGCTGCGTGCCTTCTTCACGGTCCAGAAAGGGGAAGTCAAAAGTAACGACTCTAACATCCTCCTGCGCCGCGACGGCAGCCTGGCATTTGCCGATGGCGACGAGAATTTTGAACTGTCCGCAGAACATATCCACATGCTGTCGGCTGACTGGTATTTGAGTGAGCGTCGTCATGTGCTGTACAGGGTAATGCGAGAGTCTATTTGGCTGGGTGATGACGGGAATGGCGCCCTGCTGCTGCTTCGTCCAGTAGAAAACACCACCCTAATTTCGCTCGCCCCGCCCAACGTTGAACTCACCCTTTGGTCAAACAACCAGATTCTTGCCAGCTCGCATGGATCCGTAGGTTTGATGGAGCAATTGCAACCCCATTTCTCCGGCCCTATTCACCTAGGCGACAAGTCAATCGAACAACGCGAAATCCTCCTCGACAGAAGCAATCCGGCCATGGCCCATTTAATCATGCGGGAAACCATTAATGCGCCGTTAAGCCATGCCTACCTCATCATCAACGGCCTACTCTTGCTTGGCTTGACCACGCTCTCGCTGTGGCTGGTGTTGGGCCGCTGGGTGGGAAGCCTTACCCAGCGGATCGTTTATCTGTCACAGGCCACCCGCCTGTTTGGCAACATGCATGTGATGGACACGGCTACGCGCCAATTACTGGACAAGGCGCTCAGCCATGGAGACGAAATCTCCGAAGTCTCCGCCTCCTGCCGCAACATGATGGCGAACGTTGTGGAATATCAGGCAGAGCATACGGCTTATGTGCAAACCCTGGACTTGCTGGAAGAAGGGGTGGTGGAAGTTGACCGATCCGGCAACTTCATACACGCCAGCTCAGGCTGGCACAAGCTTGCTACTTGCATGGAGAATGGCTGTTCCAGCCTTTACCAATGCATCCACCCCGAAGATACGGATGCACTTTCAAAACAGATACTTGCTATATTCTCGGGCGAGAAATCCCAAGCAAAGGGTCGTGTTCGCCTTCAACCTGTCGGTGAAGATGACTCGTGGCTTGAATTCAGTTTCGTTGCGGGCACCTTAGGCGCCGAAGGATTGTCCTCTGTGCGTGGTGTGGTACGCGACATCACCCAAAGCTATCAACTGGAAAAGCGCATCACCCATATGGCATTGCACGATGCTTTGACCGGCTTACCCAATCGCGTACTGCTAGAGGATCGTTGCGCACTTTCCTTAAGCATGGCACATCGTTCAGGTCAAAAGGTGGCGGTTGGATTCATTGATGTGGATCACTTCAAAAACGTCAACGACGCCTTCGGCCACAAAACTGGCGACGGTCTTCTGATCGCGCTCGCGAATGCGCTCAAGCAGTCGCTTCGTTCTGAGGATTCGCTGTCACGCTGGGGTGGAGACGAATTTATCATACTATTGCCGGGTCTAAGCGACATTGAAAGCGTACGCCAGATTGCGCAAAAGCTGCTCGATACCTGCGCCCACGCAATCAGACTGGATGAAAATGAGTTCAATATCACCTTCAGCATGGGCTTTGCCATCTACCCCGACGATGCCGATAATGTTGACACCTTATTGTCACAATCTGACCGCGCCATGTTCCATGCCAAAGAGCAAGGCCGCAACAACGCGCAGTTCTTCTGCGACATGACCAGCAAGGGTCTGGGCAAACAAGACATTTACATTCAGAACCGGCTTTCCAGCGCCATCAAGAACCGTCAGATCCAGGCCTGGTTCCAACCATTGGTGGATGCGAAGACACACCGCATTATCGGAGTGGAAGCCCTGGCACGCTGGCATGACGAGGAATCCGGCTGGATTTCTCCTGCCACTTTCATTCCCATGGCTGAAAATCTTGGTTTGATACGCGAACTCGGCGAACAGGTCTGGCTGGAAACCCTGCGGCAGGGAAAACGCTGGCGCGAAGCGGGATTCAGCGAACTGAAATTAGCCGTCAACATTTCACGGCGCCAGTTATTTTTGCCGGCATTTACCGAGACCATGTTGGAGAATCTAAGGGAATTCGAAATACCCTCTTCGTCCATCATCTTGGAAATCACCGAAAGCGTTGCCGTCACGGATTCCGAATTCACCAGCAAACGCCTGAAGGAATTAGCCGATGCTGGATTTACCCTGGCCATCGACGATTTCGGCACCGGCTACTCTTCATTGTCCCAGTTGCACAACATGCCGATTGGCAAGATCAAGATCGACATTTCTTTCGTGCGCAGGGTTCACGAACCACAGGGTGCGGAATTAATACAGGCGATTATTCACATGTCGGAAGCATTCGGTTTGCTCAGTGTGGCCGAAGGCGTAGAGGATGAAAATACCGCGCAAGTACTGCGAGAATATGGCGTACATTTCCTGCAAGGTTACTTCTTTGGGAAGCCGATGCCGGCATCGGAAATGGATGTTTATCTTGCCAAGACAAAATCCCCATTTCAAGATAATGCCATGACCCCGACGGAACATCCCTATGACCTTATCTCCAAACCAGCAATCTGATTCTTCAAAGAACCATGTCAGTCTGCCTATTGAAGGCATGACCTGCGCAGCTTGTGCTATCCGCATTGAAAAAAATCTCAACAAATTGCCCGGCGTTAGCGCAACGGTAAATTCTGCTACCGAAAAAGCTTCTGTCGAATACGATCCGGCCTGCGCAAGCCCCGCTGATCTGGTCAAAGCCATTCGCAACTCCGGTTACGATGTGCCTGCACAAACAGTGGAACTGGCTTTGGAGGGCATGACGTGTGCCGCCTGCGCTGCCCGCATTGAAAAAGTATTGAACCGCATTGAAGGCGTGGAAGCCGTGGTTAATTTCGCCGCCGAAAAAGCGCGCATCCGGCTGACCACGGGCAGCACCAGCGTGCAAGCGCTGATTGAGGCAGTGCGCAAGGCCGGTTATGGCGCGCACGAAATTTCCACGGCAAGCCGCGCAGCAGAAAAAGCGCAGCGTGCCGCCCTATACCGCAAGGAGTTGCGCATTTTCTGGTTGTCTGTCGCACTGAGCCTGCCTTTGGTGCTACAGATGGCGAGCATGTTTTCCGGCAGCCATGCAGACTGGCTACCGCGCTGGTTTCAGTTGGTTCTCGCCACGCCGGTGCAATTCTGGGTCGGCAAGCGCTTCTACCTGGGAGCCTGGCACAGCTTGCGCGGCGGCGCGGCCAACATGGACGTACTGGTGGCGCTAGGCACCAGCATGGCCTATCTATTCAGCACTGTGGTTACGCTGCTTGGCCTTGCTCATCAACATGTGTACTTCGAAGCATCCGCCGTTATCATCACGTTAATCCTGATGGGCAAACTGCTGGAAGCACGTGCCAAGGCCAAGACCTCTGCCGCCATTGAGGAACTGATCAAGCTGCAACCTAAGACTGCGCGTATCGAGCGGGATGGAAAAATAATTGAAGTCGCCGTGGAAAATATGCACGAAGGCGATATTTTTGTGGTGCGCCCCGGTGAAAGCATACCCGTGGATGGCGTGGTGTTGGACGGCGTTTCCAGCGTGGACGAAGCCATGCTCACGGGTGAAAGCCTGCCGGTTAGCAAACAGCCTGACGCCAAGGTATTCGCGGCAACACTCAATCAGGATGGCTTATTGAAATGTCGCACAACAGGCGTTGGCGCGCACACGGCGCTGGCTGCCATCATTCGCCTGGTGGAAGAAGCGCAGGGTTCGAAAGCGCCGATCCAACGTTTGGCAGATGTCATTTCAGGTATTTTCGTGCCGGTGGTCGTGGCGATTGCCGGGCTCACCCTGGCGCTCACCTGGTGGCTGACCGGCGACTTCACCCAGGCGCTGGTGCATGCCGTGGCAGTGTTGGTAATAGCTTGCCCCTGTGCACTGGGGCTTGCCACGCCCACGGCCATCATGGTTGGCACAGGACGTGGCGCGCGTGTCGGAATATTGGTGAAAAATGCCGCAGCGCTGGAGCGCGCAGAAAAAATCCAGACGCTGATCGTTGACAAGACCGGCACGCTTACCGAGGGGAAACCTGCGGTCACAGATATCTTGCCGTCTGCTGGCGTGGATGCGTCAGCATTGTTAGCACTGGCCGCCGGCCTGGAACAAGGCTCCGCGCACCCGCTCGCCAAAGCGGTGCTGGCCAAGGCTGTCGAAATGAATATAACGCCTGGCACCATCTCGAATTTCACCTCGATTACCGGCAAAGGCGTGACGGCAGAATCCGCTAGCGGCCCGGTCTGGCTTGGCTCCCCTGCTTATCTGGCCGAACTGGGCAAAGCCGTGGATGAAGCAGCGGTATCGAAACTCATGGCGCAGGGAAAAACGGTGATCGGACTGGCCGATACGGAAAAAGTATTGGGCTACCTGGCTATTGCCGATGAACTGCGCGCAAGCTCAACTGCCGCAGTAGCAAGGCTGCACCTGTTAGGGATAGAGGTCATCATGTTAACCGGCGACAACGCCAGCACCGCTGCCGCCATCGCCAAGCAGGCGGGCATAAGACAATATCTGGCTGGCGTAATGCCACAGGACAAGGCCGCCGAGGTAAACAAGCTGAAGTCTCAAGGGATCGTTGTCGGTATGGTGGGGGATGGCATCAACGACGCCCCGGCGCTGGCTGCAGCGGACGTGAGCTTCGCTATCGGCGCCGGCTCGGATGTGGCTATCGAGGCCGCAGACATAACCCTTATGCGCAACGACCTGATGAGCGTGGCCGACGCCATTTCACTTTCCCGCGCAACCTTAAGCAAAATCCGGCAAAACCTCTTCTTCGCCTTCGTCTACAATATACTTGGTATTCCACTTGCCGCTTTCGGCATGCTAAACCCGGTCATCGCCGGTGCAGCCATGGCACTAAGTTCGGTATCGGTGGTGAGCAATTCACTGTTGCTCAAGCGGTGGAAACCCGGAAAATAAATTTATGGAGAATATGAATGGAAACCATCACCCTCAACATAAAAGGCATGACCTGCATGGGTTGCGTGCGTAGCGTTAAAAACGTCCTGGAACCAGTTTCTGGTGTGACCAGTGTGGATGTCTCGCTGGAAGCAGGCCAGGCTACTATCACCTTCGACCCATCTAAAACCAATATCGCCCAATTCAAGACCGCCATTCAGGATGCAGGTTACGAAGTTGTGTAACATTGCCTTACGTTTGCACGGTTCTCCGCTGCACGGTAATGCGGTATATTTATCGCATTTAGAACTTTAAAAACCACACCACATATCAATGCTCACTCCTGATCTCACGGCATTATTCATTTCCGGTGACTGCACGCTGCCATTTACCTTAGTAGGTGCGATGTTTTCATTTTTCGGAAAGACTGAAAAACCCTCTGTCAGCAAAAAAACCGTGGAGTCCATAACTGTTGCTGTCCACCGTTTCCTGGAAAACCGCGGCGTAATCAATTTCAAGGTTTATACGCTGGTCTACGAAGACAAGCCCGTCATCCTGATTCAGGCAGAACCGCAAAAGAAACTGCGCTTCTCCAATATACTGGAAATCCAGATCAAGAAATTTATTCGAGAAAAGCTGGATACCGACGTCCCTGGCGTTTTCTGGCGCTTCAAGACAGATTACAGGGAAGAGCCCGGCCCGGAACAGGCCGATTACGAGTTCGACGAACAGCCCGCCTATCCACAAGATACGACAACTACCCTCAATACCATGGCTCAAGCCACGGAAACACAACTGGGTGCAGAAACCACCACGCAGCCTAAGCCTGTTGAGCGACATGATAACCACGAAGAACTTTATGATATTCGCAATACCAAGAAGGACTTTGAAGTAGAGGAAATCACGCTCGGCGAATTTGACGAATTTCTTAAAGGCAATTCACCAGCACTAGACAAAGAAGCAAAATAGCCTCCAGATGTCCGAAGTATTAACCCTTTTGCTGTCGCCCGAAAAACTCGAGGCATGGTACGCCGATATGGCAACGCTGAACGCCGCGCATACACTGGCGGTAACGATTGCGCTGCAATCGTTCATTGCGGCAATGGTGAACCCTGTTCAGCGCGCTACGCCAGCGGAAATAGCCCTCAAGGCATTACTGAATAAGCATGCAGCCCAGGCGCGCGAACGTTTGCTGGCCGAAAACACCGAAGCAATCAGGGAAGCGCTGGCAAACCAAGACCGTCAGGCCTTGAGCCGTATTCACCACGCCATGTCACGGCACGGCTTTGAACTGGCTGCCAAGCAGGCAATTGAAGAAATGCATGAAGCACACCTGCATACTGCTGCACGTTGGGTTCTAACCTGGTGCAGGGAAGCCAAGGCACGCGGAGAAGCCGCAAGCGGTTTTCCAGATGCGCTGAATTTCGAACAAGCGGGCATTGACCCAATCGAATACGCCGCGATGAAAGACACCGGGATTTATCTCGGTGCCGCCATTTAGCATTGTTGGCGTTCTTGGAATTACAGCGCCTGCAAGCCGCGCGCGAGATCGTTCTGGATATCCCGTACTGACTCCAGCCCCACTGCCACACGCAGCAATCCATCACTAATACCCGCTGCCGCACGTGCCTCCGGCGTGACGCGGCTATGGGTAGTGGTTGCCGGATGGGTAATGGTTGTTTTGGTATCGCCCAGGTTTGCTGTAATAGACAGCATGCGCGTCGCATCCACCACACGCCAGGCGGCGTCCTTACCGCCTTTCACGTCAAAGGACAGGATACCGCCGCCACTGGCCTGCTGACGCATGGCCAGTGCGTGCTGGGGATGCGATGCCAGCCCCGGATAATAAACCCGCTCCACTTGTGGCTGCGCCTCTAACCATTGGGCTAACTCATGCGCATTGCGGGAATGTGCTTCCATGCGTATTTTCAACGTCTCCAGCCCTTTGAGAATCACCCAAGCATTAAACGCGGACAGAGTAGGGCCGGCAGTACGCAGGAAGCCATAAACGCCTTCCATCAACGTCTTGCTACCCAACACCGCCCCTCCCAGCACGCGCCCTTGTCCGTCGAGATACTTGGTGGCGGAATGGATCACGATATCGGCACCGAGTTCCAGAGGCCGTTGCAGCATTGGCGTACAGAAGCAGTTATCTACCGCCAGCCACGCGCCGGCTTGCTTGGCGATCACGCCGAGCGCGGCAATGTCGCACACCTCAGTAAGCGGATTGGACGGTGTCTCTACGAACAGCAGTTTAGTATTTGGCTTAACCGCTGCACGCCATTCATCGACATCTGTCAGCGACACGAAAGTAGTATCGAGTCCAAACCTTTTCAGGATATTACCGAATAGCTGAACCGTGGTGCCGAAAATGCTGCGTGACGCAATAATGTGGTCGCCAGCCGACAACAAGCCCATGGTGCAAGCCAAGATGGCAGACATGCCAGAGGAGGTGGCAACGCAGAACTCCGCGCCTTCCAGCGCGGCCAAGCGCTCCTGAAACGCAGTCACTGTCGGGTTGGTAAAGCGCGAATAAATATTGCCCGGCTCCTGTCCGGAGAACCTGTCCGCCGCCTGGGCGGCACTGTCGAACACGAAGCTCGAGGTCAGATACATTGCCTCGGAATGCTCGTTGAACTGGCTGCGATGCGTGCCAGCACGCACGGCCAGTGTTTCAAGATCATATTGCTCATTCATATCCACCTCCTAAGAAGCTGCATTAAATAATATCGCGGGTGCGACTATGGCATGTGTTCTTCCGGCACGAAGTGTCGCAGCGCCGTTTGGTCATTCCAAACAAGCAAGGCGCGACAAAGCCGGAGGGACACATGCCGACGTCCCGAAGGGTTGCAGCCAGCCAGCCCGGCAGCGTCGTTACGCTCCTTGGCATCGTAGAATAACTACGACCGGCGTCGCGCGCCTAGCTGCCAGGCTGGCTGGCTGCAACGCATCCCGCGATATTATTTAAAACAGCTTCTAAATAAAAAAACCCGCTCAGCCAAAGCTAAAACGGGTCTCCCTCGGTTTAGCTGCATTTATATTGCGCCCGCAATCTGAATCAAATCGGCGCATGGATCAAGTTACCCCAGCCAGCATAAGCTTGTCAATTTTTCATTACTCACTATTCAAATTCAAATCCAGCTGGCTTGAAGCCAATGCAGCATCACCTTGCTTGCCCGGTTCGCACCTTGCGGCTTCGATTGCAGCCAGGTATGCCGGCGTAACGTCGCCCGTGATGTACTCGCCATTGAAGCAGGAACTGTCAAAACCCTGGATTGCAGGATTATCCGCTTTGCGTACTGCGGCGATCAGCGCGTCCAGATCCTGATAGATCACCGCGTCAGCACCGATTTCGCGCGCGATTTCATCGTCCGTGCGTCCGGTAGCTAGCAGCTCATTACGTGTCGGCATGTCGATGCCATATACGTTGGGAAAGCGAACGGGCGGTGCGGCCGATGCGAAGTAAACTTTACGTGCGCCCGCTTCTCGGGCCATCTGCACGATCTGCTTGCTGGTCGTTCCACGCACGATTGAGTCGTCTACCAACAGCACGTTCTTGCCCTTGAATTCGATACCGATGGCATTGAGTTTCTGGCGCACGGATTTTTTGCGAATAGCCTGACCGGGCATAATGAAAGTACGGCCAATATACCGATTTTTGATGAATCCTTCGCGGTAAGGAATCCCCAGGTGATTAGCGAGCTGCAAGGCGCTTGGACGGCTGGTGTCAGGAATGGGGATCACCACATCAATGCCCAGATCTGGAAAATCGCGGCGGATTTTGTCGGCCAGACTCTCGCCCATATACAGCCTGCTTTCATATACCGAAATACCATCTATTACCGAATCCGGCCGCGCCAAATAGACATACTCGAAAATGCATGGATTGAGCGTGGCATGTTCAGCACACTGTTTGCTGTGGAATATCCCCGTCTCGTCCACGAACACCGCTTCACCGGGTGCAACGTCACGCATAATCTCGAAACCCAGTGTATCCAGCGCCACGCTTTCGGAGGCTACCAGAAATTCAGGGCCGGTCTCCGTATTCATCTTTCCAATCACCAGTGGTCGAATGCCATACGGATCGCGGAATGCCAGCATGCCGTGACCGGCAATCATGGCCACCACGGCATAGGCCCCCCGGCAACGGCGATGCACGCCTGCCACTGCGCTGAAGATCATTTCCGGATCAAGCTTCTGCCCATGCGCCACCGCATGCAGCTCGTGTGCCAATACATTGAGCAATACTTCGGAGTCTGAATTGGTGTTGACGTGACGTAAATCCTGCTGGAACAAATCGTGTTTCAGCTCTTCCGTATTGGTCAGATTACCATTGTGTGCCAGCACAATGCCAAAGGGCGAATTAACATAGAAAGGTTGCGCTTCGGCTGACGAAGATGCACAGCCAGCGGTAGGATAGCGCACATGGGCGATGCCGGAAGTGCCGAGCAGGGTGCGCATGTTGCGGGTGCGGAACACGTCGCATACCAGGCCGTTACCTTTATGCATGTGAAAGGTATTGCCTTCGGCTGTAACAATACCCGCAGCATCCTGGCCGCGATGCTGCAACACTTGCAAACCGTCGTAAAGTAGCTGGTTAACAGGGGTTTTGGAAACAATCCCCAAGATTCCACACATAGCTGGCCTACTCGTAGTTGATTCGTTTAGAGAAATCTTCCGGCAACCATGGCTTCACTTGTTGCGCCACGGCTTCCAGCGGGGCACTGAACATCGCATTGCGCCAAAAAGACTGATGCGGCAGCGCGGTCAGCCCGGCCACCAACACAATAACCAGTACAATCAACATACCTCGCACCAGGCCAAATAATGCACCCAGCATTCTGTCAGCCGGCTTCAGACCGAGGTTTTTAATTAGCTCGGATAGCGTGATAGTAATCAGGCTCATTGCCAACAAGCTTACCAAGAACAAAATGACAAACGCCGCCAGGTAGCGCAGCGATTCGTTCGGAATCGTCGCAGGCAGTAGCGGCACAAGTTGCACACAAAAAGTATTGGCAATCCAGAACGCTGCTACCCAGGACAGCAGCGCCAGGATCTCGCGCACTACACCACGCATTACGCTGAGCAGAACGGAAAGGCCAATAACCAGCAGAACCGCGTAGTCGAATGACGTCATGTGTCTCGGCTAGCTATTTTTTTCTGCGATGACACCATCCTTAATGCCCTGCGCCTTCAACCTGTTCATCACCTTCTCCGCTTCCTCTCGGGTCGCGTATGGTCCCGCGCGTATGCGCAATTTTTCGCCGCCCGGCGTTTTTATTTTTTCCGTGTAGAAGCGTACACCCAGGGCATTGAGCCTGGCTTGACGCTGCTTGGCATTATTCATATTAGCAAAGGCACCCAACTGAATCTCGTAGCCTTGCAGCTTGCCGGTCGGTGCGTGCTGTACCTGTTTTGCGTCGGGGTCACTCTTTGCTGGTTTTGCATTTTCGGCGGGAACAACAGATTTAGGCTGGGATGCTTGCTGTGGCGCTTCCGCTGGCTTCACATCTTCCGCAGTTGCAACAGGCTTCTCCGCCACCTTTTGTGCTGCGCCTGCCGACTGCTTGGGAACTTCAGGAACAGTCTGGTTTACCTTCGGCGCAACTTGATTTACCTGCGGTGCAGCGATAGGTGCAGGCGTCTGCGGACGGAAAGGGGTGGCTTCTTGGGAAGGGATACGGATAGTAATATCCTGGCCGACAGGTTTGGGTTCCTTGTCGAGCACCATCGGCAAAAACACCACTGCCAGCAACATCAGGGCGATGGCCCCGACCAGGCGACGCCGTGCGCGTTTTTTTAACTGAAGTTCTTCGTCGGAAATGGATTGCGCCATGAGTTTGCTCAGGGGCTCCGCTCAAGCTAAGGTGGTCAAGACATCCGCCACGGTGTAAAAGGAACCAAAGACCAGAATTCTATCATTTTCGCCCGCCGAGCGACAGGCTTGTTCGAACCCTGCCGTGACGCTATCTGCTGTATTTGTCTGTTCGGCAAGCCCTGCTTCATCCAGCACGCCCTTTAGGCACGCCAGCGATGCCCCGCGCTTTTCCTGGATCGGCGCCACAATCCAGACATGCACGATATCTTTCAAGGCATGCACCACGCCAGCAATATCTTTGTCGCTCAACATGGCGAACACCGCAATGGTTTTACCTGTACAGGGCATGGCCGCAAGATTGGCAGCCAGCGCCTGGGCTGCATGCGGGTTATGCGCCACGTCCAAAATCACAGCCGGATAGCCGGGCAGCACCTGGAATCGACCCGGCAAAACCACCTCAAGCAATCCGCGGCGGATGTCATTTTCAGATACCGTCAACCGGTCGCGCAGCTCATCCAGCGCAGCGAGGCATGCTGAAGCGTTGCACAGCTGGTAAGCCCCACGCAGGGCGGGATAAGGCAAGGCATGATGACTGGCGCACTGTCCTTGAAATTGCCAGGCTTCGTGCATCGTCCCAAAACGAAAATCCCGCCCAATCAGTTGCAGCTTGGTGCCGATTGCCTGCGCATGATCCAGCAGACTCTGTGGTGGATTGTCCTCGCCGTAGATCGCCGGCCGACCCGCGCGAAATATTCCGGCTTTCTCAAAGCCAATCGCTTCGCGCGTATCGCCCAGGTAGTCCATGTGATCAAGCGCCACACTGGTGACGATGGCGCAATCCGCATCAAATATATTCACGGCATCAAGCCGCCCACCCAGGCCCACTTCCAGCACGGCCACGTCCACACTCGCCTGAAGAAAATGCCACATTGCAGCCAGCGTGCCAAATTCAAAATAGGTCAGACTGATATCACCGCGCGCCGCTTCAACCGCGGTGAACGCATGACACAATATCTCGTCACCAACCGGCGTGCGGTTCACACGTACGCGTTCGTTGTAAGCCAACAAATGAGGGGAAGTGTAGCAACCCACACGATAACCGGCAGCAGACAGGATCGCCTCCAGCATGGCGCAGGCAGATCCTTTGCCATTGGTACCGCCGACCATGATAATGGGAAATTGCGGCTCGAGGCCGAGCGCCTGCTTGACCCGGTTGACCCGGTCAAGTCCAAGCTCGATGGTCTTTGGATGCAGACTTTCGAGGTAGCTTAGCCAGTCGGCTAAGGTTTCGTGTTTCATCGCGGCAAGCGCAAAACAATCACAACGTGAAGCTCATAACCCAAAACCCGAAACTCATTGCGCCGGTTCACGCATCATGGCGCTAACTATTTTAGCTATCCTGTCGCGGAGCTCGCGACGATCAACAATCATGTCGATGGCCCCGTGTTCCAACAAGAATTCGGAACGCTGGAAGCCTTCAGGCAACGTTTCGCGCACCGTTTGCTCAATCACACGCGGCCCGGCAAAACCGATCAGCGCATTCGGTTCTGCAACAATCAGGTCGCCCAGCATGGCAAAACTGGCTGAAACGCCGCCCATCGTCGGATCCGTCAACACAGAAACGAAGGGCAGCTTTTCTCTGCTCAGTTGAGTCAAGGCCGCGCTGGTCTTGGCCATTTGCATCAGCGAAAACAGGCCTTCCTGCATGCGTGCGCCGCCACTGGCAGCAAAGCACACAAATGGCACATGCTGCTCGATAGCTGCCTGCACGCCACGCACAAACCGCTCGCCCACGACGGCCCCCATGGAACCGCCCATGAACTTGAATTCGAAAGCGGCAACCACCAAGGGCACATTCTTCACACTGCCCTGCATCACCACCAGCGCATCGCCTTCCCCTGTGTCATTCTGTGCATCGCGCAGACGATCCATATACCGCTTGCTATCTTTGAATTTAAGCGAATCAACCGGCTTAACTTCGGCCCCGATTTCGAACCGGCCCTCAGGATCCAGAAACATGTCCAAGCGGGCACGTGCCCCGATGCGGCCATGATGGTTGCACTTGGGACACACTTCCATATTATTTTCGAGGTCAGCACGGTATAGCACCCCTTCACAAGTCGGGCACTTGCTCCACAGACCTTCCGGTACCACTTTCTTGGCGCCGCCGCTGACTTTGCGCTTGATTTTTGGCGGCAGTAATTTTTGAAACCAGCTCATTTTTTTCCTTTAGCTTTCAGCTTTATAGGGGCGGCAAAGCCGCGCCTTGACTGACAACTGACAACTGAATACTGATAACTTATTTACCATCCATCGCTGCTCGAATCCCTTTGAGAAATGTCGAGATATTCTCAAGCAACTTGTCCCTGGGAGAATTCTCCACTTCCTGCACGATGCGGCTACCGATCACCACTGCGTCGGCAAAAGAGGCTACAGCCTTGGCAGCCGCGGCGTCACGGATACCAAATCCGACGCCCACCGGCAAATTGCACTGCACTTTGATCTCTGGAATGCGGCGGCTGACTTCGGTCAGATCGAGATTGCCCGCACCGGTCACCCCCTTGAGAGAAACGTAGTACACAAATCCGTGCGCTAGCTTGGCCACTTCTGCGTAACGCGCTTCCGGCGTAGTCGGCGAGAGCAAGAAAATGGGATCGATACCGTGATGGGTGATATGCGAAACAAAATCGCCGCATTCCTCTGGCGGATAATCCACCGTCAGCACACCATCCACGCCAGCCTGAGCGGCACTGGCTGCAAATTTTTCATAACCCATGGCTTCGATGGGATTGGCATAACCCATCAGTACCACCGGTGTATTGCCATTTTGCTTGCGAAATTCAGCCACCATCGCCAGCACATCTTTCAACCCGGTGCCATATTTCAAAGCACGTTCTGAGGCGCGCTGAATGGTGGGGCCGTCCGCCATCGGGTCGGAAAACGGCACGCCCAGCTCGATAATATCGGCACCTGCCGCAACCATGGCGTGCATGAGCGGCACGGTGACGGACGGATCAGGATCACCAGCAGTGACGAAGGGAATCAGGGCTTTGCGGCCCTGCTGTTTAAGCGTGTTGAAAGTTGCTGCGATACGTGACATGAATATTCCGTGATTAAAATTTGATGCCAGACAGCTCCGCGACGGTATTCATATCTTTGTCGCCGCGTCCGGAAAGATTGACCAGCAGAACTTGATCACGCGGCATCGACGGCGCGATCTTGGCGGCGTAGGCCAGCGCATGGCTCGACTCCAGCGCCGGGATGATGCCTTCAAATCTGCATAGATCATGGAAAGCGCGCAATGCTTCATCGTCGGTAACAGCCACGTACTCTGCACGTCCGCTGTCCTTGAGGTAGCAATGCTCCGGGCCCACGCCGGGGTAATCCAGCCCGGCGGAGATGGAATGCGTTTCGATAATTTGCCCGTTGGCATCCTGCATCAGGTACTGGCGCGCACCGTGCAATACGCCTGGCTTGCCGGCGTTGAGCGGTGCAGCATGTTTGCCGGAATTCAGACCCAGCCCGGCTGCTTCAACCCCGATCAAACGCACCGACTCGTCGGCAATATAGGGATAGAAAATGCCAATCGCATTGGAGCCGCCACCGACACAGGCAATCACCGCATCCGGCTGGCGTCCGATCATTTCCGGCATCTGTACCTTGGCTTCTTCGCCGATGACCGCTTGGAAGTCCCGCACCAGCATAGGATACGGGTGCGGGCCTGCTGCCGTGCCCAAAATATAAAACGTATTCTCGACATTGGTGACCCAATCGCGCATGGCTTCGTTGAGCGCGTCTTTCAGCGTTTTCGAGCCAGACTCCACGGGCACCACTGTGGCACCTAGCAGCTTCATGCGATACACGTTGGGCGCCTGGCGCTTGATATCTTCCGATCCCATGTAGACCACGCATTCCATGCCGAAGCGCGCCGCCACCGTAGCCGTCGCCACGCCGTGCATACCCGCGCCGGTTTCGGCAATCACCCGTTTTTTGCCCATGCGGCGTGCCAGCAGCGCTTGGCCTATGCCATTGTTAATCTTGTGCGCGCCGGTGTGATTGAGGTCTTCGCGCTTGAGATAAATCTGTGCACCGTCAAGATGTTCAGACCAGCGTTTGGCGTGATAAATTGGACTAGGACGCCCGACGTAATGCTTTAGCTCTTGCCTGAATTCAGCTTGAAATGCAGGGTCGGCGCGGCATTGTTCATACTGCACGCGCAATTCGTCCAGCGCTGCAATCAACGTCTCCGCCACAAATACCCCGCCGTATGGCCCGAAATGGCCGTGGCTGTCGGGCAAATCATACATTCCCATCACCTACTCCTTGCATGAACGCGGCAATTTTGCCTGCGTCCTTTATGCCCTTGGAAACTTCCACGCCGCTGGAGACATCCACCGCCCACGGTTTGACGCGACGGATCACTTCCGCAACATTGCCCGCATCAAGCCCGCCTGACAATACCAGCGGCAATGTCAGTCCAGCCGGAATCAGACTCCAATCGAAAGACTTTCCTGTGCCGCCCGGTGTACCTTCGACATAAGCATCGAGCAGCAAACCTTTGGCATCAGCGTATAAATCCGCATATTGTACCAAATCCACGCCGGGTTTGACCCGGATCGCCTTGAGGTACGGCACACCGAAGCGGCGGCAAAATTCCGGCGGCTCGTCGCCGTGGAACTGCAGTACATCCGGTCGCACCTCAGTCAGCACCGCCTCCACTTCGACCAGAGTCGGGTTAACGAAAAGTGCCACGCTACTGATGAAGGGAGGTAGCGCAAGGGTGATTTCCCGTGCGCTGCCTGGATTAACGGCACGGGGACTTTTCTGGTAAAACACCAAACCAATCGCATCCACGCCAAGGCGAGCACATGCCAGGCCATCTTCTACTCGGGTGATACCGCAGATTTTGACACGCGTCATGGTTATGGTTTCAAGTTGCTAGTTACGGGTTTCGGGTCAGAGGTGGATTCTAACCCGAAGCGGGGTAAGCAGGCATTCCGGCATCAGCCGGGAGCTCGCAAACTCGTAACCCGAAACCCGGAACTCATTTCTGGCAGCTTCCATTTTGCATCGTACTCGATCCCGTCCAGATACAGCCCATCTGGCGCGAAGGTAGGTGCTGCAAGGCGCCGGTCACGGCTCGCAAGGATTTCTTGCAGCCAAGCGGGGTCGTGTTTCCCCTTGCCGACATAGACCAGACATCCAACTATATTACGCACCATGTGATGCAGGAAAGCATTGGCGTGAAAGTCGAACACTAAAAAATTTCCGTGACGCGCCACATCAGCTTGGTAGAGATGTTTGATGGGAGATTTTGCTTGGCATTCGGCCGCACGGAAAGCAGAAAAATCATGTTCGCCCAGCAAAAAATTGGCTGCCTCACTGATTTTTTCCGCATCCAACGGAGCATGGTACCAGCCCATCTTCCCCGCTTGCAGCGCCGGTCGAACCGGGTGATTAAGCAGCCAATAACGGTAGCGGCGCGATTGCGCGCTAAAGCGCGCATGGAATTCTTCAGGTACGATCACCGCCCACAGTACCGCCACGCTTTCCGGTAGAAGCGCATTGACACCTCGCACCCAGGCGCTCTCGGGGCGTTCTGCCAGCGTGTCGAAATGCACCACCTGGGCAGACGCGTGCACGCCTGTATCCGTGCGCCCGGCAGCAGTAACCCTTACCGCCTCGCCGGCGATCTCCGAAACCGCACGTTCCAATGCGTCCTGCACGCCACATCTCTCAAGCTGGCTCTGCCAGCCACAAAACAGTCCCCCGTCATATTCCAGTCCCAGTGCGATTCTCACGCCATCACCCGCATACCCAATCCCAAGGCCAGCATGAGTACTAGCCAGTCAACCCAGTTCAAGGGCCGTACTTCGAGTCGAAGTGTCTCGGTTATCTCTGAACCTGGTTCCAACGCGTCCAGTACGCGTTCTGTCCAGGACCCCGATGCCACACCGCCACGGCTCATCTCGGCGTAGCGCAACGTCAACCATAAACGCACGGCAATGCGCTCCGCATTCACGCCAAGCGGCTTGAGTGGTTTCATTATCGTGTACAACCCGGATAACAATGACTCCCTGTCAGTAACGCGCAGCAGCAAAGCCAGCGCTGCAAGCAGAACCGCCAATCGCCAAATCTGCAATGCGCCGCCTTGCAGCCCCTCCAACGTTGGGCTAGCCGAGCCTAATGCAGGGAATAGGTATATGCCGGGAGTAGCCAATGCGTAGATCAGCAACAGCGAAACCAAGATCCATCGGGTACGACGCAGCAGCTTAAGGAAGATCACGACTCTTAGCCAGATAAGCAATACGACCAGCGCGCCCGACAGCACTAAAAGAAAAAGCGGTTGCAGCTTTTGGGCCACAACCGCGCAGATCAACCAGAGTAGGATTTTTGTAGCAGGGTGCAACAATAATGCCGGCTATGGCTTAGATGCCTGCCAGAAGTGCTTTGGCATCACCTTGCTGCTTTTCGTCGCCTTCTTGCAGCACTTCCTGCAGGATTTCCCGCGCGCCTTCCTTGTCACCCATCTCAACATAGGCCTTGGCCAAATCAAGCTTGGTAGAAACTTCCTGCCATAAGTTGTCAGTACCCATTTCTTCTGCATCGGCCTGTGCCCTAGCAAGGGCACTGCCCGGCTCGCCCAAGTCAAGGTCGATGCCAGCCATATCCTGGCTGAGACCGGACATTGCCGGAGCTGCGGGAACCGCAGTCAGACCTGGTGCCTCAACCCCTTCATCCAGCTGGAAATCAAAATCCAGCGGCGATTCTTGCGGCTTGGCTTGAATAGTATCTTGCAATGTTTCTTCAAACACCTCGAATTCAGGTGGCGCTTCCAATTGGATTTGCTCAGCATCTAGCGCAGCCTGTTCACTCGCCTGAGCCAATCCAGAATCAGTCACAAATTCCGGCACCTCAGCGGCCTGATCGAACCCGGCCTCCGGCAAATCAAATGATGGCTCCTGATACTCATCCAGCGGTGCCATGTCTATAGATTGCGATGCCTGTTTCTCTATGACCTGCGGAATGATGGTTTGTGCATCATAACTCTCACCGCCCATATCGAGTTCGTCTTCTGCCATGTGGACGGGTTCCAGTTCAACCGCCTCCTCCGCCGTCTCAAGGGGTTCCATAGACCCCAAGTCTAGATCGAAATCGAGCGCACCCTCGTCATCAGCGGCTTCCATGACTGGCTCTTCCACATCAGCTACGGCGCTGACAGCTTTTTCTTCCAAGCCGAATTCCAGGTCAGGCGAAACGTCCTCGGTTATCCCTTCAATATCGGCAACACCTGCCAAATGAGGGACTTCCATTGCGGCAACAGCGCCCATCTCAGCTAATGGCTTGGGTGTGGCACCGGCAGCAGCCGCACTGTAGAGAGGATTGTTTGGATCGAGTTGGCGCCCCATTTCTGCAGCTTTGTCCCAGACCGGATTGCGCTGTCCGCCAATAGCCGCATAAAGCTCGCTGGCCATGGCCTCGAACGCATTGGTATTTTTTCGGCTTGCGTAGATTTCCAACAATTTCAACTGAATTTCATGCCGTTCCGGATCCTTGGTCATGGCTTCTTTAAGGATTTCCTCGGCCTGTGCATCGCGCCCGTAAGCCATGTACACCTCGGCTTCGGCGATAGGATCCACATCATTGGTGTCGATGTTACCCAGGCCTGCCTGGCTGAAATCTGTCAGGAAGGAAGTGTCGCCTGTGTCAATCACGCCACCACTAGCTTCACCATAAATCGTGTTGGCCTTAAGATCACCTCCAGTCATGATGCTGTCTTCAAAGGTAGTCAAATTCTTGCGCCGGCGATTGCCGAGCATCATGAGCCAAAGCACGCCACCCAGCACTGCCGCAGCTGCTGCACCACCCAAGTAGAGCGGATTGGCCAGGATGCCCTCGTACCACGCGGGTTCCGACGCAGGTTCAGCCGGCTTGACGACGGGCCTGGGTTTATCAATCTTGGGTTTCGGCTTGGCAGGCACTTCTAGCTTCGGTGCCGGTTTCTGTTCAGCGGGTTTAACCGTGGGTGTTGGAGCAGGCTTAGCTTCGGCCGCCACCGGCTTTGCAGGCACTATTGGTGCGGGCATGGCAGGCTTGGCGGCCTGCTTTTGCAACTCGGCCAAATTCTGGTTCTTGAGCTCAACCAGGCGCTGCATTTCCTTGATGTTTTTTTCAAGTTGAGAAATACGCTCGTTCGCTTCCTTGATCGTTTTTCCGCGTGCAGTCGATTCTTCCTCAAGGGCGCGGATTTTTTCCTGCATCCCTTTTGCTTCCTTGACGTCCGCCTTGGAAAGCTTCAATACGTCCGCACTCGGTGCAGGCTTGGCGGCCTTGTCGTCCACCTTGGGTGTGATCTTGCCAACCGCAGCCTGGGGAGGCGTTGCGGCCTTTTCCGGCGCTGTTTCGGCTACGGCAGTAGCCAATTTTTGTTTATAGGCATGCCAATCGGCCGCCTGTACCTTGATCTCCCTTGCCGCATCCTTCGATGCGATATCCGCCAATTTTTCCGCTTCAGGCACACGTAAAATCTGCCCGGTTTTCATCCGGTTCATGTTGCCCGTAAAGGCCTCGGGATTGCCACGGTATAACCCGACTAACATCTGCTCCAGGCTTACACCGTCTGGTTTCACCTGGGAAGCAATCTTGGCAAGGGTCTCACCTTTCTTCACCGGGCCATAGGTTTCGGATCTGGGTTGCGCTGCAACCGCCTTTTTTTCTCCCTGGGCAGGCTTTTCAGATTCTTTTTCGACCGCTTTTTTCGCAGGCGCGGCGGGTGCAGGTGCAGCCCTTTCTGCGGCCTTCTCTGCTGCTGATACCGTTGGCGTTGCCGGCAAAGGGGTAGGCGCTACTGGCATGGCGACAGGCGCCACTGCCTGTGGCTCCGTAAAGCCAGGCGGATCGAGCAACACGGTGTATTCGCGCATCAACCGGCCAGCTGGCCAGTTAAGTTCGATTAACACATCCAGAAAAGGCTCATTGATGGGTGTAGTAGACGTGACCTTGACGTAGGGGTCACCATTTAGGCGTTTCTCAATACTGAAACGCATACTGGACAGCGCTATCGGATGCTCGATCTTGGCTTCCCGGAAAGCATCAAGGGGAGCCACGCGCACCGACACTAGACTGACGTCTTCCTTTTGTACCGCAACCAGCTCAATCTCGCCCCTTAATGGCTGCCCCAAGGCCGACGTTACCGTCAGCTTGCCCAAGCCAGCAGCATTGGCTGCGAAAGGCATGACCAGCAAGGCGCCGGCTGAAAGCCATGTTTTCATCGACTGTTTACGCACGATGCCATCCTCATACTCGTTTTCGAGAAGCTTTCAAAATAACCTCAAATAGTTACAGACGCAAGCTAAACTCACTTGTAACTATTACGGATTATGGCGCAACCTCGATATTTTTCAATTAAAAATTTGACAGGTTGTGCACCGGAAAAGAATTGGCGCACTAGAAGTACGGCAATACCCATCATTCAGGGTAATGCCGTCGTAGGTGAACCGGTTTGGAGTATTTCGCGTAGTGTCTTTTTGTGTATTCGCGAAAATGCACGCAAGACCTAGCCGATATTTCGTATTGTTGTCCCCGCCGCTACTCGTTCAATAGCGGCAAGGTGGTGACGTTCTTGAATCAATTGTGACCCGCGCGCGTTCGGCCTGTCAACAAGCTTCGTTATTAAACCCTGGTGCAATCATCCCACCAGGATGCGCAGCATGCGACGTAGCGGCTCGGCAGCACCCCACAACAATTGGTCGCCAACGGTAAACGCGGACAGATACTGCGGCCCCATATTGAGCTTGCGCATGCGTCCGACAGGCACGCTCAACGTGCCGGTCACCGCTGCCGGAGTGAGTTCCTGCATGGTTATTTCGCGGTCGTTCGGCACCACTTTGACCCACTTGTTATGACTGGCGATGATGCCGTTGATTTCGTCCAACGGCACATCCTTGGTCATTTTGATGGTCAGCGCCTGGCTGTGGCAGCGCATGGCACCGACGCGCACGCACAGGCCGTCGATCGGAATCTGGTTGCCACTGCGGCCAAGAATCTTGTTGCACTCGGCCTGCGCTTTCCACTCTTCCTTGCTCTGTCCGGATTCAAGTTGCACGTCGATCCAGGGAATCAACGAGCCGGCCAGCGGCACCGGCCATGCATCCAGCGGATACTTGTCGGAGCGGATGAAATCGGCCACCTTCTTGTCGATTTCCAGAATGGCGGAAGCTGGATCGTCCAGCAGCGTCTTCACTTCACTATTGACCGCGCCCATCTGCTGGATCAGCTCGCGCATATTGCGCGCACCGGCACCCGATGCTGCCTGATAAGTCATCGGACTGATCCACTCGATCAAGCCCTTGTCGAACAGTCCGCCGAGCGCCATCAGCATCAGAGATACCGTACAGTTGCCACCAACATAAGTTTTGGCGCCCTTGCTGATGCCGTCCTTGATCACGTTCAGATTGACTGGGTCGAGAATGATAATGGCATCATCTTTCATGCGTAGGGTAGAAGCAGCATCGATCCAGTAGCCGTTCCAGCCCGCTTTGCGCAGGTCGGCATAGACCTCATTGGTGTAGTCGCCGCCCTGGCAGGAGATGATTGCGTCCATCAACTTCAGCTCATCGATGCTCTTGGCATCCTTAAGCGGCGGCACGTCCTTACCAATGTTCGGCCCCTTGCCGCCGGGGTTGGAGGTGGTAAAAAACACCGGGTCGATTACGTCAAAATCCTTCTCTTCGCGCATGCGCTGCATCAGCACGGAACCCACCATGCCGCGCCAGCCGATCAAACCAACTCGCATCATTTTTTAGCCTCAACAAAAATAATTAAATACATTTTCCACAAAGCACACAGAGATAAAACCTGGAATTCTCTGTGCTCTTTGTGTGCTCTGTGGTGAAAATTACAGTGCAGCTACGACAGCTTCGCCCATTTCACTGCACGATACTTTTTTCGTGCCTTCAGTGTAAATATCGGCAGTACGCATACCATTGACTAGCACCTTCTTCACTGCATTCTCGATGCGCTGCGCTAGCACTTCATTGTTGAAGGTATAGCGCAACATCATGGACACCGACAGAATGGTCGCCAGTGGATTGGCGATGTTCTTACCGGCGATGTCCGGCGCGGAGCCGTGAATAGGTTCGTACATGCCCTTGTTGTTCGCGTCCAGTGACGCCGACGGCAACATGCCGATGGAGCCGGTCAGCATGGAAGCTTCATCAGACAAGATGTCGCCGAAAATATTGCCGGTGACGATCACGTCGAACTGCTTGGGGTTGCGTATCAGCTGCATGGCAGCGTTGTCCACGTACATATGCGACAACGCTACCGCCGGGTATTTCTTACTCACCTCGATCACAACCTCTTTCCACAACTCGCTGGCCTCCAGCACGTTGGCCTTTTCCACCGAGCACAATTTCTTGCCGCGCTTCATGGCGATACCGAAGGCCACCTCCGCCACACGGCGAATTTCCGATTCGGCATACACCATGGTATTGAAACCGACACGCTCGCTCTGTCCATTTAAGCCTAGCCGAGTTTCGATGCCGCGCGGCTGGCCGAAATAAATATCGCCGGTCAGTTCGCGCACGATCATGATATCCAGCCCCGCCACCACTTCCGGTTTGAGCGTGGAAGCCGAAGCCAGTTCCGGGTACAACAACGCCGGGCGCAGGTTGGCAAACAGATTCAGTTCCTTGCGGATACGCAGCAGACCGCGCTCCGGACGCAACGGACGATCCAGCGTATCGTACTGCGGCCCGCCGACCGCGCCGAGCAACACCGCATCGGCAGCCTTGGCCAACTTCAGCGTCGCTTCCGGCAGCGGGTCACCCGCCGCGTCGTACCCCGCGCCACCAATCGGCGCCTCTTCCATGTCGATCTTCAGACCATCGGAAGATAGTGCTTTCAGCACTTTTACCGCTTGCGCGACAATTTCCGGTCCAATGCCGTCACCGGGCAATACTGCAATTTTCATATTCACAAACCTCTCAAACCACGGGGAACACGGGGAACGCGTGGGAAATCAAACCAGAAAATCCCCGTGTTCCCCGTGCGCCTCGTGGTTAATTAAATAACCACGGCGCTTCGACTTTTCGCCGCTCTTCGTAATCTCTTATCTTGTCCGCGTTTTGCAGCGTCAGGCCGATATCGTCCAGCCCGTGCAACATGCAGTATTTGCGGAAGCTGTCCACTTCGAAGCTGAACACATAACCGCTTGGCGTGGTCACAGTTTGCGCTTCCAGATCCACCGTCAGGTGGTAACCCTCCTGCGCCGCCGTTTCCTGGAACAGGCGATCCACATCATCCGCGTCCAACACAAAGGGCAGGATGCCGTTCTTGAAACAGTTGTTGAAGAAAATATCGGCGAAGCTTGGCGCAATAACCGCACGAAAACCATAGTCCAGCAAGGCCCACGGCGCGTGCTCGCGGCTTGAGCCGCAGCCGAAATTTTCTCGCGCCAGTAAAATTTGCGCACCTTTATAGCGCGGCTGATTCAGCACAAAATCAGGATTCAGCGGACGCGTGCTGTTGTCCATACCCGGCTCGCCGTGATCGAGATAACGCCACTCGTCGAACAAGTTGGGGCCAAAGCCGCTGCGCTTGATCGACTTCAAGAATTGCTTCGGGATGATGGCATCGGTGTCCACGTTAGCGCGGTCAAGCGGCGCCACAAGGCCATCGAGCCGGGTAAATTTATCCATCAGTTGCCTTTCTTCTCTTCCGCTTTTTGCTCAATTTTCCCGCCGACTTTGGAAAGGTCTTTACCAAAACCTTCCACGGTGTTGCATGCTGTCAATGTCAGCATGCCGAACATCAACGCAACAATCGCAGCAATTTTCTTCATCATTTTCTTTCTCCTAACAATTATTTTAACAACATTTACCTGCGACTTAAGCAAGCCGCTACAAACATTACCTTCGCTCAAGTTCAATCGTCTTACAACTGGCGCACATCAACGAAATGTCCGGCAATCGCGGCAGCCGCAGCCATAGACGGGCTGACCAGATGCGTCCTGCCGCCCGGTCCCTGACGACCTTCGAAATTGCGGTTGCTGGTTGAAGCGCAACGCTCGCCCGGTTCCAACTTGTCGGCATTCATTGCCAAACACATGGAGCAACCGGGATCACGCCACTCGAAACCGGCCTCGATAAACACTTTATCCAGACCTTCTTTTTCCGCTTGCTGCTTCACCAGTCCTGAGCCCGGAACCACCATCGCCAGCTTCACGTTGGTGGCCACTTTTTTACCTTTGGCTACCGCTGCTGCTGCGCGCAAATCCTCGATGCGCGAATTGGTGCAGGAACCGATAAACACCTTGTCGATTTTGATTTCTCGCATCGGCGTATTCGCCTGCAAGCCCATATACACTAGCGCACGCTCCATGCCGCCACGCTTGACTAGATCAGCCTCTTTGGCCGGATCAGGCACGCGGTCATCGATGGTCACCACCATCTCCGGCGAGGTGCCCCAGGTCACGTGTGGTTTGATCTTGGTCGCATCCAGCTCAACCACGCTGTCGAACTCCGCACCCGGATCACTCACCAGCGTACGCCAGTTAATCACAGCCTTGTCCCACTGATCGCCCTTGGGTGCGTAGGGACGGCCTTTCACATAATTGATCGTGGTGTCATCCACCGCCACCATGCCGGCGCGCGCACCGGCTTCGATGGCCATGTTGCACAGCGTCATGCGCCCTTCCATGCTCAACGCGCGAATGGCGCTGCCGCCGAATTCGATGGCATAGCCGTTTCCGCCTGCCGTGCCGATCTTGCCGATGATTGCCAATGCCATGTCCTTGGCAGTCACGCCCTTGCCGAGCATCCCTTCCACCTTGACCAGCATGGTTCTGGATTTTTTCTGCAACAGACATTGCGTGGCCAGCACATGCTCCACCTCGGAAGTGCCGATGCCGTGGGCCAGCGCGCCGAATGCGCCATGCGTGCTGGTATGCGAGTCGCCGCACACCACCGTCATGCCGGGCAGAGTCGCGCCCTGTTCCGGGCCGATCACGTGAACGATGCCCTGGCGCACGTCGTTCATCTTGAATTCGGTGATGCCGAAATAATCGCAATTGCGATCCAGGGTATTCACCTGGAGAAGAGAAATCGGATCGGCGATGCCCTCGCTGCGGTTGGTGGTGGGCACGTTGTGGTCGGCCACCGCGAGATTGGCCGCCAAGCTCCAAGGCTGGCGGCCAGCCATGCGCAAACCCTCGAAGGCCTGCGGGCTGGTCACTTCATGCAACAGGTGGCGGTCAATGTAGAGCAGGGTGGTGCCGTCCGGCTCGGTGTGCACCACGTGGGACTGCCATAATTTGTCGTAAAGCGTTTGTGCGCTCATGAATTATTTAGAAACCAGAAAAATTGTAAATTATTACATACCCTTGGCCATGCAGCCACTATCTGTGCTTCCAGGCCGCCAGCAGCATGGCAAGCAGGGCACAACCCGCCGCGATGGAGTAAGTCACATAAGGCCCGAACAACTCCCAGGTATAACCGCTATACAAACTGCCCAGCGTGCCGCCCGCGCCAAATGCCACGCTGTTATAAATGGCCTGGCCCTTGGACTGATGCTTGCCCTTGAAGTATTTATGAATCAACCCCACTGCCGAGCTATGAAACATGCCGAAGGTAGCGGCGTGCAGTATCTGCGCGAACAATAGCAGCCAGAAAAATTCCACCGCCCAGGCGATGATCAGAAAACGCAGCACCGCCGCAGCAAAGCTGAACAGCAGCACCTGGTGCAAAGTGAAGTGCTTGAACAGGCGCGGCATCCAGATAAACACGCCGATTTCGCAGACCACCCCCAGCGCCCACAGCCAGCCCACCGCACCCTTGCTGTAGCCGTGATCCACCAGGTAAATCGAATAGAAAGTGTAATACGGGCCATGCGCCGCCGCCATCAGGAAACAGGCCGCAATGAAAGCCAGCACCTCGGGCCTGCGCACCACATGCCACACCGGAACGTGGTCGTTCTCGTGCCGCACCACCGCTGCCTCCGGCATGCGCCAGGTCAGCACGGCAAGTCCCATCAACATACCTAACACCGCCCACAGTAGGATGCGGATTGGCAAGAAATCAAGCACATAACCCAGGCCAACCACCGAGCAAATAAAGCCCACCGATCCCCACAAGCGGATGCGCCCATATTTATGCGTATGTTCGCCCAAGTGACTGAGCGTCATCGCCTCCACCAACGGCAGCGAAGCACTCCAGAAAAAACTCATCAGCGACATCACCACGAACAGCCAGGCAAAGGTCGTGCCGAAGAACACCCCAACAAAACACAGCATGCTGCTGATCACCGCGATCTGCACAATCCCCACGCGTTTGCCCGTACGGTCGGCGATCATGCCCCAGATGTTGGGCGCGAACATGCGCATCACCTGCAACAGCGACATCAAAATACCGATCTGGAAAGCGTTGAAAGCAAGCGACTTGAGATACAGCCCCCAGAAAGGGGCCATGGCGCCAACGAAGGCGAAGTAGAAGAAATAGAAGCCGGACAGACGCCAGTAGGGGAGTTTTTGCATGTTCAATTATTTGAGCGAACTACACGGAGAAGTTTCGCAGACGCCTTTTTGTCATTCCCGCGCAGGTGGGAATAACATTACTGCTTTTAATGCAAAATAAATTACATCTTCGGCGTATCGGAGGCATTGAGATCAATGCCTTCATTCTTCGCTATTTCAAGCAGATTCTCTTTCAGTTTCGGCAGATGCTGTTCAACGATATTCCAGATCAGCCCCAAATCCACGCCCAAGTATTGATGCGCGAGAAAATTCCGGGTAGCAGCGATTTGTGGCCAAGGTGTATCGGGGTGGGATGAAATCAGGCTGTCCGTACCCATATCTTTCACAGCTTGACCAATGACTTCAAGATTGCGAATCACCGCGTCCTGTGTTTTCCGGTCATGAAAGAATTCATCTTTGCCTGCTTGCACATATTCATTGATCCAGCCGATGCAATCGTAAATATGCCGGATATAAACAGAGCGGTCTTTTGTCACAATGGCACGGATTCGCCAAGGATACGGTCTTTCAGATAGCGGTTAATGCCGTTGGGCGTCAACACATCAACCTTTTTACCTAGCACTCGCTCGATGTCCTGCTGCAACCCGATCAAGTCGAAAAGGCTTCGTGTTTCCTGCATATCCACCAAAAAGTCGATGTCACTGTCTTCTCGATCCTCGCCGCGAACGACTGAACCAAACAGGCGAACGTTGCTAGCGCCATGCTGGATTGCAAGCGCCAATATCTCGGCTCTTTTTATTCGCAATAAATTCAACGTGCTCATAATTTTTGCATTGTAATCCATATCAATTTCGCAAACATATCTTAAATCTGCCTTACGCCGCCGCTTTCAACGTAAAATCAGCGTGGATTTCATCCCAGGGTACAAAAACTCGTCCCTCTTCGTTCTTCTCGATCAACCCCAGCGCCAGCAGTTTCCCCACATCGGAATGCACATTGCTGTAATTGCGTTCGAGCTGCTTAGCGAGCGCGTAAACCGACATCGCCCCCCCGCGCTTTAGTGCCTCCAGCAACGACCAACGGGCAGGCGTCAGTACAGCAAGCAACTGCGGCATGCTGGCAAAATACAATGCCTCACGCGGCGCAACCTTACGCCCTGCTTCGGCGTTCTTCCATGCTTCCAGCACATCACCGCCCATCTCTTTCAGGGAGCGCATGCCGATTTCAAGTTTCTTCATCATTCACCTCCGCGAGCCTTGCCACATCTTTCAGAAAATCGGCCACCAGCCGCTCTGCGCTGACAAACGTATAAACCCGCTCATCATCACCATAATGGATATGGTCGCCTTTCCCCGCTTCGTTGTCGTATCGCACGATGCAACGTCCCGCCTTTCCGCAATAAAACCGGTACTTCAAGCCGTGCGACCTGTCCACCGTAACATTCGAAAGCCGCCAAACCACCATTTCAACCACCACCCCGTTGGAATAGGTTTTCTTGAGATTGCGGATCAGCTTCGCCTTCATATATTGCATTATAACAATATATCTATTTCATGCAATGCATGCGCGCTAGTAGGGCAAGGATTACATGAATGGCTAAATTTATTTTGACCACGGGGAATATCGAGGGGAGCTCTTAAAAGCCCACCAGTTGGCTAGCGGTAATCATCCTCGCGCTGATGTCGCACCGCCAGAATGGTCACAGTCTCATTGTCCTCAATTTCGAACAAGCAACATATCCAGCCGCCGCAAGCCCTCCCTGGCCGCCCCAGTGTAGCGAACCTGAATCACATATGCACCTTGGCTTTGGCACGAACCAGCATATCATCCAGCTCGCGCAGGACATCATCGGCTGCGAAGTATTCGCCAGCTCGCCGCGCCTCATCACTCGAAGCCAGCCCCCGGGCGATAAAAGCCTGTTGCATCTGCCGACGCTCGGTGTTGGCCCGTAGCGATTGCTCCACAAAATTGGACAAGCTCTCGCCGTTCTGCAAAACACTTTCAGCGGCTTGCCGCAACTCGGGATCAACGCGAAGCGATAGAATCGTAGCGGTCTTCATGGGAAACTCCTTTGCACTGCAAGCATGGTCGATCCAAGCACTAAGGCAACACATCCTGTGGCCTGTAGGAGCGGGCTTGCCCGCGAAATGGCGGTTATTGCGTGTAAGCCCGCTCAGTTACATGAGCATCGCTTCTATCGCAAATTGAAATTAGCCGCCTCACATGCATCAAGCCGCTGCGGGAATAATCTCCCGCTCAATGCGTTTGGCATTCTCGATTTCCGCTACCCGCAAATCATACGCAGCCTGCAAACTGAGCCATGAGCGCGCATCGCCGCCAAAATAACGCGCCAGCCGCATGGCAGTGTCCGCCGAAATACCCCGCCGTTCGCGCACGATATCGTTGATGCGCGGTGCCGGAACATTCAGCGCCTTCAGCGGAACAAGGGGTCGCAGCGGAACAAGGGGTCGCGTCTTGACATGGCATATTCCGTATCAGAAAAATCGTGATGGAGAAGAGGCGAGTTGCATGTCAAGATGTGACCCCTTTGTGGTACGGCTTGTTATACGATCTCGATGGTCTCCTGAATCGTGCGTCCTTGGGCAACCAAGCCCTGCACCTCATCGCTGGTTGCCAGATAAACGCCTTCCGGCAGTTTCTCGATATGCAGATTTACGATGCGTTCCATATTACCTCCTTTCTTTTAGTCGTTTGTCGGTTCCGACCCGATGGGGCTTGAACCGACCTACAGCTCGCGTAGGGCGCAATCGTTATTGCGCCGAATGAAAACATCCGGTGCAATGCGCTGCGCTTATTGACACCCTACAGCAAACCACAACAAATCAATCGAGTACGACCCCATTGATTCGCTTTTCAACTGATAGATGGTGTCTTTGCTCGGCATGGCAGCCCGCTTCTTCACTAGATCAAAATTCCACGTCCTGATAGGCTGATTCAATCTGGAAAGTCAGGTTCAGGCTATGCAGGGTAACAGCCTCTCCCTCGCCATAGGGGTGCAAAATCCATTCGCCACTGTCGCCACGACGATAACATTCGATACGTACCTGTTCCGCGTCCACCAGCACGTATTCCTGCAAACTCTGCAACTGGCGGTAGCTGGCAAACTTTTTATCGCGGTCGTAAAGCGCGGTGGAGGGGGACAGTATTTCCACCACCAGCACCGGTTCGCTTTTGATGTACTTGTTTTGACGATCGGCTTCGGAGCAGGTAACCATCAGGTCGGGATAGAAATAGGCGTTGGCCGTTTCCACCCGCAGCTTGAGATCAGTGAAGAATGCCTGGCAGGGGCCGCCGCGCAAGTGGTTTTTAAACAACGAAGCCATGTTGAATACGATTTCATTGTGCGCCGAACTGGTGCCCACCATGGCGAACACCTCACCGTTGAGGTATTCGCTGCGCGTGTCGGATTGCATTTCCATCTCCAGATATGCTTCCGGGGCGATGTAGCCGGGGGGTTCCTGCGACAAGCCCATGTCAACCTCCTGATCGTTACCTGATTTTACCCGGAATCTTCGGCGTAGCGCACACCACATCCGCATTCTGCGCGCGGTGGCGTAACGCATGATCCATTAGCACGATAGCCATCATGGATTCGGCAATCGGCGTGGCGCGAATGCCGACGCAGGGGTCGTGGCGACCATGGGTTTCCACGGTTACCGGATTGCCGGCCAAGTCGATGGTGCGGCGCGGCAGGCGGATACTGGAAGTCGGTTTGATGGCAATGTGCGCGACGATATCCTGGCCGGTGGAAATACCACCCAGGATGCCGCCGGCATGATTGGAGAGGAAGCCATCTGGCGTCAACTCGTCGCCGTGCTCGGTGCCTTTTTGCGTCACTGAAGTGAAACCTGCGCCGATCTCCACGCCTTTCACCGCGTTAATGCTCATCAGCGCAAAGGCCAGATCGGCATCAAGGCGGTCGTATACCGGCTCGCCCCAGCCTACCGGCGCGCCTTCCGCCACCACGCTGATTTTTGCGCCGATGGAATCGCCCGCTTTGCGCAGGCTGTCCATGTAGTCTTCTAGCTGCTGCACATAGCTGTCGTCAGCGACGAAGAACGGGTTGCTGTTGACTACGTCCCAGGTTTTGAACGGCACTTCGATGGGGCCGAGCTGGGACAAATATCCGCGAATGACAATCCCATAACGTTCGTGCATCCACTTTTTGGCAATTGCCCCAGCTGCCACGCGCACTGCGGTTTCCCGCGCGGAGGAACGTCCGCCGCCGCGATAATCGCGGAAACCATATTTGTGCGTGTAGGTGTAGTCGGCGTGGCCGGGGCGGAAAGTTTCGGCGATGTTGCCGTAATCCTTGCTGCGCTGGTCTTCGTTACGAATCAGCAATGCAATCGGCGTACCCGTGGTTTTACCTTCGAACACGCCAGACAGAATTTCCACCGTATCCGACTCACGCCGCTGGGTGACGTGGCGCGAGGTGCCGGGCTTGCGCCGGTCGAGTTCCAACTGGATATCAGCTGCCGTGAGTGCCATACCGGGCGGGCATCCATCCACCACACAGCCGATAGCGGGGCCGTGGGATTCGCCGAAAGAAGTTACGCAAAAAAGCTTGCCGAGAGAGTTACCAGACATTTTGATTCACATAGAGAAAACAATGAGCTAAGTTTAACATAAGCGCATTCTTGTTAATGCCATGAAAATCCACCATCTCAGCGTCGAAGCAGCACTCGCCAGTCTCAACACCGGCAGGGATGGCTTGAGCCACGCCGAAGCTGTGCGTCGCCTACAGGAATTTGGTCCGAACCAGGTGGAGCGCATCGCTGGCACCCCGCTGTGGCTGCGCTTCCTCAAGGAGTTCACACATTTTTTCGCACTGATTCTGTGGGTAGCGGCAGGACTTGCCTTTGCTGCCGAAGTGTTCGGGCCAGGCCAGGGCATGCTTACGCTCGGTCTGGCGATTCTTGGCGTCATTCTGATTAACGGCCTGTTTTCTTTCTTGCAGGAATACCGTGCGGAAAAGGCGTTGGCCGCGCTGGAAAAATTGCTGCCGCACCAGGTCGAAGTCATGCGCGAAGGTAAAGCTCTCCAATTACGCGTTGCGGAACTGGTGCCGGGCGATTTCCTGATTCTGGAGGAAGGCGGCGATGTCCCCGCCGACTGCCGCTTGATCGAAGCCTTCGGCGTGCGTGTCAACAATGCGACGGTAACCGGCGAATCGCTGCCAAAAGCGCGCGACGCCAATCCTTCGGCAGAAGAAAATTTTCTGCACAGCAAGAACGTGCTGCTGGCTGGCACCTCGCTGGTTTCTGGCCAAGCCAAGGCCGTCGTGTTCGCCACCGGCGCGCATACTGAGTTCGGCAAAATCGCCAGCCTGACCCAGTCAGCACACGAACCTGTCTCTCCTCTGCAACGCGAGATTGCCCACCTTTCGCGCCTGGTTGCCATCCTGGCCACGTCGATTGGCGTGGTGTTCTTTCTCATCGGCCAATTTATCGGCCTGTCATTCTGGGCAAATCTGATCTTTGCCATCGGCATCATCGTTGCCAACGTACCGGAAGGACTGCTCCCCACCGTCACCCTCTCCCTTGCCATGGCGACGCAGCGCATGGCCAAGCGCAACGCCCTGGTGCGGCACCTGTCTTCGGTGGAAACACTCGGTTCGGCCTCGGTCATTCTCACCGACAAAACCGGCACGCTCACGCAAAACCGCATGGAGGTGAAGCAACTCTTTCTGGGTGAAAAAACACTGAGCCGGAGCGACGCCCTGTCCGAAGCAAGCCTGCTGGAAAAATGGCGGCCGCTGTTTCTGGGCATGGGCCTGTGCCACAACCTGAAACGCGCGGACAATAACCAGTGGCTGGGTGACCCGATGGAAGTCGCGCTGGCGAACATGGCGCTGGATACTCACATCGATCCGGCAGCATTTGTCATTGTGGACGAAGTCCCCTTCGACACGGATCGCAAACGACTCTCCACCTTGCACCAAGTCTCTGGCGGACTAGAACTTTACACCAAGGGCGCACCCGAAACCGTGCTGCCGTTGTGCCATCAACTGCTACTCGAAACGGGGCTTACGCCGCTCACACCCGCACTGTACAAGGCATTTACCGATGCGCAGGCACGCATGGCCGACCAAGGCCTGCGCGTTCTTGCCTTCGCGCAACGTACAGTGCAACCCGGCTATACGCATGACGCGCTGGAAACGGACATGACGCTGGTCGGCCTGGTTGGACTGGAGGACCCGCCCCGACCCGAGGTAAGCGCGGCCATCCAGAAATGCTTCGATGCGGGCATTCGCGTCATCATGGTGACGGGCGACCACCCGCATACTGCCCTGGCCATCGGACGCGAGATCGGTTTGATCCGCTCCGCCAAACCCGCCATCGTCACTGGCGACGAATTGCTGCACCTGTCCGACACTCAGTTGCAACTTGCCCTGGACGCACCGGAAATTATTTTTGCCCGCGTCACGGCGGACCAGAAACTGCACATCGTCAACGCGCTACAACAGAAGAAGCATACAGTTGCCGTCACCGGCGACGGCGTGAACGACGCCCCAGCGCTAAAGCAAGCCGACATCGGCATCGCCATGGGTATCAGTGGAACTGATGTGGCCAAGGAAGCCGCCGACATGATTCTGCTCGACGACAACTTTGCCAGCATCGTTGCCGCTATCGAAGAAGGCCGCGGCGTGTACGACAACATCCGCAAGTTCCTCACCTACATCCTCACTTCCAACATTCCGGAGCTGATCCCTTATCTTGCTTTTGTTCTATTCAAAATCCCCTTGCCGCTAACCATCATCCAGATCCTGGCCGTAGACCTGGGAACCGACATGCTGCCAGCGCTAGGGCTAGGCGCGGAACCCCCTCATCCAGGCGTCATGCAACGCCCGCCGCGTCCGCGCCAGGAACGTCTCCTCAATCTGGAACTGCTGCTGCGTGCCTATCTGTTTCTGGGCATCATGGAAGCAGGCGCAGCCATGGCAGCCTTTTTCTTCGTGCTACACGGTGGCGGCTGGCACTATGGTGAGACACTTGACCATCTCGATCCGCTTTACCTGCAAGCCACCACGGCCACCTTGAGCGCCATCATCGTGATGCAAGTCGTCAACGTGTTTCTCTGCCGCAGCCAGCGCGATTCGGCATTTTCCTTCGGCCTGTTCAGCAATCGCCTGATCCTGGGCGGCATTGCTTTCGAGATTGCGCTGATCTGTCTAATTGATTACACCCCATGGGGCAACGCGCTATTCGGCACCGCGCCTATCGGCATGGACGTGTGGCTATTCGTCGTGCCTTTCGCGCTGGGAATGCTGGTTATGGAAGAATTGCGGAAGTGGCTGGCACATAAACTTTTTCAGCGTCACAACGGCGTCTACCTATAATGACACGTATGAAGAAAACAGCGAATCCCAATAACCCGCTGGCCGAATTGCTCGCCGCAAAACAGCGTAGCTTGCAAATGCGCCAGGCAGAGAAGACCGCTAACCCACTCACTGACAAACTTGCACGCTGGCAGCGCTTCAATCGTTTTGCATGGGATAAAAATAAATGATCATGGATGGCAAGGCCGTGAAAATTCTGCTGGGCTATAACTCACGAAAGCTTTAGCCGAAGGACTGCTAAGTAATCATGCCCAACATTCTTGGCAACCAGAGCGACAACGCCGGCCAGTAGGTAACGAGCACCAGAAACACCAGCATGGTGAGTAGCCACGGCCATACTGCGATAGTGAGTTCGGTGATGCCCATTTTGGCGATGCTGCTGGCGACGTAAAGGTTCAGTCCAACTGGCGGGTGACACATGCCGACTTCCATGTTCACCGTCATCAGAATGCCGAAATGCACCGGGTTAATACCCAGCTTCATGGCCACAGGGAACAGGATCGGCGCCATGATCAGCACAATGGAACTGGGTTCCATCACGTTGCCCGCCAACAGTAACAGTGCATTGACCACCAGCAGGAATGCAACTGGCCCTAGCCCTTTGTCGATCAGCCAGCCGGCCATCATCTGCGGAATTTGCTCGGAGGTCATGAGGAAAGAAAACAGCATGGCATTGGTGATAATGTAGAGCAGCATCGCGCTCATATTGGCGGAATCACGCAGCACCTTGGGCACTTGCTTCATTCCCATATCCTTGTAGACGAATACCGCGACGAAGAAGGCGTACACGGCAGCCATGGCAGCAGCCTCGGTAGGCGTAAAGATACCGGCGTAGATCCCGCCCATCACCACCACGATCAGGAATAAACCCCACATCGATTCGCGGAAGGTTCTGAAACGCACACTCCATGAGGCTTTCGGCTGACGCGGGTAATCGAACTTGCGCGCGCGCCACCAGGTGGTCATGCCAAGCATGGTGGCCAGCACCAGACCTGGCATGACGCCAGCCAGGAATAAAGCGCCGAGCGAAGTGCTGGTCGATACGGAATACATCACCATCACGATCGACGGCGGAATCAGAATACCGAGTGCACCCGAGGTGGTAATGACGCCCGCGCCGAAGCGTTTAGGGAAGCCGGACTTGATCATTGCCGGCAGCAGGATCGAGCCGATTGCCACCACGGTTGCCGGGCTGGAACCGGAGATGGCGGCAAACAGGGCGCAGGCCAGCACCCCCGCCAATCCTAGCCCGCCGTACCAGTGGCCGACCATCGCTGTGGCGAAATTGATCATGCGCTTTGCTACCCCGCCGTGGGTGAGGAAGTTACCGGCGAGAATAAAAAACGGGATGGCCATGATCTCGAATTTCTCTATGCCGGTGAACAGTTTCAAGGCCACCGATTCGATCGGCACCGTGGTCATGGTAAAAAGGAAGGTCAGCACCGTGAGGCCGAGCGAAATGGAAATCGGCATGCCAGTGAGCATCAGCGCGAACAGCAACACGAAAATGATGGCGGCGTTCATGGATGTTTCTCGCCGTTGGTAATCCCGCGAGGATGCAGATTATCATCGAGACTGAAGGCGATAATATCTTCGTCCTTGATATCGTCCAGGCCTGCGACATGACCATGATCGTGGTGCGGCAACTGGCCGGTTTTAATGAAGCTCCACGCCACCTGCACGAAGCGGAAACACATCAGGTAGGAGCCGAGCGGAATAGCCAGATAGACGATCCACATTGGAATTTCCAGGTCGGCAGAAACCTGCTCGGTGTGCGCTATGCGCCATACAAAGTGGGCACCCAGCGTGCCGACGATGCCGGTGAACAATGCGCCTGCCCCCAGGCCGAACAGAATGAATTTGACGCGAACTTTGTCAGACAACCGATTGACCAGCACATCCACGCCGACATGAATGCCGGTGCGCACGCCGTAGGCCGCGCCGAATTTGGCCATCCACACAAACATGTAGATGCACAGTTCCTGCGCCCAGCTCATGTTGATGCGAAGCAGCACATCCTGCACCACGGGAATGGGTAAACCTGAAGCGTAACGATGCAGCACGGCAGCGAAGATCAGCAGTGTCGCCGCGCCGATAAGAAAGGCGATCAGCCATTCTTCAAGATGGTCGAGAAATTTCATCCAGATAGTGACCGGTCGCACTCGGCCGGAAAAACACGGCGAATGCGAGGTATTCGCCGTGTTGTCATAATCCTTGCCCCTACAGTTTATTCGGGTCGAAGTCGGTCGCTTTATATATCGCCTGAATCAGATCCTTGCCGATCTTGGCTTCGTGCTCCTGGTGTACTTTCAGCATGGCTTTTTTCCACGCCCTCTTCTCCTCGTTGGACAGCGAAGTGATCTGGGTCTTGCCGGACTTGATTACCGCTTGCAATGCGTCGTCATTTTCTTTCTTGGCGATGTCATTCTCAAATTTGGTGGCGTCTTTCATCGCCCCTTCGAGGACAGTGCGAATGCCGGGCGGCAATCCTTCCCAGAAGGCTTTGTTAACAACCACCGCATAGCCCAGGTAGCCATGATTGGAAAGCGTGACGTGTTTCTGCACCTCATGCATTTTTTGCGTGTAAAAATTCGACATGGGATTTTCAGTACCATCCACCACGCCAGTCTGCAGTGACTGGTATACCTCGGAAAAAACCATCACCTGGGGGATAGCGCCAAGCGCCCGCATCTCCGAATCCAGCACCTTGGAAGACTGGATACGCATTTTCATGCCTTTGAAATCGTCAGGTTTTTTGAGTAACTTATTGGCGCTCATCTGCTTGAAGCCGTTGTCCCAAAACGTCAGACCGATCAAGCCTTTGCTATCGAGTTTTTTCAGCAGCATTTGGCCGATAGGCCCCTGCGTTACCTTGTGCAACTCTTCGTAATTGTCGAACAGGTAGGGCAAATCGAACACTTCAAATTCGCGCACACCCAGCGGCCCGAATTTAGCCATAGAAGGCGCCAGCATTTGTACTGAACCAAGTTGCAACGCCTCCAGCTCTTCCTTGTCTTTGTAGAGTTGGCTGTTGGGATAAACCTCGACCTTGACTCTGCCCTTGGTGCGTTCTTCCGCAAGTTTTTTGAAATACTCCGCCGCTTTTCCCTTAGGGGTATCGACGGCGACGACATGACTGAACTTGATCACGATTGGTTGCTCGGCAGTCGCCGTAAGAGAAAAGGCTGCCACTACGATGCCAAAAATCAGACCGTAGAATCTACCCATTACCCACCTCCAAGTTGTTCGCTCACAACACGATTACGGGATGAAAATCTGCCAGACGAAATGCACAAATAGAACAATTTGAATTATACCTTGCAGATCGAGCACCTAGTGCCCTTGCACTGCCGACAATAACTTGAGCAATTGTGCCACATCGCCACTTTCCTCACTGGCAGTGCTTTTATGCCCGCCGATCCCATCGCTGACAAAGTCAACCGCTAGCGGCACACAGACCGACACGACACTCGCCAGCAGGAATACCAACAGGCTACGGGACATGCCCTTGTCCATGCCCTGCTCATCGAAGTAGCGGTTCAAAAAGAACACAGCCACAAAAAAGGCAAGCGTCGAAATTATCAGATCCAGCATGTTCTCAAGCGCTCCATAAAAGCCGGCCCATCGCGTAATCGTTTTGCAATCCAGCTGATCATCTACTCAAAAATATCCGGCAGCATCGCTACGCACCATATCTAAGCACATGATAATGAATCGCGCACCACATTGATGCGCACCGTCGTCCTCTGTTCATTTCTCAAAGCCACTTCCTTGTTCTGAATAAACAAATTTCCTGGCACGCAAATTGCTAAACATATTTGTAATTATCACATCAAAAAAGATCCGAGGAGAGCAGTAATGAAAAGAATGAAGCTGGTGATGATCGGCAACGGTATGGCCGGGGTGCGCACGCTGGAGGAAGTGTTGAAACTTTCCCCCGAGCTTTACGACATCACCGTGTTCGGCGCCGAACCCTACGCCAACTACAACCGCATCATGTTGAGTCCGGTGCTGTGCGGCGAGCAGAGCATTAAGGACATCATGTTGAACGACGTGGATTGGTATGCGGAGAACGGCATTCAACTGCACCTCAACAAAAAAATTATCAAGATCGATCGTCGTGCGCGCAAGGTTTTCGCCGAGGATGGCACGCAAGCAGCGTATGACCGGCTGATTATGGCTACCGGCTCCAACCCGGTCATCTTGCCTATTCCCGGTGCGAATCTAAAAGGCGTGGTGAGCTTCCGTGACATTCACGATGTGGATGCCATGGTCGAAGCTTCCGGTAAATTCAAACACGCTGTCGTGATCGGTGGTGGGCTGCTAGGGCTTGAAGCAGCAAACGGTCTCAAAGCGCGCGGTATGGAAGTAAGCGTGGTGCACCTTTCCCCGTGGTTGATGGAGCGGCAATTGGATGAAACTGCCGCGCGCATGTTGCAGAAAAATCTGGAAGCGCGCGGACTAAATTTCCTGTTGCAAAAACAGACGGCGGAATTGGTCGGCAATGATAATCGTGTTGTTGCAGTGAAGTTTGCCGATGGCGAGGAAATCAAGGCTGACCTGGTGGTGATGGCAGTCGGAATTCGCCCTAATACCGCACTGGCCGAATCAGCCGGCATTCATTGTAGCCGCGGCATTGTGGTGAACGACACCATGCAGACTTACGATCCGCGCATCTACGCGGTGGGTGAATGCGTCAATCATCGCGGCATGGCATATGGATTGGTTGCACCCTTGTTCGAGATGGCCAAAGTATGCGCCAATCATCTGGCAGAAATGGGCATCGGTCGCTACGTCGGCTCGGCAGTTTCCACCAAGCTGAAAGTAACCGGTATCGACTTGTTCTCTGCCGGCGATTTCCAGGGCGGCGAAGGCACCGAGGAAATTGTGCTGCACGACGCGGCAGGCGGCATCTACAAAAAATTACTCGTGAAAGGCGACCGCCTGTCCGGGGCGGTGCTCTATGGCGATACCACCAACGGTTCCTGGTATTTCCAGTTACTGCGCGAAGGACGCAGCATCACAGAAATCCGCGACCAGCTTCTGTTCGGTCAGAACAACCTGGGCAATACCGGTCATCAAGGACAAATTCGCGCCGCAGATATGCCAGACGATATGGAAGTGTGCGGCTGCAACGGTGTATGCAAGGGTGCCATCGTCAAGGGCATAAAAGAAAAGGGTCTGTTCACCTTGGACGACGTGCGCAAGCACACCAAGGCATCATCCTCCTGCGGCTCCTGCACAGGTCTGGTGGAGCAGATACTTGCCTCCACCTTGGGTGGCGATTACTCCGCCTCGCCTGCCGTGAAGCCGATGTGCAGCTGCACCGAGTACACGCACGAGGAAGTGCGTAAGACCATACGCGAACAAAAACTTTTGTCCATTCCGGCAGTGATGAAATTTATGGAATGGCGCACGGCAGATGGTTGCCCAACCTGCCGCCCGGCGCTTAACTACTACCTGATTTCTACTTGGCCAACAGAGGCCATCGACGACCCACAGTCGCGCTTCATCAACGAGCGCGCCCACGGCAACATCCAGAAGGATGGCACCTTCTCTGTGATACCCCGCATGTGGGGCGGCACTACTACGGCTGCCGATCTGCGCCGCATCGCCGATGTAGCAGACAAATACCAGGTGCCGATGATTCGCGTCACCGGTGGACAGCGCATCGACCTGTTCGGCATAAAAAAAGAAGACCTGCCGAAAGTATGGGCCGACCTTGATATGCCGTCTGGCCACGCCTACGGCAAGGCATTGCGCACGGTAAAAACCTGCATCGGCACCGAGTTCTGCCGCTTCGGCACACAGGATTCTACCGGGATGGGCATCGCCCTGGAGAAGGCGCTGTGGAAAATGTGGTCGCCGCACAAGGTCAAGCTGGCTGTATCCGGCTGCCCGCGCAACTGCGCCGAAGCAGCAATCAAGGACGTGGGCATCATCGGCGTCGATTCCGGCTGGGAAATTTATGTTGGCGGCAATGGCGGCATCAAAACCGAAGTGGCGCAATTCCTGATCAAGGTAAAAACAGCAGAAGAGGTGCTCGAATATAGTGGCGCATTTCTCCAGCTATACCGTGAAGAAGCACGCTATCTGGACCGCACCGTGCACTGGCTGCAACGCGTCGGACTCGATTATGTGAAGCAGAAAATGGTGGAGGATGCAGACAACCGCAAAGCCCTGTACGCACGACTGCGCCTGGCGCTGGATGCCCAGAAAGACCCGTGGAAAGAGCGTGCCCAGGAAGGCGTCGCTAAACATGAGTTCGAAACCGTCAACATTTAGGAAATCACCATGCTGTTCGGACGAAGCAAAAAAAACCCGATCAAGATTGCCGACAAGGGTGTGGTCGAGTGGAAATACACCACCTGCGGTTATTGCTCCACGGGCTGTTCCATCGAAGTCGGCCTGGATGCAAGCGGCCGTGGGGTGGCCGCGCGCGGCGTGGCAGATGCGCCAGTTAATCAGGGCAAGTTGTGCATTAAAGGCATCTTCGAATACGAGCTGTTCAACTCCGCCAACCGAGGTAAAACACCCTTGCTGCGCGACAAAACCTATCGACCATTTCGTGAAGTAAGCTGGGACAAGGCACTGGATTTCAGCGCCAGTGAAATCCAGCGTATCCAGCAACAATATGGACGCGACAGCTTCGCCATCGTTTCCACCGGACAGATATTGACCGAGGAATTCTATACCTTGGGCAAACTTGCGCGCGGCGTGATCGGCACCAACAACTACGACGGCAACACCACGCTGTGCATGTCCTCGGCGGTGTCCGGCTACAAGCGCTCTTTCGGCAGCGACGGCCCGCCCGGATGCTACGATGATTTCGACCACACCGAATGCCTGATGGCGTTCGGCTCCAACCTGCCGGAGCAGCACCCGATTATTTACTGGCGCCTCAAGATGGCGTTGGAAAAGCGCAGCTTCCCGGTGATCGTGGTGGACCCGCGCGTAACCATGCTCGCGCAGATGGCGGATATCCATCTGCCGATTACGCCCGGCACAGACCTGGTGCTGTTGAATGCAATGGCGCACGTCATCCTCAAGGAAGGCCTGGCCAAGCAAGACTATATCGGCGCCCACACGACAGGCTTCGATGCGTTCAGTGAACTGGTAGCGCAGTACGACCCGGTGATGGCCGCGAAAATTTGCGGTATCGACGAGGACACGATCCGCCACGTTGCGCGCGTCTATGCGAACGCCGGCGCTGCCATGAGCATCTGGACCATGGGCATCAACCAAAGCACGCACGGCTCCGATGGCGTAGCGGCCATCAACAATCTGAACCTGATCACCGGTAATATCGGCAAACCAGGCGGCACCTCGCTTTCCATCACCGGCCAGTGCAATGCCATGGGCACACGCGAATGGTCGTCCTGTTCGGGCCTGCCGGGTTACCGCTCGCTGGAAAAAGAAAAAGACCGGCAGGAAATCGCCGACTATTGGGGTATCGACCCGGAATTTTTTCCCAAACAGCGCGGCATGTTCATGACCGACATTCTGCCCGCCATTGAAACCGGGCAGATCAAAGGGCTGTGGCTGGTTGCCACCAACCCGATGACGTCCATGCCCAATACCCCGCGCATTCGCAGAACGTTGGAGAAGCTGGAGTTCCTCGTGGTGCAGGATGCTTACTCCGACGTAGAGACTAATCAATATGCCCACGTCTATCTTCCCGCCGCACTGTGGGGCGAGAAAGAAGGCGTATTCACCAACACCGAGCGTCGCGTCAATCTGGTGCGCAAGGTCATGGAACCGCACGGCGACGCCAAGGCCGATTTGTGGATTTTCAACCAGCTTGCAAAAAGGTTTGAGCAGGGGCGCAAGATCCACTTTCCGGAACAGCCTGCTGAAGTGTTCGACGAAATGCGCGAACTGTCGCGTGGCCGCATGCTGGACTACTCCGGCATGACGCATGACAAGATCGAAGCGCAGCGTGGATTGCAATGGCCGTGCAGCGATGGTGCGGAAACCGGTTCTCCCCGCCTGTATACCGATGGCGTATTTCAGCACGCGGATGGAAAAGCGAAATTGCTTCCGCTGCCGTTCATCGACAACAACGAGCGACCTGATGAGGACTATCCGTTCTGGCTCAACTCTGGTCGCGTGGTCGAGCATTTCCACACGCGCACGCGCACCGGCAAGATCGGCAACATGAACAAGTTCAGCCCGACGCCGTACATGGAGATGAATCCGGACGCCGCGAAAAAATTGGGCATCACGCACATGGGCTACGCGCGCCTGATCTCGCGCCGTGGCGATGGCGTGGTAATGGTGCAATTGACCCAGCGCGTGCCGCCCAACATGGTGTTTATCCCGTTTCATTTTCATGAATGCGTCAATCGCCTGACGCTTGGCCTGCTTGACCCGCATTCACGTCAACCGGCTTTCAAGCAGTGTGCAGTCAAGATCGAGCCAGCAGCGTGTCAGCAATCGGCAGCCGTGGTGAATGCCGATTCACGGAGTTATTAAAAAACATGGGGTCGGACAAGCACTAGACCCGAAACGCTAAACCCGAAACTCGAAACCGGATTTCATACGCTATGTTTAAAGTACGCAACAACGAACCTCAGTACGCGCTCCTCGCACCATCTGGTGCCTTGGAAACCAATCAGCACGGCAAGCAGATCAGGCTGGTGGATGCTAACCACCCGCTCGCCGGGCAGAGCCTGAACATCAACAATGATGCGGGTATCAGCACGAACCCTGACCGCTACAAGCAGCATGGCTTTCACTTCACCGCCGACAACTGTATCGGCTGCCATGCCTGCGAAGCAGCGTGCAGCGAGAAAAACAATTTGCCCGCACATATCAGCTTCCGCTCGGTGGGTTACGTAGAAGGCGGCACTTACCCTGATTTCAAGCGCGTCAATATTTCCATGGCGTGCAACCACTGCGACGACCCGGTTTGCCTGAAAGGCTGCCCGACCCGCGCCTATACGAAATTTGCCGAATACGGCGCGGTGTTACAGGATCCGGATATTTGCTTCGGCTGCGGCTACTGCACCTGGGTATGCCCGTATAATGCGCCGCAACTCGACCCGGTCAAGGGCGAGGTGTCCAAATGCAACATGTGCGTCGATAGACTTGAAGTAGGTTTGAAACCAGCTTGCGTAGCGGCATGCCTGGCTGGCGCGCTGGACTTTGGCGTAGTCGAAACCACACCCGAAAATCGTGAGCAGACGAAGCTCAGCATTCCAGGCTTTCCCACGCCAGAAATCACCCACCCTAATATCCGCTTCCAGCAAGTGAAAAGCTTGCCGCGCGAAATGCACCGCACCGACAGCATGCCGCTGGTCTACGTCAGGAAAGACCAGCAGACGAAAACGGAATACCAGTCGCAAGTCGCCGTCAGTCAGGGAAAGGTAGAGTGGAACCTCAACAAACTGCGTTCACGCGAAGATCCGCTGGTGATTTTCACCCTGATTTCACAAGCAGTGATTGGCGCATTTCTGGCCTTGTTCCTTGGGCCGCTGCTGGGCCTGTCAGCGCTTGCGCCGGATGCGCATCCAACCACGTATGCAATATTGCTGTTGAGTTTGCTGGGCGCAGAGACCTTTGCGCTGGGCTTGTCCACCTCGCACCTGGGCAAACCGCATCGTTTCTATCGCGCCTTCAACAACCTGCGCTATTCGCCGGTAAGCCGCGAAGTGGCGGCGCTGGCGCTGTTCTACAACGCGCTGGGCGGTTATGCATTGCTTACGATTTTCCCGCAGTGGTTTAGCTGGTTACCACAGGGATGGGTGCCAGGCCTGCACATGCTGTGCGGCTGGGCGGGAGTGATTTTCGGGCCGTTGGCTTTGTACGCCATGCAACGCATTTACCGCATTCCAGCACGGCCATTCTGGAATCACTGGCAAGTGTTGACGTCCTTTTTCGGCAGCATGTTGACCTTGGGAGCACTGGTGGTTGCCATAGTGTATGCGGCTGTCTTGCATGCGCAAGGGCAGCCGTTCGCCGGATTGCTGTCGGCGCTGACCTTGCCCATTGAACTTGGGTTGATTGTGGAAGGCTTGGGGCTGGTCGCACATGCGCGTTATCTCCGCGAAAGTGGCAGCGAAGCAGCAGCTGCGCACCAGGCACAACGCACCACCTTCGGTAAAACCTATATTGCGCGGATCGGCGGAATGGTTGTCGCCATCGCAATGGTCGTCTATCTCGGCACATCGCTGCTTGATGGCACTGCCGGTCTGTGGGTCTGGTCGATCGTGGCGGCGTTGATTGTGGCGACTGCTCTGGTTGGGCGCGCGCTGTTCTACGTGCTGGTTATTCCCACCACCATGCCCGGCGCATTCTTCTGGCGCAATCGCGGCTTTGAGGAACACGCCCGCGAAACGGGGCTGGCCAATATGCCGCAGGTTGGGGTGCTGCCGCATGTTCATTGATTTTATGAAACATAACTGGACGCAGATGAACGCAGATATGCGCAGATAAAAACAAGAAGTCGATTGATGGAATTTAAGTATCTGCGTTAATCGGCTTTTATCTGCGTCCAATAGCCATTCTTATGAATGCGATAACAATTTTTCTGGAGTACAAAAATGGGTAAATGGCTAAAGACTTGCATCGTTGAAGACATCCCGCGTCTTGGCGCACGCGTGGTGCGTCATGGTGACGAAGACATTGCGCTGTTCCGCACCGCGCAGGATAAGGTGTTCGCCCTGCGCGACAAGTGCCCGCACAAAGGCGGACAACTTTCTCAGGGCATCGTGTTTGATGAAAAGGTTTCATGCCCAATGCATGGCTGGCAGCTTTATCTGGAGTCGGGCGAAGCGGTAGCGCCTGACGAAGGCTGCGCACGCCGCTTTCCAGTTAAGGTAGAAGGCGGCATGGTATTTCTCCAAGTGGAGTCCATATGAATAAAAGTTTTTGGCAAGCAGGTCATACCCCTACCTTGTTTGCAGCGTTTTTTTATTTCGATCTGAGTTTCATGGTGTGGGTGCTGCTTGGACCATTGGGGCCGCAGATTGCTGGCGATCTGCATCTGACCGCAGCGCAGAAGGGTTTAATGGTCGCCACGCCCATGCTGGCGGGTGCCGTTTTCCGCTTGATCATGGGCATACTGGTTGACCACTTGAAGCCGAAGAAAGCCGGCGCCATCGGCCAGCTGGTAGTGATGGCTGCATTGGCCTGGGCCTGGCTCAGCGGCATCGACAGTTATCAGCAAATTTTGGTGCTGGCTATATTTCTCGGCGTCGCGGGTTCTGCCTTTGCCGTGGCGCTGCCTTTAGCTTCGCGCTGGTATCCGCCGGAGCATCAGGGTAAAGCCTTGGGCATTGCCGGTGCTGGCAATTCCGGCACGGTGTTGGCGGCCCTGTTTGCGCCGGGTTTAGCCATTGCCTATGGATGGAATAACGTGTTCGGTTTGGCGCTGATTCCGCTGGCGATTGCCTTCCTGGTGTACGCCTTCATGGCCAAGGACAGTCCGGAGTGTCCACCTGCCAAATCGTTGGGACAATATCTGGCGGTACTGAAAGACAAGGATGCCTGGTGGTTCATGTTTTTCTACAGCGTCACCTTCGGCGGCTTCTCGGGCCTCGCATCCTCGCTCACCATTTATTTTCACGATCAGTATGGACTCACCCCGGTCGTCGCCGGTTACTTCACCGCAGCCTGCGTGTTCGCCGGTTCGCTGGTGCGTCCACTGGGCGGTGCGCTGGCAGACAGGGTAGGCGGCATTCGCACGCTGTTGACCATGTACACCTGTGCTGCACTATTCCTGGTTGGCGTAAGTTTCAGCTTTTCATCGGTTTGGGTCACTCTGGCGATATTCGTGGGTGCCATGCTATCGCTGGGCCTGGGCAACGGCGCCGTATTCCAGTTGGTGCCACAACGCTTCCGCAAGGAAATTGGCGTGATGACCGGGCTAGTGGGTATGGCTGGCGGCATCGGCGGTTTCTATCTGGCATCCAGCCTGGGCTATTCCAAACAAATAAGCGGTAGCTACCAGAGCGGCTTCCTGATCTTCGCCGCCCTGGCCGTGCTGGCCATGATCGGACTGTCCAGTGTCAAGACACGCTGGCGCACTACCTGGGGCGCGGCTCACTTGAGCGCTGCAAAGGTTTGATGCTCGGTTTCGAGTTGCGGGTTACGCGTTTCGAGTTCAATGTATCGGGCTATGAAGCATCCGAAACGCGTAACCCGAAACCCGTAACTCGAAACTAGAATTTTCAATGCCTCTCCAAATAAATATCGGTACTGCCACCGCACTCGGTTCGCGTGAGCGCAACGAGGATTTCTGTGGTGCTGTCACGCCCGAAGGCAGCGAGCTTGCCAGCAAGGGGGCGCTGCTAGCCATCTCCGATGGCGTGGGCGGCAGCGGGGGCGGACGTGAGGCGGCAGAAGCGGCGGTACGCGGCGTTCTGGCCGACTACTATGCCACGCCGGAAACGTGGGAAATTCCTCACGCGCTGGAAAAAATAATTTCCTCCATCAATAGCTGGTTACATGCACAGTCAGGCATGCAACGTGTGTACGCTGGTATGGCAGCGACGTTATCCGTGCTGGTGTTGCGCGGTCAGCGCTATGTGTTGGCGCATGTGGGGGATAGCCGCATCTATCGGCTGCGCGGGGAAAGTTTTACGCAACTGACCGCCGACCATGTTTGGGACAGGCCGGAAATGTCTCATGTGTTGAAGCGCGCGGTGGGGTTGGATGCGCACCTGGCGGTGGATTATTCGGATGGCCAATTAGCCGTCGGCGACGTGTTTTTGCTGGCGACAGATGGCGTGTGGGAACCGCTCGGACAACGCACCCTGCACGAAACACTGGTACTGCATCAAGACCCGCAATGTGCCGCAGATGCCCTGGTGAAACAAGCCATCACGCAGGGCGGGCAGGATAACGCGACCGCTGTTGTGGTGTGCGTCGAGCAATTAGCAGACGAGGCGATGCAGGATCTGCTGGTTGAGGGACGCGATCTGCCGGTGCCGCCGCGCCTCAAAATCGGCCAGCAATTGGATGGCTTCGAAGTGCTCGCGCAGATACATGAATCCCGCGCCACCCTACTATACAAAGTGCGCGATCCAGCCAACAGCCAGACGCTGGTATTGAAAACCCTGCCGCCCGCGCTCAAGGATGACGCGGAGGCCATGTCTGCCCTGCTGGCTGAAGAGTGGCTCGCCAAGCGGGTGGTGTCGCATTACTTTCCGCAGGTTGTGCCGTTTGCGCCAGGCCAGCGTAGTTGTCTGTACTACGCCATGACTTGGCATGAGGGTGAAACACTGCAACAGAAACTCGATACCGCATATCGCTTTCCGGTTACGGAAACTGCCCAGCTCGGCATTCGTCTCATCAAGGGACTCTCCGCGCTGCATCAGCTGAACGTAGTACACCGCGACATCAAGCCCGCCAACCTGCATCTGGGTAGCGATAGCAAACTGCGCATACTCGACTTGGGTGTTGCCCTCAATCCGCTCGCCGATCAAGCCAGCGGCAACCCTGGTACGCCAAGCTACATGGCGCCTGAATTGTTTCTGAATGAGCAAGCCTCCACGCAGAGCGACCTGTATGCCGCTGGCGTAACCTTGTACCACTTGCTGACGCGTAAGTATCCCTACGGCGAAATCGAACCGTTCCAGCATCCACGTTTTGGTGAACCTGTCCCACCCACGCGCTACCGCCCCGACGTGCCTCAATGGCTGGAAAATATTCTGTTCAAGGCAATCGCACGTGACAAAAATATCCGCTTCGAAACTGCTGAAGAATTTTTGCTGGCACTGGAACGCGGTGAACAACATTCGCTCCTGCCACCCCGCCCCACGCCGCTGGCTGAACGCGACCCCTTGACGCAGTGGCAAAGTGTCGCTGTCATTTCATTATTGGTAAACCTTCTTCTGTTGTATCTATTTTTCGTCAGCTAGTGCGGGTAACCGTCGTCCTTACCGCGACTCGCAGTTATCAACGAGCTGGCCGCTTGGTTTGAGGGGTTGCCTTTCCACACGCTTCATGTAAACTAAGCTCTGTTAGTTCACTATAAGGCAGCCATGCTTACCATCAACATCCACGATGCCAAAACCCAGCTTTCCAAGCTGGTTGAACAAGCCGCTAACGGTGAGTCCTTCATCATCGCCAAAGCAGGCAAGCCAATGGTCAAGGTTATCGCGCTGGAACCCGCAGAAGCAGGCACGGCCAACCGCTTGGGCTTCATGGCCGGGGAATTTTCCGTGCCGGACGATTTCGACCAGATGGGTAGCGGAGAGATTGAAAGCCTGTTTGCAGGGCGCAAGGCTTGAACCTCCTGCTCGACACCCACCTGCTGCTGTGGGCGGCGAGCGAGCCGAAGCGCCTGTCGGCCAAGGCGCGCACCATGTTGCTCGATCCCGCCAATCACCTCATATTCAGCACCGCCAGTCTGTGGGAAGTCAGCATCAAAAACGGACTTGATCGTTCGGACTTCAATGTTGATCCGCGCCGACTGTGGCGCATGCTGCTGGTCAATGGCTATCGCGAACTACCCATCACCAGCGAGCACACCGTCGCGGTGAACGAGCTGCCTAACTTGCACAAAGACCCATTCGACCGCATCCTCGTGGCGCAAGCACGCGTGGAAGGATTGACGCTGCTGACGGTAGACAAGGCTGTGGCGAAATACGGCGATGGCGTGAAGAAGGTATGAGTATGGATGGCGCGGGACATGAGTTAATGCAAGACCTGACCCCGTGGACACAAGACCTGTGACCCCGTGGACAGGTGAGTAGGCCCAAGGAATCTCACCTTGAGCCGCTCGCAGAACCGTACGTGACACTCTCGCGTCATACGGCTCCCGTCATCCAACCTTATGTCCTCCAGCCTGCCAATGGATAAACAACCGAGGGTAAACATCCTTCATCTTGGCTAGCCATTCCGCGCTGCGCTGATGACGCTGCGACAGCGTTTTATATTTCCGCCTGGCCCATTTCTCAAGCTTTCGATCGATATATTGACCGAGCTCGTCCATCGCCTTTTTGTAGAATGCCCCATAGTAGTTCCACCATCCGCGTACCGTCGGATTGCATTGCTGTGCCAGTTCGGCAAGCTTCGCCGATGTCCGATGCTGTAGCTTCCACCCCCACACTGTCTGCCGCATCCGCTTCAGCGCATCCTTGCTCACGCCGGGCAGGAAGTTGGTAAACACCCTGCCATGTTTGCTCAGTGCCCGCCTTGGCCGAAACGTAAAACCAAGGAAGGTAAATTGCACTTGCGGGTAGGCTTGTCGGCGGCTGCCGTCTTTGCAATATACGATCTTCGATTTCTCCGGATGCATCGTCAATCCGCATTCCTCCAGCCGTGCTGCGATGGATTGCATCACGTCTTGCGCTTGCTTCAAACTGCGGCAGTGAACCACCGCATCATCGGCATAACGGGCAAAGGGACACTGCGGGTAGGTGCGCTGCATCCAGCAGTCGAACGCATAATGCATGAACAGGTTCATCAAGATCGGACTGACCACTCCCCCTTGCGGGGTGCCGCGTTCCCGCAGCAATCGAGTGCCGTCTTTTGCCTCGAACGGCGCAGTCAGCCACCGTTCGATATACAGCAAAATCCAGTCTTCGCTGATGTGGCTGCGTACCGCTTTCATCAGGAGCGCGTGATCGATGTTGTCGAAAGCGCCCTTGATGTCAAATTCAACCACCCAGTCGTATCGCCAGCACCGTTCTCTGGTGACGGCGACCGCCTGTTTCGCCGATTTCCCCGGCCGATATCCGTATGAGTCCGGATGAAACATCGGGTCGAGTTTCGGTTCGATGAGAAGTTTGACTACGGTCTGCGCAATCCGATCCGAAACAGTGGGTATCCCCAGCTTTCTGAAGCCGCCCGTGGCCTTCGGAATTTCCACTTGCTTGACCGGCGGCGGGATGTACGATCCCGAAGACAGCCGGTTCCATAGCTTGTACAAATTCTTCGACAGGTTCTGCTCAAACATGATGATGGTTTCATCATCAATACCGGCAGCACCGCGGTTGGCTTTGACTTGCTGGTAGGCTTCCCACACTGCGCGTTTGGCAATGCTATAAGGTTTTGCTGGTTTCACGCCGCTCATCCCCGCAGGTTGGCGACCTTCGTCAGCCGGTTAACGCTGCCCCTTCGCTCCACCGTCATTACAACGGCTTCATCACTACTACGGGCAGCTCCGCCCCTCATTCCGGCATCGGTATTCTTCCTTATGGTGTCTGCCATTTGTCATTTCCCTTACCATCCGAAACGAGGTTCTCACGTTCCGTACCAAAGCCTGTACTGAGCTCATGCCGCCTAAACACCGACTGCCGACGGGTCCGTAAACAGGTGTCGTCCCGACTGATCCCGGCGTTGTCTAGCTACCCCGGTTTTGGCAGTGCTTTAGGTCTAACGATGCGTCATCGGTCGGTTTGCTTTCGCTCATCTTCTCAGTACGTACCTGACATCTTGACGATGCCTTTTCCTCAGTCGCTCACGACCGCGCCTTTTGGACGCAGCCGCACTGGGCGGTTTGAAACCTGCTCCTGCAAGCCGGTTTCGGGAGGCCATCTCCCATCTTTGATACAGCTACGCAGGCTTGCGCCTACTTTCGTGACACACCAAGACCTGACCCCGTGGATTTTGTAAAAATATCGCGATGGAGTCGGTTCAGTATCGGAAACTGCGTGATAGCTGATTTCGGCCGTCGAGTGCCAAGAGCGGACCGATAGGAGCATTGCCGATAACGGCCACTCAAAATGCCATGAGAATTGCTGCCAAAGAAAATCGGAGGCACAATCAACTCTTGCGAGCAGTGACGGGCAAGCTATCCGGATAAAGACTTCAACTGACATGGGGAGCAATTTTATGGACATTTATCGGGTTTATGCCGACATCGGGAAATTGAACCGACATCAGTGTCGACTAATTCAAAGGTGCCCTACGAACCCATGAGTAACGATCCGCTCACCGAAAAGCAAGAGTACGAAGCTCGGCTCCAGCGCCGCTTGAAGATACTTAAGCAACAGTTTGACGCTGGCAAGGTGCGCATCGCCGAAGGGCTTCAGCATTGATAGTCTAAAGCGAGTTCGATGCGCACATGACGGAAGCATCGACCTTGACACCGTCGACGGATTGGTGAGATCAATGGCATTGGCGGTCGAGGCCATGCATGATCGTGAGGAGATGAAAAAGTCCGCTTCCCTTGCGGAGATACAAACAATCTATTTCGAGTTTTTAGAGAAAAATTTCGGCCAATTCCACGAAATCATGGTTGATCGTAGATTGTCGCCACATGATGCCGGAGTTGCGCTTTCACGGACTCCGACTACTATCGCTGAACTGATCGGGAACTTGCCAGGCTTTCTCTCGACAATCGATGAATTCTGGTCTTCAACTGGTCCTATCGCCATTGCTCATGTTGAGGATATGCAAGACTCTCTCAAGGGTATATTTGGCGGTGACTTATTCCCGTCAGCCAACGAGAACATCGCTTCGAAGTGCGGCCTGTATACTGACACGCTCGTTCTGCCCGATCCCTATCTGCGATCAAAGCACATCTTCGAACGCGCTACTGATGAGAAAAAAGCTTACTATCTGATTAAGCACGCTCTGAATCTGCTTCAGTACAAGGAGCTTGCTTGCGCCGACGTCACCCCTCCAATTGTCGTTGTGCTCCCAGATACCTCCGTCATCGAGGAAGGAGAACGAGATTTCTTCTATCGCCTTAGCCAGAACGATGCCCTGATTCACACATCACGAGTCTTTGGTCGCAAATTCGAATCCTTCGACGAGTTAATGGAATTCTGTGAACAACTAGACACCATCGAACGCGCAGCTGCGGAGATCAAAGACCATGATCGCGTCCTTTTCGATACCGAATGGAAGGGAACAGTATCTGAACAGCTTGAGCGTGCCACAAAAGACTCGGTCTATTCAAATCTTCTAGGGACTACGAATCCTGGGCTAATTTTGGCATCCCAAGCAATTGGCCGAATGAGCACCAGCAATGAGCTTCTGGTTAAGGCTCGACGCCTGCGCGGCACTCCAATCATTGACGCCCCCACATCTTGGCAGTATTTGGTGTGGAAGCTTGAATACGACGCAGGGCATACTGAGGAGATCGAGGGGTTGAAGGATTTACACGTCGTACGGGGCCTGCAAACACTCGCGGAGAATGACATGCAATGGCTCGGCAGAATCCCATCCGAGGCACTTCTTGAAGTTCGAAAGACTGGGGCGCTTGGCGAGGTTCGAGCTATTCTCACCAAAGGGGTCGAAGAGTTAGCAATGGTCAATCCAACCAATTTCCATCGCACGAGCGACATTGTATTTGACAATATCCATGCGGCGTTCTCAGAGCATAGAAAGAACATTGATGCTCTCGTGGCGAAGAAATGGAAATTCGCCGGTAGCGATCTTGGGTCATGGTTAGTTGTTGGCTCGCTGGCGGTGACAGCTGCATCGACCGGTACGCCCGTATGGGGTCTTGCTGCAATAGCAGCAGACCAAGCTCTTCGCGCTCCCAAGTTACGAGATATCCCACAATCAATTAAGGACCTGGCAACTGAAACAAGCAAACTTAAGCGTTCTCCAGTGGGAATGCTCTTCAGGATGAGCAAAGGTGCGGCATAACCTCTCATGGACAAGGAAATACTGATCAACGATTTTGCAACTCGCTCTTTCCGCGAAGTTGCCGACTATGACTACATTGCTGCACGAATGGCATATCGTGCGAAATTGGTCCCGCAGTTCCTTTGGTCCAGCCTTCAGTCAATCGAGAAGTATCTCAAATGTATTCTTCTGCTCAATCGCATCAAGGCGCGTTCGGTCGGTCATGACCTCAGCACTGCTCTCGATCTATTGAAGAAGCATGCCCCTTTCGAGTTGCGTTTGCAGAAGCCAAGTCTCGACTTAATAGCGCACCTTGATACCTACGGACGCTTTCGATATCTAGAAACTCCATTCCACGTCATGGGATTGGAAATCATGCAACTTGACATGGCTGTCTGGGACATAAGGCGATACTGCCAAGTGCTTGACTATGAAATCAGTCTGCCTAACGGTGAGAAGAAACAGATGCTTGATATTGAAATTCGAACTATTGTGCATAGTGAAACCAAGCCGCCGCAGTCGTATTCGCTCATCGGCGGCGCTCTTGAAAAAATCATTGCTGACAAGACGCACCCTGCAAGGGAGCCTTTACTTTGGCAGAACTTGTTTTTTGGTCAGCGCGCTCGAAAGCGCGTTCGTCTTCGGCGCTACATGCACACTACGAACTCTCCGCTTTCCTTGCATCCAGAAATTCTGGAAGACGTTCTACAGTTTGTCTTCCTACCTAAGGATGTAATCAATGCATACCGCAGAGAACTAACCCTGCGCTCAACTAGTTCTGTGCGAAAAGCCGCGCCAGCCGGTTAATTCTCACGTTGAACGGCTCTTTTCGGAAGCCTTAAGGTCGGTTCAGTGTCCAGACTGTGTAAAAACGCCAATTTGGATCTATGCCGATTAAATATCTTTTCTTATAAAACGCGCTACATTTAATTTTCTTGGTATCGGGAATGGTCAAGGCAACCCTGAAATCGAATGGATTTTGAGTTTTTACACAACCTGTGTCGATAGCGAAAATTCCTGTTTCCCCAAAGCTGCCGTTCCTAAGAGGCGGCAAGTCACCGAACTCGCAATCGATTTTTGATGATTATAATTTGCTGGAATTCGAGCGGGACGCAGGACATTTGTTACAGGTTTTATTTCCTCTATCACCACGGCAAAAAAATTTTGTGAATTCAATGAAATCTCACTCTAACAAGTGGTAGCCCGCGCTCGCTGGTGAGACAACCGAGACAAACAAAAACGGTACAAGGCTATGGTTGATGGCGCCGTGTACTTGTCCCGCGCGAGCCACGACGATGTGTCCCTGCAAAATGGGGTAGGTTGATTCCGCGTCATCCAGAATATAGTCGGCTTGGCCGGACAGGACGATCCAGGTGTCCTGCCCGGCCGGATGCACATGCGGGCGAATGCGTTGGCCCGGTAGCACATACCACATGACCACGACCGAATCATCGGACTCGGTCACCACGGATCGAATCGGCTCATCAGTCGATGGTTGAATGAACTTGATGCTTTCGAAAATTCGAGGTGAGATCATGTTATTGATGCTTCCCTATTCCAAGACACATGGATTTGTTCCCCCCGTGCTGCCGTACACCCTAGGCGATTTAGCACTATAAATCCCCCCTAGCCCCCCTTTGCAAAGTGGGGAACTGTCAGTTAGGAGTATTTATGACAGCTTCTAAGCCGCCCGCAACTGACGCCGGTACAGGAAATCCAGCACCGCGCTGCGATATTCGTGATACTTCGAATCATTAGCCAGCGCCAAGCGGTCGCGCGGGCGTTCCAGCTTTACTTCCAGCACTTCGCCGATGGTTGCCGCTGGGCCGTTGGTCATCATCACGATCTTGTCGGACAGCAACACTGCCTCGTCTACGTCGTGCGTAACCATGATCACGGTGCTGTGCGTATCCTGCGCGATCTTCATCAGCTCGTCCTGCAGGTGGGCGCGAGTCAGCGCATCGAGCGCACCGAATGGTTCGTCCAGCAACAACACTTTTGGTTGCATGCATAGCGCGCGGGCGATGCCAACACGCTGCTTCATGCCGCCGGAAATTTCATGCGGATATTTGGCTTCTGCATGCGTCAGCCCAACCAGGCTAAGCGCGTCATGCGTGCGTTTTACCATACTGGATTTGGTTTCCTTGGCAGCGAATACACGCTCGACGGCCAGGTAAACATTATCAAAACAGGTGAGCCAGGGCAGCAGTGAATGGTTCTGGAATACCACCGCACGGTCTGGGCCAGGGCCGGCAATTTCCTTGTCTGCGCAGAGCATAATGCCCGAGCTAGGTGTAGTGAGCCCCGCCACCAGATTGAGCAGCGTGGACTTGCCGCAACCTGAGTGACCGATCAACGAAACGAACTCGCCCTGGCGGATGTTGAGGTTGATATCACGCAACGCGACGAACGGGCCTTTCTTGGTTTGAAAGGTCATTTGCACGTTTTCGATTTGCACATATTTTTCCATGAGAACACTCCTTTTCTACCACGGGGATCACGGGGGACACGGGGTAAAGAATCTGCATTTCCCCGTGCTCCCCGTGTGCCCCGTGGTTAATCAATCATTCGTAACTAAACCGTTTAGCCAGCGACACCAGCGCCATTTCCAGCAACAGTCCGACAATGCCGACGATAAAAATCGCGATGATGATGTGTTCGACATTCAGGTTGTTCCACTCGTCCCATACCCAGAAGCCGATGCCGACGCCGCCGGTGAGCATTTCAGCCGCGACGATCACCAGCCAGGCCACGCCAATGGACAGGCGCACACCGGTGAGCATGTAGGGCAGCACGGCGGGGAATAAAATTTTGGTGAAGATTTTCCACTCGGACAGGTTCAACACTTTAGCCACGTTCATGTAATCCTGCGGCACGCGACTGACACCCACGGAAGTGTTAATGATCATCGGCCAGATACTGGAAATGAAGATTACCCAGATTGCCGCCGGGTTCGCCGCCTTGAACACCAACAGACCAATCGGCAACCAGGCCAATGGCGACACCGGGCGCAGCAGGCTGATGATGGGCGATGTCATGGCGTTGAGAAATTTGAACCGGCCGATCATGAAGCCAAGCGGAATGCCGATCGCCGCTGCCATGCCGAAGCCGATGCTGACACGTTGCAGCGAGTTGAGAATGTTCCAGCCGATGCCCTGATCATTGGGGCTTTTAACATAGAACGGGTCGCTGAACAGTTGCACGGCAGAGTGCCAGGTCTTGACCGGGCCGGGCAGGTTGGGGCTGGTTTGCGACACAATCGCCCATATGCTGATAAACAGCGCCAGACCAAGAACCGGCGGTAACAGCCAGAGCAAAATATCCTTGCCCATGCCGCCCACAGAACGTCCTGGAACGATAGGCTGTTCAGCCGTTTTCAAGACGGGCTTAACAGCAAGCGGTGCAGGAGGAACGACGCTTTTCGCTTCCATGATGTCATCTTCATTTATGAGAATAGCTGTAGTCATGCAATGCTCCTTTACACTCTAACCTTGAAACTGGCGGCATAGGCCTTCGGATTTTTCCCATCCCATACCGTGCCGTCGATCAGCTTGCTACTGCGCATCACATCCTTCGGCACAGGCGTTTTGGTCATGCTGGCCGCCTGTTTGTAGAGATCAATCTGATTTACCTTCTTGGCCACGGCCAGATAATCCGGATCTTCCTTGAGCAAGCCCCAGCGCTTGTGCTGGGTGAGGAACCACATGCCGTCGGATAGATAAGGGAAGTTCACCGCGCCATCGCTATAAAATTTCATGTAGTTTTGATCCTGCCATTTCTTGCCGATGCCGTTGTCGTACTTACCAAGCATGCGGTCTTCGATGGAATCGAAATCGGTGTTGATGTAGGACTTGTCCTTGATGATGTCGGCCACCTTGGAACGGTTGCTCATGGTGTCGATAAACTTGGATGCGTCCAGTAAGGCGGCAATCATGGCGCGTGCAGTATTCGGGTACTTTTGCACGAATTCAGCGGTGGTGCCGAGCACTTTTTCCGGGTGATCCTGCCAAACCTCCTGCGTGGTGGCCGCAGTGAAACCGACCTTATCGCGTATGGCGCGTGCGTTCCATGGCTCACCCACACAAAAGCCGTCCATGTTACCGATGCGCATGTTGGCAATCATCTGCGGCGGCGGCACAGTAATGTTCTTTACATCAGTGAAAGGATTCACGCCATAGCTGGCCAGCCAGTAATACAGCCACATGGCATGCGTACCTGTCGGGAAGGTCTGGGCAAAAGTGTATTCGCGTGGTTCTTTCTTGATCTGCGCGGCAAGACTGACGCCATCCTTCACGCCTTTGGCATATAGCTGATTGGATAGACTGATGGCTTGGCCGTTGTGGTTGATAGCCATGAGTACCGACATATCTTTCTTCGGTCCGCCGATACCGAGTTGCACGCCATAAATCAGGCCATACAGTACGTGAGAGGCATCCAGTTCACCATTCACCAGTTTGTCGCGTACGCCAGCCCAGGAAGCTTCCTTGGAAGGCGTGATTTTGATGCCGTATTTTTTGTCGAAGCCCATCACCGAAGCAATTACTACCGAGGCGCAATCGGTCAGCGGAATAAAGCCGATTTTCACCTCGGTTTTTTCTGGGGCATCCGAGCCGGCTGCCCATGCGCCACTCCTTACGCCCGGCGGAACCATCGCCATCAGTGCAGCGCCACCGAGCAGTGCCGTGCTTTTCTTCAGAAAATCGCGGCGCTCGCTGTTTTCTACCAATTGATGTGTCGATTTCTTTTGATCGTGCTGCTTGTTCATCGTGTGCTCCTTATGCCAAAAAAAATGCGTCCATTCCTGCGAAAGTGTTTCGCCTGAATGGACGCCGTTGTCCGTGCAGAGCCGTCGTTGGCTCTTGATGCAGCGCTTGTGCAGCGTTGCCTTGATGTCTACTTAGCAAGTGCTATGCCAGGTGCCAGATAATCTAGTCAACCTGCTGATAACAATTGGAGATATCGGTTTTCTGCAGTGCGCGTGCGGATAGCGCAGACACCATGAAGTGCTTCGATATGGTGCATGTTGCTGCAAAACGGTGCCAAATTGAATCCATCAAATCAGCAGATCAGCCGCCGCAATAATGTTGCTGGCCACTTCGCCGATACGCTGGCCGCGGTCCATCGCCATTTTGCGCAATGCCTGGTACGCCTGTTCCTCATTCCAGTTGCGCTGTTTCATCAATATGCCCTTGGCACGATCGATGATTTTCCGCTCCCCAAGCCGGGCTTCTGCGTCCTCCAGGTTGTGGCGCATGGTCTGGAATTCTTTGAATCGGGCCAGTGCCACTTCCATCAGCGGCTTGACACGTTCGCTATCCAAGCCATCCACTACATAGGCGCTCACCCCGGCGCGAATGGCGGCGCGAATCTTTCCGCGGTCGTCGTCGTGGGTGAACATCACGATGGGACACGGCTGTTCACGGCTGATCACGCAGATGTGCTCCAGCGTGTCACGGCTGGGAGAATCGGTATCGATAATGATCACGTCCGGATTAAGGCTGTCCACCTGCTTGAGCAGATCGCTGGTGGTCGAAGATTCGGCGATCACCTGATAGCCAGCGTGCTGCAAGGCTTCGCGCAGGAGCGCGGTGCGTTCGGTGGACTCATCAACGATCATGACGCGTAACATGTTTGCCTGCTGTAATTACCAAGATACTCTACTACCCAGCAATTATTGTTCCAGCAGCGTAGCACCGCGAGTAATGATGGAAAGTAATGAAAAGCGGAGGGTATTGCAGTTCAGGAACGTGCAGTCAGTGACGGTGGCGCACTTACTTAGTGCGGCCCGAGTCGATGGGTTGGGTACTGCGATTTCCTATTCCGCGCCGATGGTTGCCATCTGCGCAGAACAAACTGCCTTGACCTGATCTTTGTATTGCGCTCCCTGAGTTCCGATATCTTCTTTTAAAAGTCCCGGCGGGAACATGTAGGATTTTAATTCCACCATGCTACCTTCGTCCCATAAGCCCGATAAATCAGGTGCTACGGCAGGCGTTCCACTCAGCTGCCAAGCGGGTGTCCAGAACTCATGCATGCCTTGGGAGAGCGAAATAGCATCGGATTTCCGCATCGCATAAAGTTTCTTCAGTTTCTCCATAACATGCTCCACCATCTGCGCGTAGAACTGCACCGTATAAGGGTCAGGCGGGGCGGGATCGGCTTGGAAGCGATACGCATGGAATACTGCACGCTGATAGCTATCAGCAGCATGCTCCATATCGTTCAAGGATAGAAAAATATCACCCCGGACGCGGTAGGCATGTGCGATAACTTCGGGATCTTTTTCCGCTACGCCCAATTGCAGCGACTGGTGCAATTGATCCAAAGCGATATCGGCCTTGCCGCGCTCGAAGTTCATTTCGGCAAAGTGGTACAGGACCCAAGCCATATCCCAGTGATCGCCGTTTTTGCCGAAAAGATCCAAAGCCTCTTGGTAGCATATTGCAGCCGTTTCCGGTTGGTTGCACCCGAATCGGTAAACTTCGGCCCGAAAAATATCCGCAAGCCCGCGCACATGCCGGCGCGCCTCATCCGGCCACTGGGACGGGTCGCCATCCAGTCCCGCCAATTGCAGCAACTGCACCAGCGCCGTCTCGACCTCGGACCAGGTTGCTGCATGACGATCCTCGGTTTCTTTAGGATATGCATCCTGGAATTTACGCACCAGCGTCAGAATTTGCTTGTCGCGCTCCGAGGATTCTTTTTGCTGCCATTCTTTGATTAGTTGGTCGCAATATGCGAAATCCAAGTAACAACCCCACCACCAAAAAGCGTCGAAGTAAGCAGTGAGAAAAGCCAGGGCCGTGGTCGATTCATCGCCGGATTGGCTTAGATAATAGAGCCAATTATTTTTTGCGGCTTGCCACTCCTTGCTCTCGTAGCGGTACCATCCCGCGTAGTCGCCGTCGGCTTTCAGGCTTTCTTCGATGTCCATCATTTGTTTGCGAAAATATTCGACGGCACGGTGGTAACGGGCCTTCAGCGCCTCCGCCGATAGTTTGCCGCGTATGTATTCGGCTATCGTCCGCTGCATCGTATAGCGGTTCTCGGGAACGCATTCGATTAATCCCACATCGTTGAGCTTGTACAGCATTTCCCTGTCGACGCCGGCAACCTCCAGGGCGAGATCCTTGGAGAACGCATGCGGTTTGGGACGCAAAATAGATAGGGCTTGCAAGGCCTGGCGCCCCTCCTCGCCCAACGATTCATGCGAGAAGCTTAGCTCGATGGCAGCGGCGAGCGCGATGGGTGGGTTGTCGATTCCCTCCGGGTTCTCATAAGCTTCTTGCCGCTTCTTCTCGTCGTGCAACGCTTCGAGCGCATCTTTTATGCGTTCCGCGTCGCCGGCATACGACGCCAATTTCAGCCGGCTTCCAAGCAGGGTAAGCGCCAAAGGCAACCCCCCGGATGCCTCGACCAGTTCCAGTGTCGCCTGGGGTTCCGCTTTGACGACCTCGGGTATGAACTGGCTCAGCAAACTCATCCCTTCTTCGTTGGTCAGCTCACGCACTTTGGTTGGTTTGCCGGCAAATCTAATCGCGATTTCCGGCATGCGCGAAATGGTCAGATGCCCGCAATGACTGCCCAAGTCCTTAAAGATTTTTGCCGCATCGTATTGCCATACATCGTCCACTACCAGCAGCATGCGGCGCTGCCCGATTGCGGACGCGACGATGTCACGCCCCTGCTCTACACTTTGCACCTGCGCCAACTTTTCTTTGTCCACGTCAAGCGCCCAGGCCCACCTTTTCAATTCTCCCAGAATATCCGGATGGCGCCCCAAGCTTGCCCATAGCACCCCACCCGGAAAATGCGCCAATACTTCTTTGTCATTTGCCGCTTCGATGGCAAGCGTCGTCTTGCCGACGCCGGGGAGCACCACCAGTGCCTGGCTTTTACCGGTGAACAGCGCGGCTTTGAGTTCGTTTAGCATTTGCTCATGGCCGACGATGGAGTAGTCCGAGGGGAGGCATGGCGCAAGGAAAGGCACGCTGCGTTCATTTCCGTCGACATGGAGGACAATAGTACGATTGTCGAAGTAATTATCGACTTTATTGTTATCGCCTATCGTGGGCCCCTGGACAGGCCCTTCGAACGCGATCGGTTTGCTCTGAGCGGTATCCAAGGTCATGGCAGCAACTTTATGGATGCTTTGAGATGTCACCGAAAGTATTGGTGACTGTGTTTTTGTCACCAATAGTCGCGCCATAGACAGGACCAGAAAATTGCACGTTGTACTTACCCTGAGAATGACCTTGCGGATCCGCTTGCGCCAATAACACCTGTGCGGCTTTGATGATCTCCTCGTCCTTATCGGCGGCAATTTTCGTCAACGCACCTCTGACCGGATCTTTCCATACCTCCGGCTCTTTCTCATATTCGCCGAGTGCCATTTCTGCAGCTGGCTCGCTGGAAAACTTGCGCTGAATCAGCGCCTTTAGCCCGTGATAGGCATCCTTAACTGCTTCCGTGGCAGTTTCTTTTGCTGCTGCGGTCGCACCGGCCACCAGCGCGGAAAGAATAAGCGTAATTGGATCCATCATTCCTGCTCCTATTGAGGTTGAGAAACTTCAACATTCAATATAGATCATATGCATGAATATACACAGAGCGCATAGGAACAAGCCTGGGATTAGCTGCGCGCCAAAATTCACCGAACCCGGACTACCCGGCGAAATTTGCGTTTATCCTGTATGACAGTTGACCTGAATCTGCAGCACAATAAATTCGGCGGGCTTGAGGGGCGCAAAACCAAGCATGATGATCAGCCGGCCATTGTCGATGTCATTTTGAGTCATGGTGCTGCGGTCGGCGCGCACGAAATAGGCGGCGTCAACCGTTGCGCCGGCCAGTGCGCCCTGGCTGAATAGTTGCAGCATGAAGTCATCAACCACACGTCGCACCTTCTGCCACAGATGTTCGTTGTTGGGCTCGAAGACCGCCCATGCCAAACTACGTTCTAGGCTGGCCTCGATACATAAAGCGAGGCGCCGCACGGCACATACTTCCATTCCGCATCATTGTTCAGCAGCGTGCGCACCCCAATAGACCAGTTCGCCGGTTTCTTCGACACAAACAGCGGGATTCAGGTAGGTCGGCAAGGGCGCTGTCTCCGCATGAGTGGTTGATGTGTATTCTACTCAAGCCCGCCACCCACCATAAGCACCCAAAGTTAGCCACCAAACCCACCGTCTTTCCACCACGTTCGACAGGCAGTTCGCGACACGCATACGACACTGGCATCAGGCAAAAATCGACACACACCGGCCTGATGACTTTTGCATCATCAATGGCTGGTTGCTTTATAAAGCTGCCGCTTGGATAGTTTTCTCTGCTAGCTGAAACTTTCGCCATTGCAGCCATTCGATGGCGTAAGCTGAAAATCATCGTGACCGTCCGCTTCTTCAAATTTCGAATGCGTACTCCCGTGCCATTGAGACATTCACGAATCGTAAGCTAAGGTCTGGTTATGCGCGTAAAGCAGCCAATCATCATCTGAATAAAGTGCATGCACTAGCTTTTCTGGTTTTTCCATCCCAACACCTTATCATCTCCAAGGTGTTGCGGTTGGCTATTGAGCGCGCCCCGATTCTTGCAGAAGTGCAGTTAGTGCTTTCGCAGATATCGGCCGGCTAATGAAGAACCCTTGAATCTCGTCGCAGTTCTCATTCCTTAGGAAATCCAGTTGCTCTTGGGTCTCAACCCCCTCAGCAATCACCCTGAGGCGAAGACTACGAGCAATGGCAATAATTGCTTTAACCAGGGATGCATCGTCCACATCAGACATCACATCCCGAACAAATGACTGATCGATTTTAAGCTTGTCGATTGGGAAACGTTTCAGATAACTCAGAGATGAATAACCGGTTCCAAAATCATCAAGTGAAATCGAAATGCCAGCCATCTTGAGATCCGCAAGCGCAGACCTTACCGGATCAGGATTGTCTATGAGGATGCTTTCGGTAATTTCCAATTCAAGATGCTGAGGATCAAGTCCCGTTTCTTCGAGCACGCTCATCACTTGTTGAGCAATCTGACCGTGTTTGAACTGCCGGGAAGAAAGATTCACCGCAACTTTTAATGAAAATTCCAGCTGATCTTGCCAAGTTTTTGCCTGCGTGCAAGCAGTTCGCAGAACCCACGCGCTGATGGGAATAATGAGTCCGGATTCTTCGGCAACGGGGATAAATTCTGCCGGGGATATCAGACCATGTTCAGGATGTTGCCAGCGTACCAAGGCTTCCACCCCGGTTACCCGATTGCTTGCCAGATCAAACTGCGGCTGGTAATGCAGAATGAACTCATCACGTTCCAATGCTTTTCGCAAGCCAGTTTCCATAGACAAGCGTTTTTCAACTTGGGTGGTCATTTCTGCGGAATAGAATTGAAAATTGTCGCGCCCCTGCGCCTTCGCCTGATACATAGCGGAATCCGCATCCCGCAGCAGGCTTTCGATATCATTGTCGTCAAATGGATAGCAAGTGATGCCGACGCTAAGCGTCACAAATAACTCATTGCCTGAAATCATGAAGGGCGGATTGAAACTGGCCAAGAGTTTTTCCGCCACATTGACTGCATGTTCGATATTGGCCATGTCTGCCAATATAACCGCGAACTCGTCACCCCCGAATCGAGCAATCGTATCGCTTTCCCGAAAATGGCTTTTCAGCCTTGCAGCCACCGCTTGCAGCAGCCAGTCTCCGGCCTGATGCCCCAAGGTGTCGTTGACAATTTTGAAGTGATCCAGATCAATGAACATGACGCCAACAAGCAGCTCATTTCGATGCGCCTCAGTGATGGCCAGTGAGAGACGATCTTTAAACAGCGTGCGGTTGGGTAAACCAGTCAACTCGTCAAAATAGGCCAGATAGTTCAGCCTCTGCTCGGCCCGCTTCTGCTCGGTGATGTCTTGCGCAAGCGAAGCAACACCAATCACTGCGCCGCTATCGTCAACAAGCGGCGTGTTATACCATTCACACCAAATCAGTTTGCCGTCTTGGGTGACGTTCTCATTAGTGCTGCGAAATCCCCCTTGTACAGCCAGCAAATCCTGCCAAACTTTATCGATAAGGGGCCGTACACTTTCAGGAAGAATAAGTTCCATAGCGTGCCGCCCCATGGCTTCGGCTTTCTGATACCCGAAGATGCCTTTTGCGGCGGGGTTCCAGTCTACAACCCTGAAATCGGCATCCCAATCGATTACCGCAAGCGGTGTCTGTTCAAAATGTAGGGTGAACCTTCGTGTCGATTTTTTAATCAACTCTTCGGCTCGCTTACGATCCGTAATGTCGCGATCAACTCCGCGGTAACCGCGCAATGTGCCATCCGCATTGAAAATTGGCACCCCGCTGCTTTCAAGCACCACGACTCGTCCATCTTTATGTTGATTTATATTCTCCAATGCAAAGAATGGCATTCGCTCTGCGGCAATGCCTGCAAACCATTGTGAGATTCGTTCGGCTTCCTCGTGTGGCATCAAGTCAAAAGGTTTTTTGCCGACGATTTCTTCAGGATCGTATCCCAGCAGTTCGCGAATCTTGGGGCTGGCGTAAACATAACGTGTGTCGGCATCGACCTCCCAGATCCAGTCGCTTGAACTTTCAACCAAGGAACGAAAACGTTCCTCGCTTTCAACGACGGCCGCCCTGGAAGCCCTAAGCCGCCTTTCCTCTCGAACAGTGACTACGTAGAGACCCACCCATAAAAATCCACCAACAAGCAACCCGATTCCACCAACAGTTTCAACCTCGTACTGAGCATGTGCATTTCGGCTAGAGTCATCTCGTATTGTCGCCGCCATGCCGATTACTCCATGGGTGTCGGCAATCTGCTTGGCCATTTCTGCGGTGAACTCTTCTTTCTGATGGAAAAGAGCGTAAGTAAAACCGGAAATAAGTACAATCAGAGATAGTGCCAGAGGAACCAGAATAGCTGTTTTTAGGCTGACTTTTAGGGAATTCACTTTAATAATCTATTTTGTTTATGCGCTTGGTTTCGCCGAAATTCAGGAAGTGCGCTGACCCTGATCGTACAATTCTTTTCCCCTTGAGAGCCAGTGCTTATCCAACTGCCACTTATCCGCACTGTAGCTCACTGATTGACAAAATTTTGTGCAGATTGTGTAACTGTAGCAACTTTACTCTTTCGATGACAAGAAAAGAAAATCTGATTGGTTAAATAGGCCGCGTAGCTGGAACCAAACTTATGGCCCCGCCCAATGTCTACACAAATTGCATGCCGTTTGTCCGAAAATGCGCATAGCATATATTGGCCTTGTATCTTTGAGCGGCAGAAGGTGTCGGGAGTACGCATTCAAGGTTTTGAAGTGCAGATACTCACGTTGATTTTCTGGTTGCCATCCGCGAACGGCTGCTATGGGGAAATTCGCTACCCGAACACCAACGGCGACGAATGCCTGCTTTTCTAGGATTTAGCTGCCATTCAATTTTGTAAGTTATTGCGCCCATGGATGGCTCCTTATGGCACTAACTGCTCGTCCACCGTGGCGGAACATCAGCAGAATTTGTGGCCGACTTTGGATGATGATTGGTGGCAGGCTTGGGATTCATTTTGCAGTTGAATCTAGAAATCTATTGGTCGCAGATAAAACCGATTACCGTTGATAGTTCAATTTATTGAAGAGATGCGCCCCTTCACCCGTTGGGTGCGTACAGATATGCCAGCGACTTCCCGTCCTATCTGCACTTATCTGCGTCGCCTAGAGGCGCCTGCTTTTGGTCCTCTGCGCCCTACTGCTTTTTATTCGCTATTGATAACGCAGCGCCTCGATCGGTTCGAGGCGCGCAGCCTTGTTGGCTGGGTAAAAACCGAAGAAAATTCCCACACCGGCGGCCACCATGAAAGCCATCACTATCGAACTCACGGTGATAACCACGACCGTACCCGATAGCTTATTGACCAGGATAGCCCCGCCTACGCCAAACACCACACCGACCAGGCAGCCAATGATGGAAATCATGATAGCTTCCAACAAGAACTGCATGAGAATATCCCGTTGCCGCGCGCCGATGGCCACGCGGATGCCGATCTCACGGGTGCGTTCGGTGACGGAAACCAGCATGATGTTCATGATGCCGATACCACCCACCACCAGCGATATCGACGCAATGGCGCCCAGCATCAGCGACATGACGCGGGTAGTTTCCGCCGCCGTGTTGGCCAGTGCGGTCAGATTTCTTACTGTGAAATCGCTGTCCGCACCTTCCTGTATACGGTGGCGCTGACGCAGCAGTTGGTTGATGGCGCGTTCCGCAGAGACCATCGCCTGGGCGGATACCGCCTGCGCCGAGATGAAGCGCACGGTTCCCTGGAACTGCGAGCCAAAAAGTTTCCGCTGCGCCGTCGTCACCGGGATGATGACAGTATCATCCTGATCGCGGCCATCGAGGCTCTGCCCTTTCATGCCAAGCACGCCAATCACCAGGTAAGGGCTTTGCTTTATGCGGATAGTTTTCCCCACTGCATCTTCGTCACCAAAAAGATTCTTGACGACAGTCTGCCCTAACAATGCAACGCGGGTGGCGGCACGCACATCCGATTCCGTGAAGGGATATCCGGCTGACAGTTTCCAGTCGCGCACTTCGAGATAGCTAGGCGTCGTGCCGAGCACCTGCGTGCCCCAGTTATTGGGGCCGTATACCAATTGGGCTGAGCCGGGCGCACTCGGCGCTACCGCCGCAATGTTGGGCAGCTCCGAGATGGCTTGTGAGTCACCGACCGTCAGCGTCGGCACCGCACCCGATCCCATACGCACGCCGCCGGCAGTGGTGGAGCCAGAAAGAATAATGAACAGATTGCTGCCCATCGAAGCAATGGATTGATCCACCAGATATTGCGCGCCCTGCCCGATCGCCAGCATCAGGATGACCGCACCGACGCCGATCACCATGCCCAGCATGGTCAGGAAAGTGCGCAGCCGATTCGCACCCATGGCGCGCCAGGCTTCGCTAAGCATCGGCGCAATCACAGATGCGCTTCCTCAATATTCTCAACTGGCCCATCGTGGGCCAGATGGCCGTCCACAAAACGCACCAGGCGATTTGCATACTTGGCGATGTCCGGTTCGTGCGTCACCAGTACCACGGTAATCCCTTCCTCGCGATTCAGCTTAGTGAACAGGTCCATAATTTCCTGACTGGTTTTGGTGTCCAGGTTGCCGGTTGGCTCATCGGCCAGAATCAAGCGTGGATGGTTGATCAGCGCGCGCGCAATGGCTACTCGCTGCTGCTGCCCGCCGGATATTTTGCTTGGCAGGGAAGTGCCATATTTCCCCAGTCCGACCTTGTCCAAAATTTCCTGAGCACGCTTTTCGCGCTCAGGCCGCTTGATGCCGGCGTATACCAGCGGCAGCCCAACGTTATCCAGCAAATTTGCCCGAGGCAGCAGATTGAAGCCTTGAAAAACGAAACCGATCACCTGATTGCGCAGCCGTGAGAGCTGATCCTTGCTGAGTTCTCGCACGTCTGTTCCGTTGAGGAAATACGCGCCGCCCGTAGGCACATCCAAACAACCGAGAACATTCATAAAGGTGGATTTCCCCGAACCGGAAGGCCCCATGATGGCGACAAATTCACCCGGATTTATTTCCAGATTGATATGCTCCAGTGCCGGTACAGGGCCGGCGGCAGTCACATAGTGCTTGCTCAGATCACTGATGCGAATGATTGGCTCGGTACTCATCAGGGCACTTCAAGAAATTCATTTTGCGGGATGAAGCGCAAGGAGCCGCACAGCGAGCGACGAGACATATCATCAAGATAGGCGAGGAACGAGCGAGCACGCGACGCCGCGATTCGCCCGCAAAATGAATTTATTGAAGTGCCCATCAGAACATTCTCATCCTGACCGTACTCTGCGATTGCCCGGCGGCATCTGCTGCAACAGCTTCTTCAATCACCACCTGATCACCCGCTTTCAGATTCCCTGACACAATCTCTGTCGCTTTGTTGTCAGTGATCCCGACGCCGATACTGATCGGTTTAAGCTTGCCGTTTTCCAGTACGTAAACCGTCCCTACAAGGCCTTTCTTCCGCTCCTCCTTGCTCCTGTTTTTCCCGTTCTTTTGCGCGGAATCTGCAGGCTTGAAGCGCAGCGCCGCGTTTGGCACCAACAGCACATTCTTGCGTTGCGCGACTATGATATTGACGTAGGCTGTCATGCCCGGCTTTAGCGTCTTCTCGGGATTATCTACCGCTACCACCACATCGTAGGTCACCACGTTCTGCTGAGTGATGGGATTAATCCGAACCTGCCTGACGCTGCCTTTGAAGGTCTGGTTGGGATAGGCATCCACGGTGAACCGAACCGGCTGCCCGACTGCGATATTGCCGATATCGGCTTCGGCAAAGTTGGAGTCGATTTGCATCTTGCTCAAATCCTGCGCGATCTTGAACAAGGTCGGTGTCTGAAAGCTAGCCGCCACGGTCTGCCCCACATCCACTTCCCGTGACACCACCACCCCGGAAACAGGCGAGCGGATTACCGAGTATTCAAGATTAGTGCGATCTTTCTGCAACTGGGCGCGCGCCAGCGCAAGCTGCGCACGCGCGGATTTCAGCGCCTGCACCGACTGATCCAACTCCTGTTTGGAGATATATTCCAGCTTGAATAAACCGCGCGCCCTGGCCTCGTTGGCTTGCGCGAGATCCAACATTGCCTGTGCGTTGCTGACGTTGGCCTCGCTCTGCCCCGCTACTGCCTGGAACAGCGAAGGGTCCAGTTCCATCAGCACCTGGCCCTCTTTAACACTGTCGTTAAAATCAACGTGCAACTTCTTCACCGTACCCGATACCTGCGTGCCCACGCTCACCAGCACGACAGGGTTGAGCGTGCCATTTGCCGACACCGTCTGGGTGACATCTCCTGTTTCCAGCGCCTGGGTCTTATAGCGTTCTTCCAATGCGGGGCCATGGATTTTTTGCCAGTAGAAATAGCCGCCCACGCCGAGACCAATGAGAGCCACGATCAGGGTCACTTTATTCCAAAGTAATGCGCGTATATTCATAAGAGCCAGTGGAGAAAATAGTTAAGGAGAGGTGCTTGCCAAGCTTGCAGAAGCAATTGTAGAAAAATCCAGCTTGCCCATCGCCTGTGCAAGAGAAACCTTGGCAAGGAACCAATTGAATACGGCCTGAATGTTCTGCAAACGGGCGCTGGCCAGCGCAGTCTGCGCGGTCAACACTTCCAGAAAATTGCCCACGCCTGCCTTGTAGCGGCCCAATGCGATGCGTTCTGACTCGCTCGCGCTGGCCAGCAAATCGGCGCTGCTTTTAACCGCCTGGGTTTCCGTCATCACGGCCTGGTAGGCCTTCCATACATCCAGCGCCACCTGCTGACTCAGGCGCGCTTGCTGCGCAAGACGCACTTCCATTTGCTCCTGCGCCGCTTGAATCCGATAGGTGGTGTTGTAACCCGTGAATAGCGGGAAATTGATCGAAACACCCAGCACAGAACCGTTAGTCGTATCAGACAGCGTGGAATTGACGCGATTAACGCTAGTGGCCAGCGAAATAGTCGGCATGCCCGATGCCCTGGCTGCGTCCACAGCCGCCTTGGCGGCATTGACCTGTGCCGCTGCTGCGGCCAGCTCCGGGCGTTGCTTGCGCGCTTCTTCGATTAGCTTGCCGACATCCTGCTCGAAGCGCGCATCCGGCATTTGCGTCGCGGGCGGCGTAATACGCAAGGACAGATTGGCATCCAGACCCATGCTGTTTGCCAGGCTGCCTTCGGCGTTGCGCAGGTTGCCCTCGGCCTGGATGGTATTTAATACGGCCTGCGAATAAGCGGTTTGCGCCTGTAACTTGTCAGCCGGCGTGCCGGTGCCAATGGAATAACGCGCAGTCGCAGAGTGCAAACTTTCCAGCGCGGATTTTTCCGCCGTTTTCGCAGAGGTCACGGCGGCTTGCGCGGCAAACAATTGATAGTAAGCCTGCACCGCCGCAAGAAATACCGATTGGATGGTCGCATCCTGAGTCGCGTTTGCGGCAGCAAGAATCTGCTTTGCATTTTCCAGCGCAGCATCACGTTCACCAAAATCATAAAGCAAATAACTCAGCGAGGCAGTGACGCTTTGCTGGTTATAGCTCGCGCCATCTGACCGGTTATGTGTCGCGCTTCCTCCGAGATTGATCGACGGCAGATAAGCCGCTTTGCTGATCCCCACCTGCGCCGCCTGATATCGCGCATTCGCCCATGCCTCGCGCGTTTGCGGGTTGTTGCACAGAGCGCGCTCCACGATATCAGGCAGTGATAGTGCAGATTCGATATTGATGGCATCGAGCTTGCAAGGGGAAGCCAACAGCGATTGATGCACGCTAGCCGACTGAGTGGGGGCCACCAGACCCAGTGTCGAAAAAGGATCGCCTGATTCCGCCAGGGCGGAAGAGCAGACAAACATCAACCCGGCCAATGAGCACGTTGAAAGGACGATTCGCTGCTTAATTTTTTTCATCGGTGCAAATAAGGTGTGATGCTAATCAAGATAAGCAAGGTCAAGGCGACCGCACCGTACTCGCCAATAGCTGCTTAATCCGGCGGTGCCTGAATTCTCCTTCTGATGCTCCCTAGAAATGTCTACATTTTGCGATCAACCATTGCTAATAAGCGGTCAGATTTGCGCCGACCGAGCCTACGCTGGCATAACCATGATTGCCATGTGCAATAGCATACAAATTATTAGCATTGCTCGGTGTTACCGAGGTAGGCGCGATCCAGGTAATTCCATCGGTGCTGGTGAAAATACCACCCGTGTCGCCGACAGCCACAAATTGCGTGCCATACGTAACCGCGTTGATAGCCGGATTCGATTGAATAGCGGCTTGTTGCGTCCAGGTAATTCCATCTGCGCTGGTTAGCAGCGTGCCATTACCCCCTGTTGCCACAAAAACACCAACGCTGGGCGTAACGGAAGTGTTCAGACCGTAGGTCACGCCTTTCAGCGCGTAGGTTATAACGGGTGAGGTCGCCGCCTGCCACGTAACGGCGTCCGCACTAGTTAAAATAGTGCCGCTAGCGCCGACCGCCACATACCTGCTATTTCCGTATGTGACGGCATACAAGGCATTCGACGTGCCGGAAGTTGGCACTGTCCAACTGGCTCCGCCACTGCTAGTCAAGATCGTCCCATTATCGCCCACTGCCAGATAAAAAGCGCCATTAGAACCAAGGCCATTCAGGTTGTTCGCAGTACCACTGGTTTCACTGGTCCAGGTGATTGCATCAGCACTCAGAAGTATGACGCCACCCGCGCCAGCAGCAAGGTAGCTACCACCATACACGGCGGCATTTAGATTGGCACTGACGCCGCTGGTTTGGGATGTCCATGTTTTCCCGTCAGGACTCGTCTGGATTACGCCACTGTCACCGACTGCGGCAAAGAGCGTCCCGTAAGTCGCGCCGCGCAAAGTTGCGCCTAACGCAGTCCCCGAATTCCAAGTTGCGCCGGCCAGGCGCGGCGTTGCCGAAATCGATGGACTGGCAGATCCTGCCGGCCCGCCGTTAGTTCTCCCGTCCATGGTGAAGGTGTATGTTGTGTCATTGGTCAGACCGGTCAACACGTAAGGTGATGAAACAGAAATGACGGAGGATGTGCCAGTCGTCCATCTGGAGACACTGTTCCCAACCACGTAGTACAAAAAATAATCCACACTGGGCGCCGTCGTCCATGAAACTGTGACAACGCCATCGCCGGGAACCACGGTGACATCAGTAGGAGGCGGCGCGGAGGAGCCCTCGTTGCAGCTTGCCAATATTAGTGCCGTGCTGATTGCCAGCATGTTCGCAAAGAGGGGTTTCATTTTGGTCCCGTTACAATTAATTTCGTTCAGTGGTTATGTGAGCCTGCCGACTGCGGCAAAGATGTTTAGCGTCCGCGCAAGACAACAATAATACTACGATGCTGGATTGTCATGTGCCCAACGCGAATGGCAACTTGCCACACTGGACACATGACGGTGTTATCACGGTGGTCAAGCCTGTGACTGGACTATATTCCCCGAGGGCTGTGGTGCCGAACCGCCAAGATCATTCACCAGTGATTGCACGAAAGATTGCAGGGTAGGCGGGGTAGAACCGCTAGCGGAGGAGTTTCCCACGGCCTGCAACAGATTCTGAAAACTGGCGTCAAGCGAGGAAGCCGCGGAATTGCCGGCAGTGTTGCCTGAGGCGAGGGATTGCAAAAGCTGTTGCGCGTCGGCAGCGAATTGCTGAGACCCGTCATGATGGCGGTGGTGAACCGCGCCTGTCGATCCTGCTTTGCTAGCATCATTGTCGCCGTCACTATCACCTCCACCGGACTGGCTTTGGTTTGTGTTCTGGGCTGCACCAGATTGGTTCAGCGCCTGGAACAGGGAATGCATAAACGCATGCAGCGCATCTTGTACGGGATTGCCAGCGCCTGGTTGCGTGCTGTTGTTGCTATCCTGACCGGGCGTTGTATTACCGCCCGCGGCAGCACCGCTTGTACCAGGCAAGTTAATGCCGGCCTGGCTCAATGCCTGAAAAATGGCACTGGCAAATTGCCCACGCCCGCTGCCGCGCACACCCGAACTGCCGTCGTTGTCGCCGTCCGCATCCTGGCCAGATGACACGCCCGAACTTGAACTTTGCCCAGAAACCTGGGGGATAGATGGCAACGAGTTAAGCGAAGAAATACTACTCATGGCGTTTACTCCTTCTTAAATAATTGAAGATTTTTGAGGTGTGGTTCTGTGCTGACTATCGGCACATGCTAGCGCAAAGTTGATACGATTCCCGTACAAAAATTGTTACTAAATATGACTACGATTAAAGCGTGGTCTTGTCTGGAAGCGCCGGAACCGGCAACCGGATCGTGGCGCTAAACCCGCCACCCTCACGGTTTTGCAGTTCTAGTGAACCCCGATGTGCTTCCACAATTTTGGCAACAATACCCAGACCCAAACCACAATGCCCCTTGCCACCACGTGCGCCATCCAGGCGGGAAAATGGGCGCAGGGCACGCGAAATCTGATCTTGTGGAATCCCGGCACCGGCGTCTTCAACCGCAAGCACGACCCATCCATCGCTTTTTGAGAGACGGATAATCACCGGAGGCGCACCGTATTCCAGGGCATTTTCGATCAGGTTGACCAGAGCACGCCGCAAAGAATTGGCGCGCAGTGGAATGACTAAATCCGGCTGTTCACTGATGATGGAAACGCCCTGGCTGATATAAGGGGCGGCCACCTCTTCGACAAACAGGGGCAGATCGCGCTGTTCGATGGCCTCATCATCATTGCCGCGGGCATACACCAGAAACTGCTCGGTGATACGCTCGATGTCGTCGAGATTTTTTTGCATATCCTCGCTGCGTGAATTTTGTGCCAGTTCCATCAGCAGGCGTAATCGCGTGATCGGTGTGCGCAGGTCGTGCGCCACCCCTGCCAGCATAGTGGTGCGATCTTCCTCATAACGCTGCAGGCGTTCCACCATGTCGTTGTAGCGATGTGAAAGGAGACGGATTTCACCGGTACCGCTGACCGGCAGCAAGGTCAGTTCACGAGATTCGCCAACCGATTCCAGCGCCTTGCCCAGTCGCTTCAGCGGGCGCTGAATTTGCCACAACAGCAGCATGCCGCCGCCCAGAAATATCGCGAACCCAACCATCAAGGCGGGCAGCAAGGGGCCACCTGCGTGAGACTCGGGTTTGCGTATGGAGAAAAACATCCATTGAGGTTGATCTGGAGGCGCATCTAAATCGACCCACATTCCTGGTGTCTCGCCGCCAGACGGAATCACCTCGACTGTGCGGCTGAATTCCTTATTCAACTGCGCATGCAGAAATACCATGCGGTGAGCGATTTCCGGGTCGGGTGCTGGCAGTCCTGTAGGGGGCACTTTGGCTAGTTTAATCCCCTTCAAATTTGGTAGTGAAGTGGCAGAGCCGCTGTGCAGCAACTCTTCGACCAGGCGCACCTGGGTGGCGATGGAGCGCGCAAAATTACTGTTTCTCGATTCTTCCAAATGCTTGAGAAATATAAAATACATAGTGGCATAACTTGCCCCCAAGGCGATAAGGAAGACCAGAACAAGTCGAATATACAGAGAACTGAAGAATTGCTTCATGCCGTATCCCCACTATCTTCTGGGACAAACACATAGCCAAACCCCCACACCGTTTGAATATGACGGGGTTTGGCGGGGTCTTGTTCGATCAGTTTGCGTAGCCGGGATATCTGTACGTCGACGCTGCGCTCGATAGTGTCCGAACCGGGTCCACGAGCGAGTTCGATCAGTCGTTCGCGCGACAACGGTTGGTGCGGATGCTTGGAAAACGCGGCCAGCAAGGCAAATTCTCCGCCGGTAATTTCAGCTTTACTCTCCCCTTTGAAAAGGGTGCGGGTTGAGAGATCAAGTTTGCACTGGCCAAATACAATGGTATTGCCAGCGGCAATGGGTGTGCCCGGCGGCAGCGGGGTGCGGCGGCGCAGCACGGCCTGTATCCGGGCGGTAAGTTCGCGCGGCAGGAACGGTTTACCCAGATAATCATCTGCCCCCAATTCGATGCCAATAACGCGATCGACCGGATCGGTCTTGGCGGTGAGCATGATGATGGGAATATCGTCGCCGCTTGCGCGCAGGCGGCGACAGATGTCGAGACCATTCTCGTCCGGCATCATCAGGTCGAGGACTAGAAGATCTGGTCGCTCGCGCGCCAGCAGGCGCTCTAGATCACGCCCACCCGACAGCGTGCGTACGGAAAACTCATGCAGGGTCAAGTATTCCTCCAGCAGTTTTCGCATTTCGGGGTCATCGTCGATGACCCAAATCAGGGGTTGTCTACTCATGGCGAGAGTGTAATTCGATGTCCGGCAGAAAAAATATTGTCAAGTGTTACTAAATGTTTCAGGAAGCAGGTTCAGTCACATTTTGTCGGAATTCTGTTCACCTCATTAATCCCTGGTTAACAGCTTATGCCTATGATGGTCTCAAGCCTGCGCGCTTTGACGTGCAGCACACAAATTAAACCTGCTGGAGACTATTTTGAAGATTTACTTATTTGCTGTCGCGCTATTGTTGCTAAACCAGGCACGCTGGAAATTCGTGAAGGTGCATAAAATTGTCACCGTCGAATAAGACACCACAATGATGTCTCTCCGCAAAATTTTCACGTTGCTTGCAGTCATGGTGCATGCCGTGAGCGCCATAGCTGCACCGCTTGCATTGCCGGAGCTGGGCGACGCGTCCCAAGCTGTGCTGTCGCCTCAGGCAGAACAGGCGATGGGCGAAATAGCAATGCATAATTTACGCGCTTCCGGCGCTTATTTTAATGATCCGGAAGTGAATGCTTATCTGAATAACTTGGGCTATCGGCTGGTTTCCTCAGATTCTACCATCAGCAGCCATTTCGAATTCTTTGCGGTGGATGATCCAGCAATCAATGCCTTCGCAATGCCCGGCGGCTATATCGGCGTCAACACGGGACTTGTTCTGGCGACGCAGAACGAAAGCCAGCTGGCCTCGGTGCTGGCCCATGAAATTTCTCACGTCACCCAGCACCATATCGCGCGCGCTATCGCTGCACAATCAGGTTCGCAACTCGCAACAATCGCCACTGTTGCGGCCGCTATCCTGGCCGCCAAGAGCGGCAATTCGCAAGCATTGCCAGCAGCCATGACGAGCATTACCGCAGCGCAAATACAGGGACAGATTAATTTCACGCGCGAGAATGAACTGGAAGCCGACCGGATGGGTTTCCAGTTGCTCGACAAAGCTGGCTTTGATACCCGCGCCATGGCGGAGTTTTTTGAGCAGATGGGGAAACTCACGCACACTAGCGAGACCAATACGCCAGCCTACTTGCGCTCGCATCCGCTTACCCCGCAACGTATTGCCGAGGCGCAGGATCGCGCTTATGGCAAGCCTTACCGGCAGATTGCAACGTCACTCGACTACAGTCTTGTACATGCCTTGTTGCGCAGCTACGAAGGCACGGCGGAGGAAGCGATTGCAGCGGCCGGCGCCAATTTGAAGGAGGGGCGTTTCAACAACCATAGCGCTGCCGTGTACGGTTATGCTGCCGCCCTGTTGCGCGGCAAGGAATACACGCAAGCGATGACAGAGATCACTATGCTCGACCGTGAAGGTGCGCGCCATCCCATGATTGAGGCGCTTGCCGGGCAGGCATTACAGCAGTCCGGGCAACTGCAAGCAGCACGGCAGCGCTACGAATCGGCGCTATCCCGCTATCCCGGACATATGCAATTGGTCTACGACTACCCGCGCACGTTGATGCTGGACGGACAAAATGCGCTGGCGGCGCATTTCGCCGAAACTCAACTCGAAACGCATCATGGCAACGCCACGCTACACCAGCTCGCAGCTGAGGCCTACGGCGTACTCGGCAAGAATACTAAACTACATTTTCATCAAGGCGAGTATTACACCTCCCTGGGAAATTTACACGGTGCAAGCGAGCAGTTCGATTTGGCGGTGCGCGTCAACGATGGCAGCTATCAGGATTTACTGGTAGCAGAAAATCGTTTGCGCGAATTGCGCAGCCAGTTGCACGAACCTGCTCAAGCAGGCAATGCGCAAAGAAAAAAACCGCAGCCGCCGCTTGGGACGTAATGGCATCGATAAGGAAAATGTAACTAAATATTACCCCAAGTAATTTAGTAACAAATGGTAGGAATTTTATCGGATTAATGAACATTCTAGTAATAGCTTAGTCCTATCATTTGCATGCACCACCAATGTTTTTTTCCTACAACTGCAACACCCATTTATTTAGAGGTAGTCACCATGAAAACGTTTACCCGAACTCTCATCGCAGCTTTATTTATGTCCGCATCTTGCGCGCTGTTGAGCGCAACACCTGTGTATGCCAATGAGCATGGAGAACACGAAGGTTACTCCAAAGAATTCTGTGCCCAGGATCATCAGGCATGGGAAAAGAAACGTATCGACAAGGAGGCAGCGATGCTTGAAATCAAGGCTTCGCAGGAGACTGCATGGGAAGCCTATGCTGCAGCCAAGCTAGATCTTGCCGCTTCTTTTGGCACCATGATGAAGCCAGCGGCAGCAGAGGAGCTTGATGCCGCCGCGACCGCACGTAAGCGCGCCGAGCATGCCGCAGAAATTGCCCAGAAACTTGCCAAGGTTGCCGATGCCACCGACAAGCTACAGGCAGTCCTATCGGAGGATCAACGCAAGGTGCTTAACCGGATATCCCAACACCATGAATTTCATCACCACGGCTTTGGTCACCATGAAGAACATGGCGGCGCGCAGCATCAGCCAAAGAAAACTGCAAAGCCCGTAGCCAAAGCGGTGTCGGAGAAAGCTAAACAACAGTAATAATCTGGAAAGCCAGCTACTGAAAATTTTAATTATTCTGCCCGCGTTAACTGGCCTGATGCTGATCAGTGGATGTGTCAGCGCACCGATTGGCCCGAGCGTCATGGCGCTGCCCGGCACGGGAAAGAATTTTGATCAGTTCCGTATGGATGATGCCGAATGCAGGCAATACGCCCTCAGCCAGGTGGGCGGCGCCACAGCGGATCAGGCCGCAACCGCTGCCGGCATTCGCAGTGCCGCAGTGGGTACCGTGGTCGGTGCGGTCGCGGGCGCGGCGATAGGTGGGCATGAAGGGGCGGGTGCAGGTGCTGGCACCGGGCTGCTAGTCGGCAGCATGGCCGGAGCAGGTGCCGCACAAAGTTCCGCCTACGGAAACCAGCGACACTATGACAACGCCTATGTCCAGTGCATGTACGCGAAAGGCGAACAAGTTCCGGTTTCCGGCATAAGGTCACGGTCTTGGCAGCAGGCGCCGAATGTTGTCCAGCCTGCTCCGTCCGGCACTTACCTGCCGCCACCGCCGCCAGGGAATCCACCCCCACCGCCTCCGGGCTACTAACGAGGAATCGCGAAAATGAATGCTATAAAACGAGCAGTCGCTGTCCTGATGCTGATACCGTGCCTGACCGGCCCGAGTATGGCCGACGAACACGAGCATCACCGGAGCCGCGAGCATGATCACAGGTCGGAGTGGCACGGCGAAATCGGACGTTTCCACGAACATGATCTGCAATACTGGCGCGGCGGACGCTGGCATCATGGCCGACACGACGGGCGTGTGGGATGGTGGTGGATCGTCGGCAGTGTCTGGTATTTCTACCCCGTTCGCATCGAACCCTATCCAGATCCTTACCAGCCGCCGGTGGTTGTCGTGCCCGAACTACCAGCCCCGCCGCAATACTGGTATTACTGCACCGATCCAGCCGGCTACTATCCCTATGTCGCGCAATGCAACGTCAATTGGCAGAGGGTGCCTGCAACGGCGCAGGCTAACCCGCAACCAGTACCGCCCCCCATGCCACCGCGTTAGCCACTCGTGACGAAAGCTAGGACATCATCATCATGCTCAAGTGCGCTCACCACCTCGGCAACGACATCAGTCCAGTCCCCCATTGCCGATTGGCGAAACAGTCGCATCAGTCCCGGATACCATGGAGAATCCTTGCGATCAGTGAGCCAACGCCAGTCCGTTTTGTACGCTGGCAACAACACCCAGCATGGCTTGCCGAGCGCACCGGCTAGATGGGCTATAGCTGTATCGACGCAAATTACCAGATCAAGATTTTCCACCACGGCAGCCGTATCGGCGAAATCCGCTAGCTTCGATCCAAGGTTGATAAGTGGTAATCCACTGGGTGGCTGCGCGGCTTCATCTTCACCAGCGCCTTTCTGCAGGCTGATAAAACACACACCGGCTACGGCCCACAAAGGCGCTAACACGGCGAGCGATGGCAGAGACCGGTCGGCGTCGTTTTCGAATAACGGGTTCCCTTTCCACACCAAGCCAACACGCAGTACGTTGTTTGGGAGAAGCGATGCCCACTTCGCAATCAGATCTTGCGGGGCATTCAGATAAGGAATTTTTGCCGGGATGGTATCGATGCGCGTCTTGCAGTGGTAGGGGATACTCAAAAGAGGCGTCCAAAAATCCCAGCCTGATGACGGGATCGGTTCATCGTAGGCAATGAGGGTGTCTACCCCTTCTAAATCCGCGAACAAACGCTTTAAGGCAGGATGGCATAGCATGGCGATCGACGCGGCACCCTGCGCTTTCAATACACTGGCATATCGGCAGAACTGGATCATATCGCCATGACCGGCTTCATAGCCGATCAGTATGGATTTGCCCGCGAGCGGTTCGCCCTGCCAGCGGGGACAGGTCAGATGAGAGGCCAGTGCCGCATACCAGTTGCGCGCTTCCAGATAGCGCCAACCTTCATCGAATCGGCCCTGGCGCAGCAACAGATAACTTAGATTGAAGCGCGCCGTTGCGTAAGACTCATCCAGCGCCAGAGCCACACGGTAATGCTGCTCTGCTTCTTTTTCGCGTTTCATGCAGGCGTAGAGCACGCCGAGATTTGACCAGCATGCCGGCGAGCCATGGTCTAGCGCAATGGCTTGCTTATAGGCTACTTCGGCCTCGTTGAATCGCTTCTGATCCGCAAGGAGTGCACCCAGGTTAAGATGGGTTTTAGAGCATGCCGGATTAAGCGCTATGGAACGCCGATAGCAGTCTTCCGCGATCTTTGTGGCGCCCTGTCTATCCAGGAGATAGCCCAGGTTGGCATACGCCTCCGCAAAATCAGGCGCAATTTTTACCGCTTCACAAAAACACGCCTCGGCGCGAGTCAGGTCGCCTGCTTCCATCGAGCGATTACCCTCGAAAAAAAGCGCTTCGGCATCTGTAAACTCAAGGCTGATCATGGCAACAATAATTTGATTGAACCCACAATCATCTTAGAGCAGATTTTGAGCCTGACCAAATGCAGCAACATCACAAGTATGATGCGGAGCCGCTACTGCCATTGGCGATGGCAAATTGTAACAGCGCGTGCGCTGGTTAAGACGCAGCATTGAATCAGGGGATATTAAACAGTATGATACATTCAAAGCACGGGGACTATGAATTGAAGCAACCCGAACTTGGTCCAACCAAATACCGGATAGACGGTACTTGCTGACGACCTGTCATTCTCAGTGCAAGCTTGCCGAGCACCTGGAAATCAAGGCTTCTGGCATGTGAATGCCATAACCCTGCGAGTAATTCACACCAATTGTATTGAGCACCTCAAGGATGGCGTCGTTTTCCACGTATTCCGCTATGGTCTCGATCCCCATTTCCTTTGCGATCCGGTGAATCGCATCCACCATGCATAAATCGATTTTGTTGTGCACAATCTCCTTGACCAAGGCGCCATCTATTTTCAGGAAATCCACCGGCAACGATTTCAGGTAGGTGAACGAAGACATGCCGCTGCCGAAATCGTCCAACGCAAAACGAAAACCAAGCGCTTTAAGTTCCTGGATAAACTTTGAAATACTCTGCAAGTTATTAACCGCAACAGTTTCGGTGATTTCAAAACAGACTGCACGGGGCGGGATGTCATATTTGATAATCTGGTCGCGCAGGAAATCCAGGAAGAAATCGTCATTCAGGCTGGCGCCTGATAGATTGATAGAGCAGAACATTTCACAACTGTTCTCACAGGCTTGGCATTCCGCGTGCATCTCGCGCCAGTAGCTGGATTCCATGGCGAACAAAGTGCGAATAACCCAGCGGTCAATGGTTGGCATCAAGTTGTATTTTTCTGCGGCTGGAATGAATTCTCCCGGGGAAACCAGTGTGCCATTTTCATCGATCATACGCAGGAGAATCTCCCTATGCGCCAAGCAATCGTATTGCGCAGGAATAGGATGAATGTTCTGGTAGTACAGGCGAAAGCGATTCTCTTCAAAAGCATGGGTAATGCGCGATATCCAATCCATTTCACCGAGTTTGCGCGTGAATTCCTCATCGCGGGAGAACAATTGAATTCGGTTGCGCCCCTTGTCCTTGGCGACATAGCAGGCCGCGTCAGCTGCACTTAAAATACCTGCGGCGTTTTCGCTGTCGGCAGTTATCGGCGCCACGCCAATGCTGGCACTGGTTTCGAATCGCTTCCCCTGCCAGTGAAAGCGAAGATTCGAGATATCCTGCCGCAATATCTCCGCAATTTCCATAGCCTGATCCACAGAGCAATCCTCCAGTAACACACCGAATTCATCTCCACCGAGTCTCGCCAGTATGTCGCCATTGCGTACTTTTGTTTTGATCAGCGCGGCTAGTTGGCGCAGTAACTCGTCTCCGGCAATATGGCCACAGGTATCATTCACCAACCTGAACTGATCGAGGTCCATATACAGCAGAGAATGGTGCGAGTCGTACCGTTTGGCTTTCTCAAGCAAGGCCACAAGACATCTGCCGAATTCCTGGCGATTGAAGAATCCTGTCAGATTGTCGTGAATAGCCTGGTGCTCGATTTCCGCCAAAACTGCCTTGCGTTCCGTGTTATCGCGCATCACACCGATGACGAAATCGCCTCCTTCCAGATCCACTTTGCTCATGCTAATGTCCACCCAGCGTGGCAGCACATTTTCTGGGTGAATTTGGCATTCGAAGCGGACAGGTTGACCGGCAAGAGCTTGCTTGAATTGCTGCGCAAATAGCGTTCGGCTTTCTTTTGTTCCCATGAAATGGGTGATGGACAAACGCCGTTTATGCATTGTCAGTACGGCTTCAGTTTCGCCAAGCCAAGATTCAAGCAATTTGTTCGCGACATGAAATTTCATCTGGTCACAAATAACAAATATGCCATCGTTGGCGCTGTTGATATAGGCACGCAATAGCGTTAGATACGAATCCTTGTCTTCGGCATTTTTGAGTGAAGGAATGGGTACGTTAAGTGATGTTCTATTCTTGAGCATATATCCGCAACTCTGCTTTATCCGTCTAAAGGCCGTTTATCGAAAGAAGGCAAGCCAATGACCCAGTGCTTGCAGGCTGCTTGCTGTTGATACCTTTGCCAAAAGATAATCCCAGGCAGTTCTCCACATTTTGTTTAGTGTATCCGTGGCTATGTGAGCAATATGTATGCCAGAAAATTGGCATGGATTACATTTGCGTTTCTTGTTCAACTTTGAACCCAGATTATCCATTAGGGCGTGAAATCACTTGATCGACCGAGGGGACAGACGCTTCACCCTTCCTGCCATTGGGTTATCGCTTGTCCATCTAAAAGACAAAATATGTCGAAAATTTTACAACTGCGGGGATTTCTTGACAGTATGACCAAGAAATTCATCCCCGATAATCCGCAATCGTGTACTGTTCATTTTTCGACAAAGGCTAAACTCACATCATGCTAGACAATCTCACCCAATTCCTATTGCACTGGGGACTCATGACCCTCTCCTTGTGGGTAGTGAGCAATGTCTTCAAGGGCATTTCCTTCGAAGACAAGCAGTCGCTTTTTGTCTCGGCATTACTGCTCGGCCTTGGTAATGCCATCGTGCGTCCGCTGCTTATTCTGATCACGCTGCCGCTAACACTGCTCACCTTCGGATTCTTTCTGCTGGTAGTGAATGCACTGGTGCTGTTGCTGGTTGCTGCCCTGGTAAAGGGATTCAAGATTTCCGGCTTCTGGACGGCTTTCTTCGCTGCCATCTTCATTTCAATTTTTAGTTTCTTGCTGGATATGCTTTTCACGGGCAACAGCATGAGCAGTTATATGCCATCTGGGGGCGGGCTTCTGATTTAAGTGCACCGCTAAAATCATGCATCTACCCACTCCCATACCCGTCACGCTGCTCACTGGTTTTCTCGGCAGCGGCAAAACCACGCTGCTCAATTATTTGATTCAGCAGTTGCCGCATACCGCGATAATCATGAATGAATTCGGCGAGATTGGTCTCGACCATCAGTTATTGCAACGTTCTGAAGGGCCGTTGGCGTTGCTTTCCGGCGGATGCATTTGTTGCACCGTACAAGGCGGCCTCTCGCCTACGCTGAAGAATCTTTTCATGGCAGCGAGCAATGGGGAAATTCCGTATTTCGAGCGCGTCGTGATCGAAACCACCGGCGTTGCCGATCCTGCGCCGATCATCAACTCGCTGATCAACGACCGCTGGGTGGCTGCACGTTTTCAGTTGCAAGGCGTGGTCACCACCGTCGATGCCGTGCTGGCGGGACAACAGTTGGAGAGCTACGAAGAAGCGGTGAAGCAGGTGGCCGTCGCCGACCGCTTGATTCTGACCAAGACCGACCTGACCAGTGCCGCGCAAACTGAAGCGCTACAGCAACAGCTTGCCAGCCTCAATCCGGGTGCCACCATAGTTACAGCAGTGCGTGGCGAAATCGATCCCACCCAATTGCTGCATGCCAGCCCATACAACCCTGCCACCAAGCCGCCGGAAGTTGCGCAGTGGCTGCGCGAGACGCGCTTCCGGCCCGCCGCCAACGCGACTTCTCTGGCCATGAAAGTTAATCCGGCGCCGCATTTCGATAATCGCCTGCGTTCAACCAGCCTCTATTTCAATGACCCGCTGGATCTGGCCGCGCTGTATCAGGCCATCCATACCCTGACCAGCTATCGTCCCAAACATGTATTGCGCATCAAAGGCATCATCCAGCTACGCGGCAGCGATTCGCCCACCGTCATTCACGGCGTGCAGCACATCCTCTATCCAACTACCACACTATCCGAGTGGCCGGACGAAGACCACCGCAGCCGGCTGGTGATCATCACCTACGATCTGGATAAAGCCACGCTGGAAAAGTTACTGAAGGATTTTTCGGAAAGTGTTGTGGGTGGGATTGTTACGCAAACGTCGTAACCCCCAAAACCGTATTTGTACCACGGGGGACACGGGGATCACTGGGAAATCAGGGCTGTGAAGGAAATGAAGGAACTCGACAGGCCATACTTTTGCAACAACTTGAATTACCCCGTGTTCCCCGTGCGCCCCGTGGTTAAACTGTTTTTTAAAAATAATTCAAAGAGCATTATTTCAACCCCGGCAACAACACCACCAACCCGCTTGCCAAAATCTCTACCGCCACCGCGGCCAGCAACAAGCCCATCAAGCGTATTGCAATATTTACCCCCGTCTCTCCCAGCCACTTACTGACCGGTGTGGCGAGCCTGAGCGCCAGCCAGGTGGCCAATGCCACTAGCAGGCAGCACGCGATGATGATGCCAAGATGCATCGGCGATGAACGCTCTGTGGCGTAGACGATAGTAGTGGAGATTGCGCCGGGGCCAGCTAGCAATGGGATGGCAAGCGGCACCACGGCAATGTTTGCTTTACTCTCGGCTTCTCTGGCTTCTGCCGGCGTTTGCTTTTCCCGGTTGGGTGCTGCGTGCATCATGGAAATGGCCATCAGTAGAATCAGGATTGCGCCGCCCACTTTGAACGAGGCGATGGTGATGCCGAACATGATTAGGAGCGGCTGGCCAATCAGTGCAGACAAAATCAGCACCACCGCTACAGAGATACTGGCGGTGCGTGCAATATTTTTCTTTTCGGTCTCGGTGTTGTCGGCCGTCATGCTCACGAACAGCGGCAGCGCGCTGACCGGATTGACGACAATCACCAGCGCCATGAAGATTTTCAGGTAATCGGCCCAGTGGAGCATGGGGTTCTTTCTCCCGCATAAAACGTTCTGCTATAGTACCTTGTCAGGCCACTGCTGACGAGAAATGCTGGCCTGGATCTACTCTACCTGGCTTCTTCTGGAGTGCACGATGAAATATCACACGCTGGGAAACAGCGATCTGAACGTTTCCGAAATCTGTCTCGGCACGATGACTTTCGGCGAACAGAACAGCGCCGATGATGCGCGCATACAGCTGGATTATGCGTTGTCGTGCGGCGTCAATTTCATCGACACCGCTGAAATGTATCCCGTGCCGCCACGTGCCGAAACCTGCCGACGCACTGAGGACTACATCGGACGCTGGCTAAAATCCCAGGCGCGCGACAAGCTGGTGGTGGCCACAAAAGTGACCGGGCCTGCGCGTGGCTTTGATTGGATTCGAGGTGGGCCGAGCGTGACACGGCGGCACATCGAAGAAGCCATTGACGGCAGTCTGCGCAGGTTGCAAACCGATTACATCGATCTGTATCAGATCCATTGGCCGGATCGGAATGTGCCGATGTTTGGCCAATCAACTTTCGATGTCACTGCGGAACGGGATACCACGCCTATCGCGGAACAGTTGGCTGCCTTGGGCAACCTGGTCAAAGCAGGGAAAATTCGCTACGTGGGGCTGAGCAATGAAACACCGTGGGGCGTGTGCGAGTTTGTCCGCATTGCCGAACAGGCCGGGTTACCGCGCGTGGTTTCTATCCAGAACGCATACAACCTGATCAACCGGGTATTCGAGTACGGCCTCTCGGAAACCTGTTACCGGGAAAACATCGGATTACTTGCCTACAGTCCTTTGGCCTTCGGTTCGCTGAGCGGCAAGTACCTTTCCGGCGGTAGCGGGCGCATGACCTTATTTCCCGGATTCGGCCAGCGCTATAACAAGCCCAATGTCAACGAAGCGGTCGGTGCCTATTGCGCACTCGCCCTTGAAACCGGTGTCACGCCGGCCACGCTGGCGCTGGCATTCGTACGCAGCCGCCAGTTCGTCGCCAGCACCATTATCGGGGCGACCAGCATGGCGCAGCTCAAAGAAAATATCGACAGTACGACGTTGGAATTGAGTGTGGCCGTGTTACAAGAAATCGCGACGATCCATGCGCGTTACGCCGATCCTGCACCTTAGCAGCCTGTCTGCCAAGGCTTTTAGCCGCCGGTCACTTCGCTGAGTTCAATCCAGAAGCAGCTACCCTTGCCCTCAATACTGCTCACCCCGATCTCGCCACCCATGAGTTCTACCAGCCTTTTGGTAATGGCAAGACCGATGCCCGTTCCTACAATGCAGGATGCATCTGCGCCTGCACGGTTGAATGGCTGAAATAACTGGTCAAGTTTGTCTGCGGAAATTCCTGCGCCGCTGTCGGTAATGCTTATACGCAGCCTGTTGTTTTGGAGTTGTTTGCACTCCAGAATGACTGTGCCATTTTCCTTGTTGTACTTGATTGCATTAGATAGCAAGTTTAGGAATGCCTGTTTCAGGCGTAGGTTGTCTGCCCGCACAATATGTGTCAAACAAGGAGATATGTGGTCGATAATTTTGATTTGGTGAGTGCGGGACAGAGGTGAAACCAGCGAGATGCACTGCTGCAACAATTCGGAAAGATAGACATCTTCAACGAGTACATGCATCTTGCCGGCTTCAATCTGCGACAAATCCAATGTCTCGTTTATCAGTTCAAGTAGGTGCCGTCCTGCTTTCAGGATTTGTTCGGTATCTTCTTTCTGCGAACTCGTGAGTTGATCCACCTGATCGGTTTCCAACAGTTGAGCAAACCCAAGGATCGCATTAAGTGGGGTGCGCAATTCATGAGACATGCGGGTTAAAAATTCGGATTTGGCGCGGTTGCCAGCTTCCGCCGCCTGCCGGGCCTGATCCAGTTCTTCCTCATGCAGTTTTTGCGGGGTGATATCCGTACGGATCGATACATACTGGTAGGGCAGCCCTGCAGCATCCAGAAAAGGCACAATGGTTGTGCTCATCCAATAGAAACTGCCATCCTTTTTCCGGTTTTTTATTTCACCATGCCATACCTTGCCCTGCGCGATGGCTTGCCACATTTCCGCAAAGAACTCATCGGAGTGATAGCCTGATTTCAGAAGGCGATGGTTCTTCCCAAGCAATTCCTCGCGCGGATATTGACTGATTTCAGAGAATTTGTCGTTGGCATAGATAATATTCCCGCTAACATCGGCAATGCTAACGATCGAGTGCTGGTCCAGCGCAAATTTTAGACGTTCCAGTTCTGCTAGCATTTTTTCCAGTATCTGCCACTGTTGTTTTTGCTCGCCAATATCCGTGAATACGGCGGCGGTGCGGCATTACACCATTTACGTTTACCGCAGGAGCCACCGCAATTTCCAGCGCCATGCGTGTCGTGTTCTTGCCAAGGCCGCCTATTTGATAATTGCTTTTGACGGATTCACCGGCTAGATGCCGACGGTAAGTTTCGAGGATCTGCTGCCGGTCATATGGATGCACAAGCTCCGCAAATGAGGAAAATGCCTTGATTTCCTCGCTGGTATATCCAAAAATGTGGCACACTGCTTCATTACTAAAAACAACTCGGCCTTCTTCGAGAATGAGCACAGCTTCGACGAAGTCGGGTTGAGCCTTAACTAACGAGTGATATAACTCAGCGTCTATAGCCAACTCATTTTCCAACTATTTCCCCGCTCCCAATACAGTTAATTACCATTTAATAAGAATGGTCATTCTATAAGCATTGTTGATATATTGGAATAGTTTTAATGTCTGGAAACCATCTTTGGGACAAGCGATAAGCGTGAAGAATTTGCTACGTCTAGAATAAAGTCCGCCAAATATTTGATCACCGGCAGAACCTTTGATTCAGATCTTTGATAGCGCAAGTTGCGCACACATCATTTTCCCAGATGGGTACGCACGGCACACACCCGAGTTCATGACAACGCCCAGATTCTGTCCTAGCCCACCTGCTTCTGCAACATCGCAATACCCCACGCCACACCGAACCCCGTCACATTGCTCGCCACTGCGCCCAAGCCCCCTTCGCAACTGCTGGCAGAAAGATCCATGTGCAGCCATGGCACGTCATTGACGAAACGCTTCAGGAAACGCGTCGCAAGAATATGGTCAGCTTCGCCGTCCAGGGTACATTGCTTGATGTCGGCAATCTTGCTGTCGAGAGCCGGCTCGTAGTCGGCATCCAGCGGGAAGGCACACACCCGTTCGCCGGTTTGCTTGCCTGCTGCAACTGCTTGCTCCAATAATTTTTCTTGATTGGAGAGCACTCCGCTGTAACGCGCACCCAGCGCCACGGCCATGCTGCCGGTGAGTGTAGCGAAATCGAACATGACATCCGGTTTGGCTTTCGCCGCCAGCGCCAACGTATCGGCCAGTACCATGCGGCCTTCTGCATCGGTGTGAATGATTTCGATGGTGGTGCCGTTTAGCGCGGTCACTACGTCGTTCTGTTTATAGGCTTTGGGGCTGATATGGTTCTGCGCCATGGCCAGCCAGCAGTCTATGTTCACCGGTAGTTTAGCTTGTGACGCAGCCAGCAATATTCCCAGCGCCACGGCTGAGCCGTTCATGTCTTCGTGCATGCCATGCATATACTTGGCGGGTTTTAGATTGTGGCCGCCAGTGTCGAAGCAGATGCCCTTGCCAACTAAGGCCACGGTCTTCTTCGCACCCTTGGGGCGATAGCTGAGATGCACAATGGCGGCATCCTCTTCGCTGCTGCCCTGCGCCACCGCTACGAACGCCCCAGCACCCATCTTGCGCAACGCCTTCATGTCGAATTCCTCGTGCTTCCAGCATTGTTCCTTTGCGAGTTTTTTCACACGCTGGCGATAGAAACCCGGTGTAAGTTCGTTGGCCGGCAGCATGGTAAGTTCGCGCGTCAGGCTGTTGCCCGCAGCCTGTGCGCGCAGCAGCGGAAAATCCTCCTGGCAGCCATACAGCGCAATTTTTTGCAGCGGAGCCTCGGTTTTTTTCTTGCGCGAAGGCAGCGCCACCCCATTCAGCCAAGCCACATACAGTGCTGCTTCCGCTGCATGCTTGCGCTGCCCTGCGTCACCGAACACGGCAATAGCGATCTCCTTCGGATGTTCGGCCAGCAACAACTGCATGGCTTTGCGCAACGAGGTATGTTGTTCGAAGCGGCTCTTGACAGCATCCAGCATTACCCAGGCGATCAGCCCACCGGCATATTCGGTGCTGATCGGCGATTCTGCCAGTTCGGCAGCCTTCATGCGGCGGCGTTTGAGTACGGCTTGCAGACTATCCAACTGCGGCACGGCGGGAAGGGTTTTCCCGGCGGGCAGCACAATCAGCGTGTGCGCATGTTTGGAGAGTTCCTGTTCGGAAAGTGGTTTTGCGTTTTGGGTGGTATTGGGAAACATATGAGACCTTTGTTATGTCAGAGGGGTGCCGTCAATCTTATCCTGCAGCTGGCAATCGCCAGCACCCAGCGCCGGTGCCAGCGGCGATTTACCCATATGCGCAGAAGCGGCAGAAACCGTGCCTTTCACCAGGCGATACGCAGTATACAACAGCACGATACCGACAATCGGTTTGTATATCCAGCCAGGCAAAGCAGTGCGCCCGCCAATATAAAGCGAATGGAATCGATGCCAGCGCGAACAGCCAGAATATCCGCCAGAAGAAACAACCGGCTCGACAAAATTCAATGGAATTTTATCGATCGAGAACAATCCGCTGGCATCTTGAGCATGGAACACGGCGTATCGGGCACGGTTTTCGTTCCGGGGCAGTTATCAATACCTTATAATGCGCACTCTATTTTATTTGAGCTGTATCATGCCTACTATCCCAGCCTGCCCCCAATGTACCATGGAGAACACCTACCCGGATGGCGACAACTATGTTTGCGCCGACTGCGGCCATGAATGGCCGTTAAAGTTAACTACAGACGCTGATGACGGTACAGATGCAGTGATAAAAGATGCCAATGGCAATACGTTGGCAGATGGCGACGCAGTGGTGCTAATCAAAGACCTGAAAGTTAAAGGCTCGTCCATCACACTTAAAATGGGCACCAAGGTCAAGAGCATCCGTTTGGTCGGCGGTGATCACGAGGTGGACTGCAAGATGGATACCGGCAATTTTATGCTGAAGGCCTGCTATTTAAGGAAGGTCTGAAAGACCGCTGGCACTACCCAGTCGTTTGGGTGATTCGATAGCGCACAAAGTATCCCAGCGCCCTTAAGCGCGACGCCACCCTCAATGAAAATCCCGAGAGCGGGTCACCAATTACTCAGCAACGGGGTGATATCCCTCAGTCAGCCGGCAATTCAGGAATAGGCAGGAAGGTTAATGCTATGAGCTTGGAGCGTAGATCTTGCAAAGCGGGGTTCTTGTCTGATATTGGAGCTTGCTTGATATCCTCAAGCATTTTCAGGGTTAATTTCGTTTCTTCAACAATACTAATTTGTGCCGTTAAATTAGGCATTTTTGTTGTAAGTTTCAGGATAGCGAGTGATTCAGCCTTGTTTACTATAGCCTCTTCTAAATGGATCATGGCCTCCTCAACAAAATAGGCGGCGGAATCGCCAAACTCTTCAACTTTCCTGAGGTGCTTTTCACACGCGTCAATAAAATCGCTACTCTCAAGGTGAATTTGTCGCGATCTTTCCAGCAACTTTGATACCCTTATGTCATTCATAAGTCGCAGGTCTGTGCTAATTGATTAAGGCAGGGGCTGGGGACAAAAAAAAACCCCGGCATGCCGGGGTTTTTATAGTTCGCTGTGAAGCTTACCCTGCTTGGATGTTCGAGGCTTGTTTGCCTTTAGGTCCAGCCGTTACTTCGAAGGTTACGCGCTGATTTTCTTGCAGCGTTTTAAAACCGCCAGCCTGGATTGCCGAGAAGTGCGCGAACAAATCTTCGCCGCCATCATCAGGGGTAATAAATCCAAAACCTTTAGCGTCGTTAAACCATTTTACAATACCTGTTGCCATTGTGTTTTTCCTAAATTCAAAAAATTATTTGGGCGAGAATACCCGTGGTCTATCGAATCAAGAAAAAACAGGGACAACTTAAAGTACCGCAATTAGAAGCTTGAATTCTTTAGAACTCCGTGAGTATACCCTATTTTCAATAAGGTCGGGTTTATATTTTCTTTGCGTAGGAATTGGGTGGGTTAGGGAGAGTCTTAAGGCGCCCTATTAGGGTAAACCTCAACCGATTTGCATAGTTCTTGCGTTATTTAAGGCAGCTTCTAACGCTGTTGAGCTTGTTCCACGATGAGCGTTACCAGTTCCTCCGTGCTCGCGAGCAAAAGTTCGCTTAGTTCGGCTACGCGTTTTGCATTACTGCGCATTTTTGCGGGCTCTCGGCTCACAAGCAGTGCCTGCTTATACGGTTCCCACTCGCGCTGGATTTTCACCACGAGTTTCTTGATCTGCGTTGTCGCGAGAGGTGAACGCTCGATTTGAATCAGCACGGCAGTGAAGTGCGCGCGGCTGAGGTGCAATTCCATATCCGCCGGTTCGAGATAGAGATCCCATGTGCGGTACAAGTAGAACTTGGCCGTGCGCTGCGAGAGCATGCGCTGGCGCCCAGCGAGATTAACCAGATGATCGAGTGGCGCGAGGGAAACATCCTCGTAGGCCAATGTCACATTGTGCGCCGCTTTCTGGAGCTCCTCGTTGGCATCGTAGAGAACGATGGCACCTGCCTTGCTGGGTGTCGCGATAATCAGCGGTTTAAATTTTGTCCATTCAGAATTCAGGTTGGCGAGCTCACTCTGTACCTTCGGGTTCGGCTGAAATGTTTTTAATGTGGCAAGTTGAAATTCGAACTGCTCAATTGATTTCTGCAGGATAGTCCGGGCGTCATCGGTTGCGATGCCTTGCCCCAGCATGAGGTAGGCCTTCACCATGCGTTGCGAGAGCATGCGCTGACGCCCGGATAGATTCACTGCGGTCGCGACATCCATCTTTGTGGTGGAAACCAGTTGTGAATCCGCATGCACAGTCGATGGGGACACTGCAAACGCCAGGCCGGCCAGGAGGAGCCATGAGCAGAATAGCAGCCAGCCAATGAACTCCTTCATGGGATCACGGAATAAGACTATGTGCGAGAGAGCATGCGCCGTAATGATTGAGGTTGTGCGAAGAATGTTCATAAGGGCACCCCTATAAATTCATTTTCCGGGCGAATCGCCGCGTCGCGTGCTCGTTCACTCCTCGCCTATCTATTCGATATGTCTCGTCGCTCACTGCGCGGCTCCTTGCGCTTTATCCCGCAAAAGTGAATTTCTAGAGGCGCCCATAACTTTCTCCTATAAAACGAGATGCGGTTTCATGGCGCATAACGTCTTAATAACCTGCGTGGCATGCTGCGAGTGTTGATGGCGTTGTTACGCTTCACTGTTTGGGATTTGCCAACTGCTGCAATTTTGGATCAAGTTTCTCGCTCTCAATCCAAGAAACTGTTTTTGACCATTTTTTGCTACCCAATGACGACAGTTCATGAACGGCAATATATGCCTTTCCTTCTGGTATGCCAAGCAAGTCGGAGTAACGCATAGTGCCCATTGGTAGCGATGCGTACTCTCGGAATTGTTCTGGCTAAGAGGCTGTCTTAAATCCGACCTTGCCTGGCGCTATCGTTAGATCATTTTCCACATAATGACATGCGGGATACTTGCGATCAGGTTTGTTTGCCCGCGCTGACGGCAGTAAGAATGCCTTGAAGGATGGCGGTAGGCGTAGGTGGGCAGCCCGGCACTGTCACATCCACGGGGATGACGTTCGATACTTTGCCGCAGCTGGCGTAGCTCTCGCCAAATATTCCGCCGGTGCAGCCGCAGTCGCCGATAGCGACTACCAGCTTGGGTTCGGGCGTAGCGTCATAAGTGCGTTTGAGTGCGATTTCCATGTGTCGCGAAACCGGGCCGGTCACCAGCAGCAGGTCGGCGTGGCGCGGGCTGGCGACGAAGTGGATACCGAGTCCCTCAATGTTGTAGTAGGGATTATTGACGGCGTGAATTTCCAGTTCACAGCCATTGCACGAACCTGCATCCACGTGACGGATCGCCAGTGCTCTGCCAAAATATTTAAGGATATTTTGTTGCACCTGCTGCGCCACGTTGCGCATCGCTTCATCGGCCTGCGGTGGCGTTTCGGTCTTGATGCCGGTGCGGAGTATCTGTTTAATAATTTGATACATACTTACAAATCCTGCCCGCTATAGCTAAGGTTGAACGACTTATTAATCAGCGGAAAATCCGGCACGATGTTACCGATAATGGCATGCTCCAGCAGCGGCCAGTTTTGCCAGGACGGGTCATGCGGATGCAGGCGGTGGATGCCGCCATCTTTGCCGGTGTGCAGTGCAATCAGCACCTCGCCGCGCCAGCCTTCCACCCAGCCGATGCCGAGCGTATTTTCCGGTGCTATCGGCAGATCGACGCGCAATTCTCCCTGCGGCATTTTGTCGGCAATCAAGCAAATCAGGCGCAGCGACTCGAAGGTCTCTTCGAAACGCACCGCGACCCGTGCCGCGACGTCACCGTTTCTATGCGTTGCCATCACCACGTCGAGCTGGTCATAAGGCGTACAAGGAAACTGGGCGCGTGCATCCCACGCCTGCGCACTGGCACGACCCGGCAAGCCGGTAAGGCCAAGCTGGGCGGCGAGATCGGGCGACACCCGGCCCGTGGTGAGGAAACGATCCTGCGCGCCGGCATGTTCGTCGTAAATATCTTTTAAGCGCTTGATCTCGTCCTTGAGATGCGCCGCCAACTGATGGATTTGTTGCACCCCCTCACGCGACAGATCGCGCGTTACACCACCGGGAACCACACAATCCATCATGTAACGGTGGCCGAACAGCGCCTGATTCAGCCGCAGCGCATCTTCCTTGAGTATACAAAACTGTGCGAAGCCAAATGCCAACGCCACGTCATTGCCGAGATAGCCCAGATCACCCAAATGATTATGCAGCCGTTCCAGCTCCAGAAACAGCGCGCGCAACCACTGTGCGCGGGGTGGTGGCGGCGTCTGCGTCACACTCTCTGCCGCTTGCGCATAGGCCCAGGCGTAGGCCACCGTGCTGTCGCCGCTGATGCGCCCCGCCAGCTTGGTGCCCTGTTCAATGCTCATACTCTCGAATAGCTTCTCTACCCCTTTGTGTGTGTAGCCGAGACGCTGCTCCAGGCGCAGCACGCGCTCGCCGATAATGGAAAAACGGAAATGGCCCGGTTCGATAGTGCCGGCATGCACTGGCCCTACGGGGATTTCGTGCACGCCGTCACCGGTTACCGTTACAAACTCATAGCGATCCGCTTCAGTGGCAAACACCTGCTTGCCGTCGAAATCCTTGCGCAGCGGATGAATGTCAGCCGGCCATGATGCATGACGCAGCCACTTACGTTGATCGTCGGCATCTAGCGCATTCACGCCTAGCATGTCGTACAGTGCCCGCTGCATGCGGCTGGCGCCGGGAAAAATATCGCTGATGTCGGGATATTGCGGATTATCGCCACTCACTACCAGACTCAAGCTCAGCAACCCGAGTGATGTAACCAACGCAACGTGAACAGCATAACTACTATTCATCGCACGATCGTCGGTACCCCACAGGGCAACCAGCTTGCCGCCGCTGTTCGCCACTTCCACGCACAGGCTGCGAAAAATGGCGGCATCCACAGCGCTATGCCATATCGGCATGACGCCGGGCATGCGTTGAAATTTTGTGGGGAATTCGACCAGTTTCATTGCTCTACCCTATTAGCGCTGCCGCATGTCTATACCAGTCCGCCAGATATGGCGGAATATACAAGCCCAGCATCAGCACCAGCGCAAGGTGCACAAACACCGGCACCAGTGCAGGCGGGTGCGGCAGCTTGCCTTCATCGGTTTCGCCAAACACCATGGTTTGCACGCGGCTGAAAATGGCGGCGAACGCCACGCCCAACGCAGTCAGCAGGAACGGTGTGGCCCACGGCTGGGTGTGCATGGCTGTGGTGATAATCAGAAACTCGCTGGCGAACACGCCGAACGGCGGCATGCCTAAAATGGCTAGCGTGCCGATGATCAGGCCCCAGCCAATGGTCGGACTGGTCTTGATCAGCCCGCGAATGCCTTCCATCAATTGCGTGCCGCTCTTCTGCGCAGCATGCCCGACAGTGAAGAAGATTGCCGACTTGGTCAGCGAATGTACCGTCATATGCAACAGGCCGGCGAAAGTGGCGACTGATCCGCCCATGCCGAAGGCGAAAGTCATCAGCCCCATGTGCTCGATGGAGGAATAGGCGAACATGCGTTTGATGTCTTTCTGGCGCGACAGGAAAAACGCTGCCATGACCACGGAAAGCAGGCCGAAGCCCATCATCAGATTGCCGGCCATATGAGTTCCCAACGCTCCGTCTACCAGTACTTTGGAGCGCACCACGGCATACAGTGCCACATTCAGCAGCAGGCCGGAAAGCACGGCAGAAACCGGTGTCGGGCCTTCGGCGTGCGCGTCCGGCAGCCAGTTGTGCAGCGGCGCCAGACCGACCTTGGTACCGTAGCCGACCAACAGAAACACGAAAGCCAGCGTGAGCACGGTCGGTTCGAGTTGCGTTTTGACTGCGTCAAGATGGGTCCACAACAAGGCGGTACCACCTGCGCCAAGAATTTTTTCTGCCGCGAAATAAACCAGTATCGTGCCGAACAATGCCTGCGCGATACCCACGCCGCACAAGATGAAATATTTCCATGCTGCTTCCAGGCTTGCCGGGGTGCGGTAGAGCGAGACCAGTAGCACGGTGGTCAACGTCGCTGCTTCCATCGCTACCCACATGATGCCCAGGTTGTTGGTCAGCAGCGCAAGCAGCATGGTGCAAGTGAACAACTGATACATGCTGTGATACAGGCGCAGCATGTTGAAAGTGAGCTTGCCGTGATGCTGCTCGATGCGCATGTAGGGCCGCGAAAAAAGCGCAGTGGTAAAGCCGACGAACGCAGTTAGCGCAACCAGAAACACATTAAACGAATCGACGAAAAACTGCTCGTTTAGCGCGGTAAATGCGCCTTCGTTGATAACCCGTACAGTAAGCACCATCGAAGCGACGAAAGTCGCCAGACTCATGAACGCGTTCAGCTCGGGCGCGAAACGGCGGCCGCCGAACAGCGCCAGCAACAGGCTGCCGGTGAAGGGGATAGCGAGGAGAAGCAGAATTTCCATCGTCATGCGATGCGTTCAGTCCGACGAACGCATCAATCCTCCTTTAACTTTTCCATGTGCGCCAGATCCAGGCTGTCGAACTGCTCGCGAATCTGGAAGAAGAAAATGCCCAAAATAAACATGCCTACCAGCACATCCAGCGCAATGCCCAACTCCACCACCATGGGCATGCCATAAGTGGCGCTGGTCGCAGCGAAGAACAAGCCGTTTTCCATGGCCAGAAAACCGATTACCTGCGGCACTGCCTTGCTGCGCGTGATCATCATCAGAAACGACAGCAGCACGCTGGCCATGGCGATTCCCAGCGTGCTCTTGGTGATGGTGCCGGCCATCTGGGAAATCGGTGCTGCCAGATTGAAGGCGAATACCACCAGCACGATGCCGACCAGCATGGTGGTGGGAATGTTGAACAGCGTTTCCACATCCCATTTGACGTTCAGCTTGCGGATCAGCCGATGCAGTATCCACGGCAGGATGATGACCTTGAGCAACAGGGTAAGCGCGGCAGAATAATACAGGTGGTGTTGATTCGAGACATAGGCCACCACTGCCGTGCTGATCGACAGGATCAGTCCCTGCGCCGCAAACAGGTTAATCAACGAGAGCACACGCCGCTGCGACAGCATGGCGAATGCCACCAGCAGCAATAATGCTGCCAGCAGGTTGATAAATTGTCCGTATAAACTTGTCATCAGCTTCCCAACAGAAAATGGATGAGCATACCTAATACTGCCAGCAAGAAAGCGGTGCCCATAAATTCAGGCACGCGGAAAATACGCATCTTGGCTGACACGGTTTCCAATAGCGCCAAGCCCGCACCGGCCAACGCCAGCTTCGCAACAAATGTCGCCAGCGCCAGTGGCAATGCCTGAAGATCGCCCGACTCGGCGATGCCCCACGGCATAAACAAGGCAATGCCGATAGAGGTATAAGCCAGCAGCTTGAGTGCACTGGCCCATTCGATCAATGCCAGATGCCGTGCGGAATATTCGAGGATCATCGCTTCGTGGATCATGGTCAGCTCGAGGTGCGTAGAAGGATTGTCCACCGGAATGCGCGCATTTTCTGCCAGCAACACCATGACGAAAGCCACACCGGCAAAGGCCAGACTGGGGTAGATGGCAAATGGCTTGTGTGCCAGCACATCCACGATGGTAATCAATGAAGTCGAATGGCTGATCATGGAAGCCGTAAAGAACACCATCAACAGCGCCGGTTCAGCCAGAAAGCCGACCAGCATTTCACGCCGCGCTCCGAGCGTGCCGAAAGACGTGCCGATGTCCATCGCTGCCAGGGAAATGAACACCCTCGCTAAAGCAAAAATGCCCACCAGCGCAATTACATCCACCGCAGGAATCAGCGGCAGGTCAACCGCAAACACCGGCACCAGCGCGGCCGCCAGCCACATGCAAACAAATAATATATACGGCGTGAAACGAAACAACGGCGAAGCATTGTTGGCCAGCACTGCGTCCTTGTGGAGCAGCTTGATCAAATTGCGATAAGGTTGCAGCATGCCAGCACCGCTGCGGTTTTGCAGCCAGGCACGGCATTGATTAACCCAGCCCAACAGCAGCGGCGCAATCAGTAACACCAACGTGTCATGGAGTAATTGATCAGTGAATTCGAATATATTCATCGCACAAATGCCAGCAAGGCTAGTAACGTCACGAAGCTATACAGCAAATAGATGTGGATGCGCCCATGCTGCAATTTTCCGATTTGAGCGGAGAGCATTTCGGTCAGGCGCGCAATAGGCAGATAGCCCCAATCCCAAAGGAGATCCTTGGTTTCGCCACGGTAATGCGGCTGTTTGTCGTACGGGCTGGGTACTTCGCGGACAATGCCAAAAAAGAATTCGAAAATCTGACGAATTGGCTGGCCAAAACCTTCTGCCGTGTCCTGCATGCGCGATGTCTGCTCAGGGAAACCGCAATCCCATGCCGGGCCACGCCGCAACCTGCCGTGGTAAAATTTTTTCACCACGTACATGGTTACAATCACGCCAAGCACAATAATCAGAAACAGTATCAACGGGCTATAGCTGGCGCGTTCGGGGTTAATCGGAGTAAGCCACAGCCAGCCCGTCTTGGCCGCGCTAATGCCTAATGTCTGGCCAACCAGCATCTTGGTAACGCTATCCAGTTGCAGAATAACGAACACCGGAAATAATCCAAGAGCAATACAACCCGCCGCCAGCCAGCCCAAACCCAGCAGTTCCAATATGCCTGCATCATGTGCTTCAGCTAGCTTCGCTTCACGCGGCTGTCCGAGAAAAATCACGCCGTAAAATTTCACCATGACATAGCCGGACAGCGCAGCGGCCAGCGCCAGCGCGGCGGCGGCAATCGGCACCAACATGTTGAGATAGGCATGGGGCAGGCCGGGCGAAAGCAGGAAAGCCTGCAACATCAACCACTCGGATACGAAGCCGTTCAAGGGCGGCAGGCCGGCGATGGCCAACGTGCCGACCAGCATCAGCAACGCCAGCTTGGGCATGCGGTGAATCAGGCCGCCCAGCTTACCCAGAGAGCGTTCGCCGGTGGCATGCAACACTGTGCCGGTGCCGAGGAATAACAGCGTTTTCATGAAGGAGTGATTGAGCGAATGGTACAAAGTCGCCGTGAGCGCCAGCGCGGCCAGCGCGTCGTTGTGGAAAGCGTGGAAAGTAATGGTCAGGCCGATGCCGACCAAAATAATGCCGATGTTTTCGATCGAGGAATAAGCCAGCAAGCGCTTCATGTCAGTTTGCACTGCTGCAAACAACACGCCGAACAAGGCCGTGAGCAAACCCAGCGTCAGCGCCACGGTACCCCACCACCACTGCTGCGTGCCGAGCAGGTCGAAGGTGACGCGCAACAAACCGTAGATCGCGGTTTTCAGCATGACGCCGCTCATCAGCGCGGAAATCGGCGAAGGCGCGGCAGGATGCGCTTCCGGCAGCCACACGTGCAGCGGCAGAATACCCGCCTTGGCGCCAAAGCCGAACAACGCCAGCAGGAAGGTAACACTAGCCCAGAAAGTCGTCAGATTGGCATGGCGCATGGTGGCGAAGGTGTAATCCCCATGGCCCCCCTGCATCACGCCAAAGCACATCAGAATGCCGATGGCGCCAACATGCGCAATCAATAAATACAGGAAACCGGCACGGCGGATCTCGGGAACTTTGTGATCGGTGGTCACCAGGAAATACGACGAGAGCGCCATCGACTCCCACGCCACCATAAACATGTAAGCGTCATCTGCCAGCAACACCAGCGCCATGCTTGAAAGAAACAGAAAGTATTGAAAGCTGAGCAGGCCGAGGGTGTTACCAGCTGTCTCACGGAAGTAGCCGGCGGAGTATAACGACACCCCCAAGGAGCCGGCGCCAAGCACTAACAGAAAGAATGCGGATAGTGAATCCAGCCGCAGGTGGAACGGCAAATCGGGCAGTCCGAGCGGCAATACAGCCACATTGACCGGACCGCTCAGCGCGCCCAGCGCTGTAATCGCCAACACCAACGAGAACAGGGCGCCAAGCGGAAAGATAAGCTGGGTGATGATGCGAGGCCTGCTCTGCAGGGCAAGCCCCAGAATAGCCAGCGCCAGCCAGCAAAGGACCACACCAGCGACTACATCAATAGGTAAAAGAGCTGGCATGCACGTCTATTTCTTAATGTCGATTGGGTGATGTTTTTCGGATAAAGGAGTTTTGTAGCTAGGCTTAAGCGTACTTGAAAACTACTGAAAACTACAAGTCATATTATTATTAAAATCGTGAAGCTGTTATTTCCGTTCACCCCGGCGCTGGACTACCCTAGCCGCTTGTAAAGCACGTCGAGCGCTTCCCGGTCTGTTGTGAAGATATTCGCGTCGCCGATCTCTCGAGTCAGCCCCGTTCGCTCCATCACTTCCAGCACCTGTTTTTTGACACCGCTGAATGACAAGACAATGCCATTATTCTTAAAACGACTAATCAAATTACGCAGCATTTCCACACCCGAAGAATCCAGATCATTTATCCCACTGCACTTTATCAGGACATCAGTTATTCCCGGGCTTTCCCTTTCCAGCTTCAGCAAGGCATCTTCGAAGTAGCTGACGTTGACAAATCTCAGCGCGCCATCAAAACGGAGTGCGCCCAATTTTGGGTGCAATGGCGGCAAATCGTGCCGTTGCGCATCACGCAGTGTCGCATCTTGATGCATTCCCAGAATCGCCACTCTGGGACGCATCATGCGGTACATGAGCAGCGCCAGGGAGAGCAGAATCCCGGTCAAAATGCCGTTCTGAATGTTTGGTGCAAATACCAGGGTGGCGACGAATGTGATGATCGAGGCAATACCATCGTCACGATTGGCGTGCCAGGCATTTTTGAAAATCCGGAAATTGATCAGGCTTATCACCGCCATCATGATGATGGCTGCCAGCACAGGCTTGGGAAGATGGTAGAGCAAAGAAGTGAAAAATAGCAGGGTAAGCAGGACAAAAACCGCCGAGATAACTGAGGATAAGCCGGTCTTGGCGTCTGCTGCCAGGTTCAGTGCGGAACGGGAAAATGAACCGCTGACTGGCATCGAATGACAGAACGCTGCCGCAATCTTGGCCAGGCCCTGGCCAATCAGTTCCTTGTTTTCATCCCATGGCTGGCGCGTTTTGATGGCGATAACTTTCGAGCTGGACATCGCTTCCATGAAGCTGATCAGCGCAATCACAAAACCGGCGGGCAGCAGTGCGATGGAAGCCTTCCAGTCTAGCGGCGGAACGCTGATGGTCGGCAACCCCTGCGGTATCGTTCCCACCACGCCGCCGCCCAGCTTTGCATAACCAATTACGTAACTAACCCAGGTCAACAAAACCACGGTGATCAACACCCCCGGCAACTTCGGCGCCAAGCGTTTGAAAGCCAGCAACAGGACGATTGCAGACGCACCGAAAATCAGAGAAAGCTCATGCACGCCGCCAAGATGGGATATCACCTGCCAGGTATCCATCAGGAAATGATCGGAATGCTGGGAAGATATACCCAGCAATGTTGGGAGTTGCGATAAGCCGATGATGATCGCGGCGGCGTTGATGAACCCCATCAACACCGGATTCGACAGGAAATTCAGCAGCACGCCCACACGCAGCACGCCGAAGGCAACTTGAAACACCCCCGACAACAGCGCCAGCAAAATGACATAAGAGTAGAATAAATCGGTGCCGTGAGCCGCGAGCGGTGCAACGCTAGCTGCGGTAAGGAGCGAAGTCATGGCAACAGGGCCGGTGGAAAGTTGACGTGATGAGCCGAACAGCGCACCGACGACTGTCGGCACCAAAGCCGCATACAGGCCATAGTACGCCGGAACACCTGCCAGTTGAGCATAGGCAAGTGATTGCGGAATAGCTACCAGGGATACAGTAATACCGGCAAACAAGTCATTCTTGATCGTGCCGGGATTCCAAGAAAATAGTTTGGCAACAGGCAATCGATGAACTCGGACGTTCATTTTATTTTTTTAGCCCCATGTTTCTGACAGATAAACCCCCAATGCTGCTTAATCAACGTATTATTCGCAGCGGCATTGTTTTCATCGTGCATTCACGCCCCGCATGCCGTGATGGCTGATACCTTGGGCATTTATTGCCCTCAGTCTATTTTTTTTCGCCAACGCCTTCTCCGCCTCATTTTGATCGAGGATTTCTTGCACTGCGTCCAGGTTTCCGGCCTCAGCGAAAGCGATTGCCGTCAGTAGGCGATCGACTTTTTTAAAGAATTTTTTTATCATTGTTTGCACAACCAAAGAGAGTGACAGGCAACGTACAACGCTCAAGACAACACCATCCTACAATGGTCACCGTCAAGCCTGCGTTAGCGCAGCGTCAAGGAAACGTTAAGACGAATGGGGATAAGAGAAGACCAGTTGAGCAGTAGTACCGCTGCCTTCGGTACTTTCGATGAGGACTTCCCAGCCATAGCGTTCACAGATGCGCTTGACCAGTGATAGCCCAATGCCGGCGCCAGTACTGGCCGGCCCTTTGTAGTGCCGTTGGAATACTTTTTTAATTTCCTCGCCATGTATCCCCGGCCCGGTGTCGGCTACCGTCAAACGGTCGCCGTCAACGAAGATGGCAACCCTGCCGGATTCGGTATAGGAAAAGGCATTCCGGATAAGGTTGGCCACGACGATGCCAAGCAGCGTCTTCTCCGCCGCAATGCGTGGGTGGCTGCGGCAATCAAGCTCTACGCTGATTTGTTCCCTGACCAGATAGCGGTGCTTCTCGACAGCGTCCCTGACCACCTCACATACATCGCAATCCTGTACGACCGGTTCGTCCGACGTATCCTCCCTGGCCATCAGCAGCAAGGCGGCGGTCAGGTCTATCATATCTTTGGCGGCTCGCCCAATCCGTGCAGTACGCGCACGCTGCTTCTCGTCGAGCCGCTCATCATCCTCCATCAGTTCGACTGCACCTTGGACAATGGCAAGAGGTGTCCTGAGTTCGTGGCTCACATCTCCGGTAAAAGCGCGCTCCCGATCAATGAAAGCGCGCATACGTTTGAGGTAGCCGCCGAATACGCTGGCCAACTGGCCGATTTCGTCATGAGGAAATCCACTTTCAATATCCAGCGCCTCGTCTTCCGGTTTTGCCTTGCCAACCCGCTGGGCAAGCTCAGACACCGGTGAGATGACCTTTCCCGCTAGCCACCAGCCGATGCCTGCGGAAAACAATGTCATGATGAGGGCGCCGACTCCCAAGTGAACCAGAAATTCTTCCTCCCGATAGCGCTGGCGCACCTCGTTGAACAACATGACATAACGCTCATCACCCCTATCGACCACGGCAACCCGATAAGGAATATTATCCAGCGTCAATTGATGCTTGCCGGGATCTAGCTTGAGCAACGCGGGGGGAATGTCGGCTGTCTTGCGGCCTGGCACATGCACATAACCGCGCACGCTGATTGTTGCGGGAGGCAAGGAATCCGGGTTACGCGACCGACGGGCGATATAGTCCTCGACTTCCGCACGCAGGGTTTCGTCCATCAGGCGTTGGCCAAGATTATGCGCGGTAAAAGAAAGCCCCATTGACAACAACAGGCTGACCAATGCGCCAAACCAGGCAAAGGTAAATGCTAGCCGGAAGCGCAGGCTATGTCGAAAATTAGGGCGCATCTCAAGACACCACGCCGGTGAATATTGTTCTACTCATCACTGATTTGATAGCCGATCCCGCGCAGCGTTTTTACCAGCGGTCTGACCGATAGCTTGTCGATTGCGCTGCGCAGGATATGCAGATGCGCCCGCAAGGCATCACTGTCAGGCGGCGAATCGCCCCAAATTCCGCGCTCAAGCTCTTCCCGCGGCAATACGCGGGGGGAGTGCTTCATCAGCATTTCCAGGATTCTCAACGGAATGGGCGGCAGTTCTATGGCGCGTTCGCCGCGCATTACCTTGAGTGTGGCAGGGTCGAAAGACAAATCGCCCACTTGCAGCATAGACGGGCCTTCGCGTACTTGCGCGCGCCGCACCAATGCGCGCAAACGCGCTTCCACTTCACGCAAGGCAAACGGCTTGACCACATAATCGTCAGCCCCGGCCTCCAACCCCGCAATCTTATCGTCCAGCGAATCGCGCGCGGTCAGCATCAATACCGGTACGTGTTTACCGGCCTCGCGCAATCGCCGGCATATCGTCAGTCCATCTATACCGGGTAGCATCAGGTCCAGAATGATCACGTCGTACTGATTCGACGCCGCAAGGTGAAGCCCCGAAATGCCATCTCCAGCCAAGTCCAAGGTATGGCCCTTCGCCTCGAAATAATCGAACATGTTCAGCGCAAGGTCGCGGTTATCTTCTATGAGAAGAATATTCATCCTGTCTGTCCAGAACTTGGTGAAGCGAAGCGCATTAACACTCTGCTAAAGCGCGTAGTTTACTAGAAACGCGGGGAAGGATGCCCAAAAAAACGGCCAGACATTAAGCCTGGCCGTCTATTTGCTTGGACAACTACCGCTAGTCTATGGCTACAGCTTCTCCCAGCACTGCATGCTGCCGTCTGTGCTGACGCATGCCTTGCAGCAAAGCCCTCAGCACAATGCCGGCACCCACGACCAGCGCCAGAATCATGATGCCGAAGCTGACATTCTTCAGCAGCTTCATCGACGCTTCGGTCATCGGCTCAATCAGCCCCAGCTGGGAAAGATAAACCGGGATCACGAAAGCGCGGCTAACCAAAACGGTAACCATGATTACGCCCATCACCACCTTGATCATGAACGGTTTTACATAGGTGGTGCCAATCGCGCCAATCTGGATGCCGAACAATGACCCGGCAAGAATAATCATGGCAAGGCGAATATCCACAAACCCGCTCCAGGCAAACTTGATGGTGCCGCCCACACCCATCACGAAAGCGATGACCAGTTCGGTGGCAGAGGCCATCATCGAAGGCACGCCCAGCACATACATCATCGCAGGCACGCCAACGAACCCGCCCACCGCGATAGTCGCCGCCAGCATACCGGCGGCGAAACCAAGGGGGATGGTAAACAACACCGATACCCTGGCCTTGATGCTATCGAAATACACCATGGTGCCGGGAATATGGATCGACTGAACCCAGCGCGCCAGCGGGCCGGCTTGTTCATCTTCATTGGTATTGCCGGATTGGTAAATCTTGATCGCATCGCGCAACACATAACCACCCACGATGGCCAGCACGACCACGAAGGCGACACTGACGTACAGGTTGGAGCCGGCATCACCGAAAGCTTTTTTGATACCCTCCTGGATATGCGCGCCGTAGAGTACCCCGAATTCTGCGGACACCCCCATGACCAGTCCAAGCTTGAGATCCACCTGACCGTATTTGGCACGCTTGACCGAACCCACCAGCGCCTTGGGGAATTTATGGCACATGTTGCTCGCCACCGCCACAATGCCCGGCACACCCATCGCCATCATCGCCGGAGTCAGCACGAATGCACCGCCGGAACCGATAAAACCGCTCACCAGGCCCCCGATAAATCCGACAATGAACAAATAGGTCATGCCAGCCGCAGTAAGGTCGATAAAATTTGCTGATATTTCCACTTGAAATACTCCTTTTATTTTGTATTTATTTTTTGGCTTTTATACCCAGCACATCCCAGAACTCGCCGGTAAATGCGCCATGAGCGAACGAAAAAATGAAGGCGATGCTGATGGGAATAATGAACGACCATCTCCCCTGCGAGGTCAAGCTCAAAATCGTTTCCTCATAAGAAAACAACGTCACAAAAAGCGCAAGGCTCAGTGCGCCTAATAGCATGACTTTGGCCACTTGTTTAGTGCCTGGTTGTGAATCTTCGCTAGACATAAGCATCTCTCCCTTAGGTAATGCAGTTGGTAAAATCTGACAGTCGCACCTTAGCGCTGGCCAACTGCTACGATTGGCCTATGGGACAAGCTTTCCTTTGTCATGACCGCTTCGGCTTTATTATTTAGTGGGTTAGGGTTGTCCGACGCCCTCCCCTGAAGAATATTCTGGACGCCATCGAAATCGCCTACATCTGCCAGCGCAATGGCGGTAAGCCTTCTGTCAAATGCGCTAAACATTCCTTTCAATTTGCCTATCAAGTAGTTCATACATCCTCCTGGTAAATAGTCCGACGTCGGCAACAAGGCCTACTTACTTTGACAGCAATTACCGTGCCAACGTCGTAATTAACACATAACAGATTGATATATATATATTATGTTAATATTTTCCAGGACAAGAAAAAAAAGTAATTTGTTGCAAATAGCAATACACAATCTCGCAACAAGCCTATTCACCGCCTTTACGGCCTTTAAATGGCCAAATAAACCAGCATCTGTTTTGTTACAGTACAAAAAGAGGTGATTGCATAATGCAACAGCTGGAGATAACATCGGTATTCATGAAACTTCAATCATCGCTGCGGCAGAAAATCACTCTCGGCTACATGGGCTACTACGTCATGGCGTTGCTGATCATCGCCTTGTCGCTGTTCACTTTTATCGAATTACGCGTGATCGATCAGAAAGTCAGGCTGGGTGAACGCATTACTGAACTATTTGATGCAACCCTTGAAGTCCGGCGTTTCGAAAAAAACTATTTTCTCTACCGGCAAGATGCGGATTTTCAGGAAGGCAAGCGCTATGCCGCCAAGCTGGGGGAACTGATTGACAACAATGCCGCTGATTTTTCTCTCCTCGCTTCCGCACCGCGAGTTGCCGCATTAAAAAATGAAATACGCAGCTACCGCGCACTGATGGAGAGCTATTTGCAGTCAGGCGTTACTGATTCGCGCCGGACAGAGTTGCTCGAAGTGCAAATCAGAAAAGCCGGTAAGAGCATCGTAGCCATCAGCGAAGACATGGCCGGGACAGAGCGGCGTATGATCCGCGCTTCACTCGACCGCTTCCGCACTATCCTCCTGTTCTCTATTGCTCTGCTTTCGCTGTTGATGATCGCCCTCGGCTGGGCGTTATCACGCATGGTGGTGCGCCCGCTCAAGCACATGGATCGTTGCGTCGAAGCAGTGGCCAGCGGCAGGATGGACAAGCTGGACACAGCGTCAGATGACAGCGAAATCGTTGCCATCACCCACGCGTTCAATCACATGATTGGCGAACTGGAAACACGCCAGAAAAGACTGTTGCGCTCGGAAAAGCTCGCCTCGCTTGGCACCATGCTGGCAGGCGTCGCGCATGAGCTGAACAATCCGCTATCCAACATCTCACTGCCATGCCAAATCCTGCTGGAAGAGCTTGAGGAAAACGATCCCGCACGCAGGAAAGAACTGCTGGAGCAAATCGACGAGCAAACCGAGCGGGCACGAAAAATTGTACGTGCACTGCTGGATTTCTCCCGTGACAAACCGTTCAAACGCGAGATGCTGCCGCTGTCCGGCCTGATAGAAGAGACCATCCTGCTGCTCAAGGGTGAAACGCCAGGAGACATCAAGATTATCAGCGAGATCCCGACAGACCTGGTTGTGCCCGCCGACCGGCAACGCCTGGAGCAGGCGTTTCTGAACCTGATCAAGAATGCGCTGGAAGCCATCGGCGCAACGGGTGAAATTCACATCAAGGCAACGCAACAGCGGATTACCAAAGAGATGATGACCACCGTACCGGTAGGCAAATCCAAGTACCCCGGAAAATGCTTTATTGGTGGAGAGGTTGTAGATATCGAAATCAGCGATAGCGGACCCGGTATCCCAGCCAAGGTTCTGCCGCGCATCTTCGACCCCTTCTTCACCACCAAGGATGTCGGACGCGGTATGGGACTCGGTTTATTCATCGTGCATGAAATCGTCGAAGAACATAACGGATGCATCTTTGTGGATAGCGAAGCAGGGCGTGGTAGCGTAATTCATATTCGACTACCCCTAGAAATCACTGCCGAATCACAATGAGTGAATTAATGGAGAAAACAAAGCACATGCAACACAAGGGAAAATTACTCATCGTCGAAGACGAAAAAACTGCGCTGAAAAATCTTGTCCATGTATTGAAAAAGGAAGGCTACGAAGTCACCGGTGCACAAAGTGGAAGCGCTGCGCTGACGTTGATCGAGAATCAGCCGTTCGATGTCGTGCTAACCGACCTGAAGATGGAAAAAGTGGATGGCATGCAAGTGCTGAAAAAATGCCGCGAGCGGCATCCGGATACGGAAGTGATCATGATCACTGGCCATGCAACGCCGGAGTCGGCAGTGGAAGCCATGAAGCAGGGCGCATTTTATTACATCGCCAAACCGTTCCGTCTGGATGAGGTTCGACAAGTAGTCAGCGAGGCGATATCAAAAACTCGCTTGAAGCATGAAAACCGCCAGCTACGCGAACAGATCGAAAGTTATCAGGGCAAGGTCAAGATCATCACCCAGGATCCGCACATGCTGCGTCTTCTGGATATGGCCAGACAAGTAGCACCGACCGATTGCAACATACTGATCACCGGTGAATCAGGCACCGGCAAGGAATTATTCGCGCGTTACGTACACTACAACAGCACACGAACGGATGGCCCTTTTCTGGCGGTAAACTGCGGCGCGTTCAGCGAGCAATTGCTGTCGAATGAATTATTCGGACATGAAAAAGGCGCGTTCACCGGCGCGCAAACATTAAAGAAAGGACTGATCGAATCCGCCGCAGGCGGCACGCTATTTCTCGATGAGATCACCGAAATGATTCCGGCCATGCAAGTCAAATTGCTGCGTGTCATTCAGGAACGTGAGGTGCTGCGTCTGGGTGGTATCCGGCCAGTCAAGGCGGATACCCGCTACATTGCTGCTACTAACCGGAACATGGCGGAAATGACCCAAAGCGGCTCGTTCCGGCAAGATCTATTTTTTCGCCTCAATGTCGTCAACCTGCATATCCCGCCCCTGTGCGAGCGTAGCGGCGATGTGGTACTGCTTTGCTATTTCTTCCTGAAGAAATTTTCCATCCTGATGAAAAAAGAGGTCAGCGAAATTTCGCCGGAAGTTATTTTAGTGCTGGATAACTATAATTTTCCCGGCAACGTGCGCGAACTGGAAAACATCATGGAGCGGGGTGTTGCACTCAGCAATGGAAATACCATCGAACTAGCACATTTGCCTGATAGCTTGCGCGAGCTAAGTACACGCACATTCCAAAAGAAAGAAGGGCGCATTTCCTCGCTGGAAGAACAGGAAATGGCCTATATCAAGTGGGTGCTCAACCAAGCGGATGGGAACCAGACCCTGGCAGCGCAGTTGCTCGGCATCAACCGCGTGTCACTGTGGCGCAAGCTAAAGAGCTATGGCCTAAACGGCGAGTCACTTCCTTGAAATCGCAGACCCTGACGGATTATTCTTCCCTCGGCGTGCCGTCGGGCAAATAGGTATGGCACGTGGAAAAAATTCTTGCCTTGCAGTTACGGCATATATCCGAATCCAGCGTTGGATAAATCGCCTTGATCCAGTCAGACTTGGCCGGGAAGAAGCCTTCATTGCCAATATCATCAAGCTTGTCAGCCTGGTGTAGATATTTATAAATGGAATCCCGGCAACGATAGAAATACAAACCGCCGCCCATCTTGCGCCGCCTTCTCGCTTCCTGCGCCAGCATCTCGGCGCCCGCCACATCGACAAAATTAATCCCGCTTGCCACCACCATCACCGATTTGTAATTCGGATTGTTTTCATCAATGCTCAACAGACTATTCTGCACATGATCCACCGCACCAAAGAAGATTGGCCCATTGACACGGATGATCTTCAACTGCGGGCATTCCTCATGCTCATCCGCAGTCACAAAATGGTAAGCGCCCTCCTCCTTGGCCGGCACAACCGCATCAACGTTTGGACGTGAAACGCGATAAAGATAAATTACCAAGGAAAGCAGGATTCCGAAGAAGATGCCTTTTTCCAGATCGATCAAGGTACCAATCAAGGTTACCCATAGGATAACGGTCTCGCTGCGGTCTGATTTCGTGATGGCTGCAATGTGGTGAAAATCAATCAACCCCCAAGCCACCAGGAACAAGATGCCAGCCATGGCTGCAGTCGGCAAATACGATGCCAAGGGTGCAACCAGCAATAAAATCAGCAGCAAAAAAACAGAAGCAAACACCGTTGCTAGTGGCGTCTTTGCACCCGCAGCGTAGTTCACGCCACTACGGTTGAAAGAACCGCAGGAGGCGTAGGCAGAAAAGAAACTACCGATAACATTGGAAATGCCTTGACCAATAAATTCCTGATTCCCATCGATGCGCTGTTCCGATTTCACAGCAATCGAGCGGGAAATAGAAACCGCTTCCGTCAGCGCCAACATGGTGACAACCAACGCAGGAAAAACAATTTTCTGGATCGTGCCCCATGAAAAATCCGGGGAGGAGAGCGGTGGAAAATGCGCCGGGAGCGCGCCTACTGTTTTGATGTGGGTATGCTCAAAACCCCATTTTAGATTCAAAAAATAGGCCAAAAAACTGCCCGCAATCATGGCCACGATCATATAGGGGAATTTGGGTAAAAACTTTTTTGCTGCGATGCCGATGACCAAGGTCACCACACCCACAATCAGAACATAAGGTTGAATATCTGACGCCTGAAGAACCAGCTGCTCAAGCACGATATCGATGCGTGCACCACGCGGGATATTCAGGCCAAAGAAGCTTTTCACCTGGCTCATGGCAATCAGAATTGCTGCGCCCGCCGTAAACCCGATTACCACTGTGTGAGAAATAAAGTTAACCAGCACGCCCATACGCGCCAGTCCCAAAACGAGTTGGAATACACCCGTCAAGAAAGTCAGGGTCAACACCATGCTGACATACTGCTGCGTACCCGGTTCCACCACGTGACTAACCGCCGCGAACACAGCGATCGAAATCGCGGTGGTCGGGCCTGACACAAGATGCCAGGAAGAACCAAATAGTGCGGCAACTATCGCCGGCACCATGGCAGCATACAAACCATATTCTGGCGGCATACCTGCAATGGTGGCAAATGCCACGCCTTGCGGCAGCACGATCAGCGCACCGGTGATACCGGCAATCAGATCCGCCTTGGTGGTGTCCTTGTTGACCATTGGCCACCAACGCAGGAACGGAAAAAATTTATGCAGCATGAGAGAGGGATTGAGGGACACGGTTTTTCCTAATGATAACTGAACGCACATTTTTTAACCGTCAAATTATCCTATTTTTTCATATACTTTGCAACCAATGCCAGCAAAGCAACACAGCCTTGCCACTTGAAATAATGTGTATCATAATCAACATTATTCTGTTTCACTTATAACAATTATTAACCCCATGAGTTTAGTCAAAAGCCCTGCTACGGACAAATGGCTGGTGTTCGTCGTTAGCCTCCCCACTACCAGCACCACTCTACGCATGCGCATATGGCGCGCCATGAAGGCGCTCGGCTGTGCGGTGTTGCGAGACAGCGTGTATTTATTGCCGGCAGGACGCGGGCTACGACAGGCTTTGCGCGTGCACGCGGAAGAAATCAAGAACAGCGGCGGCAATGCTTACCTGCTCCATGTCGCCAGCAGTAGCAGCGAAGAGAAACACGATTTCCAGAACCTGTTCGATCACAGCAGCGAGTACAAAGCGCTGCTTGAAAAAATCAACGCATTTCGGGGCGCATACCAGACAGCGGAAGTTGGATCAGCACGCCGCCAGATCAAAAATTTGCGTCGCGAACTAGGTGGCATCACGGCAACAGATTACTTCCCAAAACCCCTTCGATTCGAAGTTGAAGACCGCTTAGCACAGGCGGAAACCACTTTTCTGGCCAGCCTGTCGCCGCGCGAACCGAACTCCAACGGTGCAAGCATTGTGATTCGCCAGCGACAGGATTTTCAGGCGCGACGCTGGGCCACCCATAAACAACCAGATGCAGACCGGCTGGCGAGCGCATGGCTGATCCAGCGTTTTATCGACACGAAGGCAACCTTCATCTGGCTGCCGGAAGGAGCAAAAATTTCAGCCAACGTTACCGGATTTGGTTTTGAAAAATCCGAATTCAGCCCATCGAGCAATCAGACTATATTTGAAGTTCTGTGCACTAGCTTCGACATGGAGAGGGATCCCGGGCTACTGCGCATCGGCTCCATCATCCACTGCCTGGCAGCAAACACAGCGGATGTTACTGAAGCTATCGGCGTAGCCCGGCTACTGAAAGGGATAAGGCGCACCTGCAAAGACAATGACGCGCTGCTTGCAGAAACTTCCCGACTTTTCGATTTGTTATATGCCGGGTATACGGAGGGTGGAAGCAAAATGTAGGATGGGTGGAACGTAGCGATACCCATCGTTGTTGCTTGCGATTTTGATGGGTATCGAAAAAGACGCTCCACCCATCCTACGCCACTATCGCATTAAACTGCGCACCATGCATAAAGCGCGTCGTAGACCACCATGCTGTGAGCCAGCATCTCGTGGTCATTTTCAAAATTCATCGACAACCCCCTTGAAATAGCCAGCAGACCTTCTACTTGCGGCGCCAGATCTGGCCGTCCGGTATCCGCACCACGCACGATTAGCGCCAGCTTATTCAACGCTGCATCATCAAGTTTATATTTATCGATGAACGCATCGAAGCTGCAAAATTCGCCGTGATGCCCAAGCTCCGCCCCCGGCACATCATAAGGAATCGCACCGGTTTCCTGAGCAACCTTCAACACATCATTGCCTGGCACGTAGAGAAATTCAGCATCAGGATCGACAAAGCGCGCCACTAGCCATGGGCAGGCAATGCGGTCGATCTTGGGACGTTCACGGGTGACAAATTTCATGTGTAAATTCCTATAATTTTATTCCCCCTCGCCCCTTTGGGGATAACCAGCGGGGAGAGGGGGTTATCACTATTTGGATACGATTGCGCCACCCGCCGCCTTCCAGCCTTCAATCCCACCCTCGATAAAACACGCCTTCAGTCCCTTGGCTTGCAACGCATCCACCACGCTATTGCTCACGCCACCGCCGCGCACGCAGTACAGCACGATGTCCTTGTCTTTCGGCAAGCTGTCTGCCCACTGCGCCAATTGCTCGGGATCATGCCAGGTTGCATCAGCAATTTTTTCCGCCGAAGTATCCAGATCATTTTTACGGCGCACGTCGATAAGATGCTTGCTGGTGAGTTCTGATTTTAGTAATTCGGGTTTAATAGTACGTTCCATATCGCTTCCTCACACAAGATAGGTGTAAACCAGACCGACGACCGCACAGGCGCCGATCACTTTCATAATGTCCGCTTTGTATTTCCACAAGGCCACAAAAGCGGCAACTGAAATCACTGCATAAAGCCATTCGAATGTTCCACTAAACGGCGCCGCTTCCGTGCCTTTGGGCCACAGCACGTGCCAGCCGAAAAAAATCGCCAGATTCAAAATCACGCCCACCACAGCGGCAGTAATTCCACTCAGCGGCGCAGTGAATTTGAGATCGCCATGCGTAGATTCGACCAGCGGTGCGCCGGCCAAAATAAACACAAACGAAGGTAGGAAAGTGAAGAAGGTAGCCACGCTAGCCCCAGCGAATCCGGCCAGGAACAAGGCATCTGGCCCGAAGATCTGTTTGGTCCAGGCACCCACGAAGCCGACAAATGACACCACCATAATCAATGGTCCTGGTGTGGTTTCACCCAGCGCAAGACCATCCATCATCTGCGGTCCGGTCAGCCAATGGTAGTTCTCCACCCCGCCTTGATACACATAGGGCAACACCGCGTAGGCGCCGCCGAATGTCACCAACGCTGCCTTAGTAAAAAACTCGCCCATGGTGCGCAGGGTAGCATCGGTCAGCAGCGCCATCGCTGCGCCCCACAACACCAGCCCACCTGTGATCAATGCGGCCAGATACCACCAGCGGAATTGCACATGCGCAGGCGGCGGCGTGTCATCGTCGATCAGCGCGGGGCCGTATTCTTTTTTGGAAGCGCCGTGTCCGCCGCCTACCTTGAATTTTTCCGGTATCAGTTTGCCGCCAATGGAACCCAGAACGCCGGCGCCCAACACGATGTAGGGGAACGGCACATGCAAGGCGAAAATCGCCACGAAAGACACTGCCGCGAAAGTCCACAGCACGTTATTTTTCAACGCGCGCGAGCCGATGCGCCACGCGGCAAATACCACGATCGCCACCACCGCCGGTTTAATGCCGTTGAACACGCCCTTGACGAAAGTCACATCACCAAACGCCATATAAACGTAAGTGAGTCCAGACAAAATGAACAACGAAGGCAGCACAAACAACGTCCCCGCTATGATGCCGCCCCAGGTACGATGCAATAGCCAGCCGATGTAGATAGCCAGCTGCTGCGCCTCCGGGCCGGGCAGCACCATGCAGAAATTCAGCGCGTGCAGGAAGCGATGTTCGGAAATCCAGCGGCGTTTCTCCACCAGTTCCTGGTGCATGATGGCGATCTGCCCAGCCGGGCCGCCGAAGCTGATGAAACCGAGTTTCAGCCAGTAGACAAATGCCTCCCAAAATGTCGGGTAAGCTGGCCGCTGTTGATCGGTCATGTTGCGTTCAGTCATACTGTTTCCCCTCGGTAAAATTCGTATACAACCCATCGAACACTGCGCCTGCCGCATCCAGCAAGGCATCGTCATCTTTCGCAGCACTACGCAACCCACCTAAGATTGCTTCCAGTCCCACTGCTTCCGGCACGGTGATGCCGCCCACATCCAGGTAATGCACCACACTGGCGATGCGCTTCAATGCCGCATCCATTTCCAGCGCAAAGCTCAACATCAGCACTTCGAACGTCACACGATTGCCCACATGCGTAAACGCTGCGCCGTCGAAATCAAAACCCAACGCCTTCTTCGGACAGTCTTCCGGATTTTTCAACCAGCGGAATTGAGCCCGATCGTCGATGAAGCGCCGAATCAGCCACGCGCTGGCCATGCGATCCACCCACATGTGCTTGCGCGTCGCCCACACGCGGCCCTGATAGCCGGACCTGTCCAGGCGTTGGATGTCGCCTTTGGCCGCATGCGGCTCACCCGGAAACAGCCGCGCTTCGGCTTCATCCAGCGCGACTTGTGCCTGCACTCTGGCTTCGCCTGGGAAAAAATCCGTGGCGACCAGCGCGTCAAATTCACGCCGTAAAGTTTTCAACCGCTTGGCAGCCGGCACCGGTTTTTCTTTGGCCGCCTGCCCAATCTCTTCAATCAAACGCGCATAATCGGGGGAACGGTCGAACAAGCTGCGTAAAGCTTCTTCCTGTTCCGCGTTGCGCGTGGAAACGTTGAGCAGATGCGCCACACCGCCAGACTGAGAGGTTTCCTCCGCTAACTCGGCCAGCAGATTTTCTGCCTCCGCACTGTGCGGCAAGAGATAAACGCCATCGCGCAACACCACGCAGCCCGCGCTTTTCAGCGCCCGCCAGATGCGCATGCGCGCAGTGGCGTTTTGCGTGGGAAGACTCAGTACCAGTTCCAGCCAGTTTGGCATTGCAGTTTTCATGCAATATACTCTACATTAATGTAGAGATTACTACAAGAAATGTAACTTTTCTGGACGCAGATCAAAGCCGATAAACGCAGATAATGATTGATTTACCACGCACGCTAATAGTGAACAGCATGAGACAAAGCAGAGACGGTTTTATCTGCGTTTATCTGCGTCCATCTGCGTCCAACAGATTTTTACAAATATGAACGACAAACAAATCCTCTACACCACCGCCCTGCTGCGCTCCATCTCCATCGGCATGACCGGTGTACTGCTTGGCTTGTATCTGGCACGTTTAAACTTCGCCCCTGCCGTCATGGGCGTAGTCATCACCTCCGGCTTGATGGGTGCAGCGGCAGCAGCCTTGGTAGCCACGCTGGCCGGCGACCGCATCGGACGCAAGCGCCTGCTAATTTTTCTGGCAGCGCTCAGCACAGTGGGCGGCATCGTCGCCGCGCTCGGCTCGGATCAAACCATGATCATGGCCGCCGCCTTCATCGGTATGCTCAACGGCATGGGGCGCGACCGTGGCGCCGCGCTGGTGCTGGAGCAAGCCATCCTGCCCGCCACGACGGACGATGCCGCGCGAACAAAGACCTTTGCCTGGTACAACGTACTGACAGATATCGGCCATGCCGTGGGAGGCCTGTGTGCTGCCGTGCCAACTGCATTGCACTACTGGGGCGGCGTGAACGAACTGACTGCGCTGCGCAGCGTGATGATGATCTACCCGCTTTTTCTGGCGATCACCGGCCTGCTCTACCTCAAACTATCTACGAAGGCAGAGACGCCCAGCGACAGGAAAAAAATCATCATTTCACCGCAAAGCCGCAAAGTGCTGTGGCGCATTGCACTGTTGTTTGGGCTAGACAGCCTGGCCGGTGGATTCCTCGGCACTGCCCTGCTGGCCTATTTCTTCCATGCCAAGTTCGGCGCAGGGGAAGCACTGATCGGCGGCCTGTTCTTCGCCGCGCGCATCGCCAATGCCTTCTCCCATTTGGGTGCAGCCTGGCTGGCCAAACGCATCGGCCTGGTGAACACCATGGTATTCACCCACATCCCGTCGAGTTTCTTGCTGCTCACTGTCGCCTTCGCGCCGAATTTCTGGGTGGCGTCGATACTATTCCTGCTGCGCGAAGGACTAGTGGAAATGGACGTGCCAACAAGACAGTCCTACGTGATGGCGGTAGTCAAACCGGAAGAACGCACCTTCGCCTCCGGCGTCACAAATCTGGTGCGGCTAGGCGGCTGGGCCGCCGCCCCCGCCTTCGCCGGCTGGCTGATGAGCGCACTGGCGCTGTCCACCCCGCTGGTGATCGGCGCGGGGATGAAGATTGCCTACGACGTGATGCTGTATTTTTCGTTTCGCGGCATCAAGCCGCCGGAGGAAAAACAGTAATCACATGACAAAAGATTGATTCGCTTGCGCAGCTAGCCAATGTCGCTGAAAATAACCCTTTATCAAGATGATATTTTTATCATCTTTCACTCGTTAGCGTCTGGGGAAAAAATCTGTGACCGAAAAATCGACTCCAACTTTCTTCAGCAAAGACAACCTTCATCGTGCTGGGTGGACCGTTCTCATCAGTTTGCTTGGATTTGGCGGAGGCATTGTCTTCAATAATGCTTATGGGCCACCAAAGACCGTCCTTGACACATCCAGTTCCTCCGCTTTACCAATCAACATTACCGTACAACCACCACTGCGGGCCAAGCCTGAAATGACGGCGGATGATATTCAAGCGCTCACTAGTGCCATTAGGAATTTTCAGAAGGCCGCCGAATCGAACAAGCAAGACTCGCAAGTTAGAACGCTATCTGAGGAAGTTCGAAGACTACGCGATTCTCTGCCCCAGCAAACGATCCCATCTAGCACGTCATCGACAATAATCCCGGACACAACTCCGGCACAGAAAAAGTCCTCCTTTCGTTTTCCTTCAAACGTCAAAGGCTACCGATCAACCCCCTTTTTCGGCATCAAAGACAGCTCGTGCCCCCCACGGGCCGTTGTTGTCGGTACTCCCTTGGGTATTGCCTTTCGGCTCGTAGATAAGAATATTTTATCCAATGCCTCGCCCCTGTTTCTACGCATAGATCGAATTAAGGACGACGGAAATATGGTACAAGTCGTTGAGACTCTTTTCGAGCTTCAAGAGGGCATTAACGAAACCACCATTTCCCCCGAGTTGCAACCTGCTGAGTACCGCCTGAGCTACGGCTTCTACCTCAATACAGAACTCCACGAAGAGTTTCCTAAATTCTATTCCCGTGAATGCAAGCTCAATGTGCGAGCGCATGCTAAATAGCCGCCAAATTTGCTATCCCACCTAACTCAAGCGTTGATCTACGCCTATTTAAGATAACCCACCATGTACGAACATCGCCACCAGCCGCTCCTACCCTTCAACATCTTTCTACGCCGCATCCTGCGCAATGTCGTCATTGCTGGTGCAGTGGCTACTGCGGCCCTGGGCATCGGCATCCTCGGCTATCGCTTCACCGAAAACCTGCCGTGGATCGACGCGCTGCTTAACGCTTCGATGATTCTGGGCGGCATGGGGCCGGTGAGCGAATTGCATACTACCGCAGGCAAGTTATTCGCTTCGTGGTATGCGCTGTTCAGCGGCGTGGTGTTCATCACCAGCGCGGGTATTCTGGTCGCACCGCTACTGCATCGTTTTCTGCACCACTTTCATTTGGAAGAAAAATGATGTGTACTCCTAGAAATTCACTTTTGCGGGATGAAGCGCAAGGAGCCGCGCAGTGAGCGACGAGACATATCATCAAGATAGGCGAGGAGCGAACGAGCACGCGACGCAGCGATTCGCCCGCAAAATGGATTTATAGGGATACACAAATGGGCAACCGCTTATCCAAAATCGTTACTCGCACCGGCGACGACGGCACTACCGGTATGGCAGACGGCACGCGCGTATCTAAGGACGACGCGCGCATCGAAGCTATCGGCACGGTGGATGAACTCAACAGCCAGATCGGTGTGTTGCTGGCCGAGAAATTGCCGCAAGCCGTGCGCGACTGTTTCACCCAGGTGCAGCACGAGTTATTCAACCTGGGTGGTGAGCTGTCGCTGCCTGGTCACACTGGCATGACTGAAGCACAGGTGCTGCGCCTGGAACAGCAAGTGGAAGACTGGAACAAGGATTTACCACCGCTGAAGGAATTCATTCTGCCCGGCGGCTGCCGTGCTACTGCGCTGTGTCACGTGGCGCGCACCGTGTGCCGCCGTGCTGAGCGGTGCGTAGTGACGCTGGCAAAAACGGAAGTTGTATCGCCGCAGCTGGTGCACTACTTGAACCGGCTATCAGATTTGTTGTTTGCGGCTTGCCGGGTAATTAACCGGGCAGCGGGGGGGAAAGATGTGTTGTGGCAGTCAGGCAAGAAATGAAAAGACTATGGGACGCAGATAAAAGCCGATTAACGCAGATGATTCAATTCGGCAATGCGTCAGCCATGTGGTAACAAGCCCGGTCTAATCTGCGCTTATCTGCGTCCCTCTGCGTCCAACAGTTTTTTCTCAGGACTACAACCCCGGCACATCCCGCACATTGTGAAACACCAGATTAGGCAGCACCATTTCCCCTTCGCGTTGTAGCGTAATGCGCGTGAGCGAAGCGGTGTCCACTTTAATGCGGTAGACATTCTGCGGCGACATTCCTAGTGCGGCGGCCACCAGCATGCGGATCACGCCGGCATGGCATACCACCAGAACATGCTTGCCTTCGTGGTTGCGATGCACGTCGTCCAGCGCGATTGTCACCCGCGCAGAAAAATCATGCAGCGCTTCGGCATCGGCGGGGCGCTTCTCCACCGGATCGCACTTGAACTGGAACAGGATGCCGGGGCTTGCAGCTTCCAGTTCGTGCGGACGCTTACCCTCCCAACTACCGAAGGCGACTTCCTTGAAACGTTCGTCGAATGCCAGCGGGATGTTGTGTTTTTCGCTGAGTTCTTTGGCAAACGCGGCGCAGCGCGTGAGCGGCGAACTGACGATATGCTGCCAGTCACCGAATTCGCCCACGGTGCTGCGCATTTGTTGCCAACCCTTTTCGCTCAACGGGTCGTCGATCTGGCCACGGTATTTTCTGCCGCCGACCGGTTCACCGTGGCGCAGCAAGTCTATGGTGGTTACTGACATTCGGTATCCTCGTGGCTGTATGGCGGCGCACAGCAGCATAGAATCTTGAGCTGCATTTCGCCCGTATTGCGGATGCAATGCAGCGTGCCCGGCGGGATGCATACCGTGTCGCCCACGGCCACTTCAAATTGCTCTGCCCCCAGCATCATCAAGCCCTGCCCCGCCGTGATATGGTACAGCTCCTCGCTTTGGCGATGCCGATGTAGCGTGGTTTCCTGACCGGGTTCTAGCGTGGCTTCAGCCAGGCTTTGCAGGCGGTTGCCGTGCACACCGGGATGCATCAGTTCGCGGATGAGCGACCCATCTTTGGTGAGGTAAGGCTCAATATTGGCGTAGATGCTTTTCAACACTGTTACCTCAAATTTCCAGCTTTGAACAAAATAGTCTGAATGCCGTAGCGCACGACCAGCACGACCAGCAAGCCACTCAGGAAACCCGCCAGCACATCGGCAGGAAAATGCGCGCCGAGGCTGATGCGCGAGATACCCACCCACAACACAAACAGTGCGGCTGCCGTGCGCCAGTTGCTATTCAACACTGGCCACAGGCTGGCTGCGACCAGCATGGCGAAGGAGGAATGGCCGCTGGGCAGGCTGTGGTGAAATTCCGGCGTGCCGACAATATGCACCGCTTCCAGCGACAGCGCCAAGGGCGGACGAGGAAAGTCCAGCAAGGGCTTCAACCAGCCCAGCAGCATGCCGTCCAGCACGTAGGCAATACTGAACACCGCTAACACCACCAGCCAGTTCACTGCATAGCGCTCCAGTTGATGCGGATTGCGCCGCGCTTCCACCGCCACACACAGAATGGCAGCAAACGATGCCATGGCTAAATACGTAACAAAATTGGCATGGCCGCCTAACGCCGTGCCGAGCAGCATGGCGCGATCCAGCAGTGGGCCGTGGATATCGTTGATCTGATGGAACAGCCAGATATTGCCCCCGCCCCAGTCGTACAAAATGGATTTCATCAAGTCTCGCCTTATGCCTTACAAAGATTAACCTAAAAAAACAGTTGGACGCAGAGGAACGCAGATAAGCGCAGATAGAACAGGAAGTCGTTGGCCTATCTTTACGCGCCCAATGGGTGAAGTGGCGCATCTCTTCAACAAATTCAATTATCTGCGGTAATCGGTTTTATCTGCGTCCAATTGCTGTTTCTGGGATTAAGCGCCTGTCCCCAAAAAAACCAGGTGCTGACATGGCGGATTTCTCCTATAACTAAATCAAACAGAATTCTAATACTATGTACCGCTGGTCAGAAATATACCCGACTCCGAGGATGGCTACCAATGCCAGATTGCTCAACAACGCCTTTGATTGCCGCATTACTCCGTCCAGCACTGTATGGTACGGATGATATTCAGCTAATCGAAACGCATATTTCCTGGGTAATCCTGGCTGGTGATTTCGCCTACAAGCTCAAGAAGCCCGTCAACTTCGGTTTTCTGGATTTCAGCACGCCGGAGAAACGCTGCTTTTACTGCGAGGAGGAATTACGCCTGAATCGCCGCCTGGCGCCAGATATATACCTCGACGTCATCACCATCAACGGTACGCCAGAGGATGCCGTGTTCAGTGGAACGGGGCCAGTCATTGAATACGCGATAAAAATGCGGCGCTTCCCCCAGGAGCAACTGCTGTCGAATTTGCTAAGCCAGGGAAAACTGGAAATGCGGCATATCGATGCACTGGCAGCCGAAATTGCCCACTTCCATAGCACCATCCCCGTGGCGGACAGCAGTTCGCCCTTCGGCACACGCCTAGCCGTACTCGACCCGGCACTGGAAAATTTTTTGCAAATTCGTCCGTTTCTGAATAACGCAGAAGATGTTGCACGGTTGGATGCCTTGCGTGAATGGACATCTCAGAAATTCACCACGCACATGGCTGATTTTTCCATCCGAAAATCAGGCGGCTTTATACGCGAATGTCATGGTGACATGCACACGGGAAATATGGTGCTACTCGACGATACCATCACGATTTTCGATTGCATCGAGTTTAACCCGAACCTTCGCTGGATCGACGTGATGAGTGAAACTGCCTTCGTGGTAATGAATTTAATGGAGCGAGGTTATTCTAATTTTGCATGGCGTTTTCTCAACGTTTATCTTTCCCTCACGGGCGACCATAATGGGATTGGCGTACTACGTTTTTATCTGGTGTACCGCGCCATGGTGCGTGCCAAGGTGGCAGCCATTCGCGCTGGACAAACTCACGCTGACGAGGCATGGCAGGAGTATGCAAACTACATTACTTTGGCAGAAACACTGTCACAACGAGTACCGCCCGCACTCATCATTACACATGGCTTATCTGGTTCTGGCAAAACCACGCAAACTCAGTTACTTCTGGAAGAACTTGGCGCGATTCGCCTGCGCTCGGACGTGGAACGCAAGCGGCTGTTCGGTCTGGTTGCTCAGGGGAAAAGTGGTTCCGGTATCGATACCGGCTTATACACGCGCGACGCTGGAGGACGTACCTATGCGCGCCTGCTGGAACTGGCTCGCATTATTCTCGCCGCTGGATTTACAGTTATTGTCGATGCCGCCTTTCTCAGACGCAGCGAGCGGGATATATTCCACGCGTTAGCAACCGAGTTACAAATTCCTTTCGCCATACTGGATGCACAAGCTCCCGAGGTCACGCTACGCGCGCGTATCAGTCAGCGAGAAACCGCTGGCCGTGACGCGTCGGAGGCGACAATTCAGGTGCTGGAACGGCAATTGGCAACACAAGAACTGCTAGCTGCGAACGAGGAACCTTACACCATTAGAACCAGTGCAGAAGACAGCGCATTTGATGCTAAAGCTTTCAAACTGCGACTGACTGTACCAACCGGCCATGAATAATATCCAGACCAGTCACTTTTTATAGGTTACTTCAAATCTTTATGAGCGCCATCGCAGTGAGGTGCATTCTTACTCTGCTTGCAGCCACATAACCAGACTTTCTCCTTCTGCTCGACGGTAAATTTCTTGGGCGCGAAATCAGAGCCTTTGTGCGAACCATCGCAAAAAGGTTGTTTCTTGGATTGGCCACAGGAACACCAATAATAATCACCAGCTTCCAGTTCCAATGCATAGGGGACTTTTTGGGCGCATACGGGTTCAGACATAACTACTCCTTCAGATTATTTCAGATTATTGTTGATAGCGTTTGGCCAGCGCCAGCCGTTTTTCATAAGCCTCGCGCGCGATGGCCACGTCCTCGAAAAATCGCGGCAGTTCTTCCATGAGCAATGCTTGCGGGCCGTCTACCAGCGCCTTGCTCGGTACCGGGTGAAAATCCACTAAAATCATGTTGGCGCCGGCGATCACACCCTGCGCCACTACATGCATCACGTCGAGAATACCGTCCGGCCCGGCACTTCGCGTGCCGACTGAATGTGATGGGTCGATGCACACCGGCATGCGCGTCAGGCGCTTTACCACCGGCACGTGGGCGAAATCCACGAAGTTGCGGTGCGGGTCGCCCATATTGGTCTTCATGCCGCGCAGGCCAAACACCACATTGCGGTTCCCCTCGGAGGCCAGGTATTCTGCCGCGTTGATCGATTCGTCCAGGGTGATGCCGAAGCCGCGCTTGAGCAACACCGGGAACTGATGCTGGCGTCCGACAATTTTCAGCAATTCAAAATTCTGCGTGTTGCGCGTGCCGATCTGCAACATCACGCCTGTCGAGTCGCCAGTCTGGTGCAAGGCCTCGCGGATTTCATCCACGTGCGATTCATGGGTGACTTCCATGGCGATGACCTTGATGCCGTATTTACCGGCCAGGTCGAACACCCAAGGCAGACAGCTTTTTCCGTGCCCCTGGAAAGAATAGGGATTGGTGCGCGGCTTGTAGGCGCCCATGCGCGTACACACCTGACCATTGTCGCGCAACACCTTCAACATCATTTCCACATGCTCGGGAATATCCACCGCGCATAGTCCGGCAAACACATTCAAATTATCCTGCCCGAATCGCACGCCGTTGTATTCGAAATGCGTCGGACGATTGTCGTCCTTGTGGCGGCCCAGCACGCGATATTCTTCGGACACCCGCACCACACGCTCAACGCACGGCAAGCTGTTCATGTAGTCCAACGGCAAAGCAGCGGTGTTGCCAATCAGGTAAATTTCGGTGAGCACCTGCTCGATGCCATGCTCACGATGCACGCGCGTCTGGATATTGGGCAGATTGGCAAGATAACCCATGAGCTGCCGGTATTCGGCGCTTTCAGGACTGGTATTCGGGGTAAGGATAAGGATCATAATCGGGTCGGGGACGGGTGAATCAATGCGTGCCCGATTCTATCCTAAAGCGCCGTAGTTGTAATCCACGCTGGAAAAGCGGGCAATATAAAACACCTGCGGCACGGCAAGCCGCCGGTCATCCATTTAGCAAGCTTTCAAAAAACAATCAGGAAAACATGGCCCGAATTTGCGCTTCAGCATCCGCCCAATCCTTGGAAGGATCGCCGGGCGCAAAGCCGCGTTTTTCGGCGATATAATAAGCCGCTTCGGCGATCATGCGATAGCGCTGCTCGGCAGTCATGCCACTCCCTTTTTTCGCGGCTGCTACTTTGGCGGGAGCCGCTTTCTTTGCTGCTGGTTTTGCCACAGAGGATTTCGCCGCTGCCGCCTTACTCGCTGCGGGCTTCGCAGGCGCGGATTTAGCAGGTGCAGCTTTGGCCACGCTTTTCACCGGTGCAGCCTTCTTGGTCGTGGTACGAGATTTTGCTTCAGCCATCATGATCTCCAAATAAATTAGGGCACTGCACACTCTACTCTTTATAGCATCATTTTGTTACAGCGAAATAATACAGCGAAATAAAATTGCACCCTCTGTTTGATGCGGGCTAAATTGTTCCGCCCACCGTCAGCCCGTCGATCCGCAATGTCGGCTGGCCAACGCCCACCGGCACGCTCTGTCCTTCCTTGCCGCAGGTACCCACGCCCGGGTCAAGCTTCATGTCATTGCCGATCATCGACACACGCGTGAGCACATCCGGGCCGTTTCCGATCAGGGTGGCACCCTTCACGGGGTAAGTAATTTTGCCGTCTTCGATCATGTAGGCTTCCGCCGCCGAGAACACAAATTTTCCGCTGGTAATATCCACCTGGCCGCCGCCAAAATTGGCTGCATAAAGACCATGTTTAACCGACGCAATAATTTCTTCCGGGTTTTTATCGCCGTTGAGCATATAGGTGTTTGTCATGCGCGGCATGGGCAGATGCGCAAAGGATTCGCGCCGCGCGTTGCCGGTAACCGGCACGCCCATCAAGCGTGCATTCAGGGTGTCCTGCATGTAGCCCTTGAGCACGCCGTTTTCGATCAGCACGGTGCATTGCGTCGGGTTGCCTTCATCATCTACATTCAGCGAACCACGCCGGCGCGCCAGCGTGCCGTCGTCCACTACCGTCACACCGGTGGCGGCCACACGTTCGCCGACACGCCCGGAAAAAGCCGAACTGCCCTTGCGGTTAAAGTCGCCCTCCAGGCCGTGGCCTATGGCTTCATGCAGCAATATTCCCGGCCAGCCGGAACCCAGCACGACCGTCATGGTGCCTGCCGGTGCGGGACGCGCCACCAGATTAATTGATGCCTGGTGTACCGCCTGCTGCGCATATTCCCGCAGCACTTCGTCGGTGAAATAGGCATAATCGAAACGCCCGCCGCCGCCCGCACTACCCTGCTCGCGGTGTCCGCCATCTTCAACAATAACCTGCAAGCTCAAGCGCACCAATGGGCGCACATCGGCAGCCAGTTTGCCGTCAGAACGCGCCACCATCACCACATCGTACTCTGCCGCGAGGCTCGCCATGACCTGAGTCACGCGCGGATCGAGCGCACGCGCATAGCCCTCCAGCCTTTCCAGCAAGGCGACCTTTTCCGCATCTTTCAAACTGGTTAACGGATCATGCGGCTGGTACAGGCGATGCCCGCCACTTTTTACCACTGGGCGCGCTTTGTGAGTACCGCCGGCACGCGCGATGGCCCGCGTAGTTTCCGCCGCCGCCATCAGCGCGGGCAGGCTGATCTCATCGGAATAGGCGAACGCCGTCTTGTCACCCGACACTGCGCGCACGCCAACGCCCTGATCGATATTGAAACTTCCCGATTTGACCTGCCCTTCCTCCAGGCTCCAGCCTTCGGCGCGCGTGTACTGGAAATACAAATCGGCGTAGTCCACCTGATGCACCATGATCTTGCCAAACACATCGGTAAGAATCTGTGAATCCAGATTGTAGGGCGTAAGCAGACATTCCCGTGCCGTTTCAAGCAGGGTTTCGGTTTCCGGCACAAGTATGCCGGACAGTGGTTCTTGATTCATGGGAACTCGCTTAAACTTAAAGGAAGGTGCCGGGCGAAATAACAGCTCGCCCTTGGCACCTCGCAATGACAAAATTAACTGGCTTTAATCTTCTCAATCTCAAACTTCTCTCCCACACCAATAGTGCGGTGTTTGAGAACTGGCAGACTCTTCCTGAGGCTCGCCTGATAAGCAGGATTCACACCGGCAAACACCACACCCGATCCACGCGGTAGACGGTCAAGCACCACACCCCACGGGTCAACAATCATGCTGTGTCCATGCGTCTCACGCCCGGACAAATGATAACCACCCTGCGCCGGCGCAATCACATAGGCCAGATTTTCGATGGCACGCGCCCGCACCAAGGTCTCCCAATGCGCCCTGCCGGTAGTTTCCGTGAAAGCCGACGGCACGAAGATCATATCCACCTCGCCCATTGCCCGGTAGAGTTCCGGGAAGCGCAGGTCATAACAAATAGACAAACCAATCCGTCCAAATGGCGTATCCACCACCACCACTTTCTTGCCGGCCTGAATGGTTTTTTCCTCGCGGTAATGTTCGTTACCCAAGTCTAGGCCAAACAGATGAATCTTGTCGTAACGCGCCACCTGCTTACCCTTGTCGTCATACACCAGGCAGCTATTGAATACCTTGCCAGCGGCATCGGTCTCCAGCGGGACCGAACCGCCCACCAGCCAAATTTTGTGGGTCTTTGCCATCCGAGAAAGGAATTTCTGGATAACCCCTTTACCATCGACCTCGCGCACCGCCACCTTGTCCGTTTCCTTCATCCCCATGACGCAAAAATATTCTGGCAAGGCCACCAGCTTTGCACCCTGCTCTGCGGCCATACCGATCAGCCGCTCGGCCTCGGACAGATTGGCCGACACATTCGGGCCGGAAGACATCTGGATTGCCGCCACGCGAAAAATACCTGGCTGCGGCTTGGCCATTCCGACCGGAGGACGCGACTTGGTCTTGGCGAAGCTGGACTTGGCTTTTGTTGTGGGTACTTTAGCCTTGGTGGTTTTCATTTCTTGTCCCTAATCTCAATCTTAAGCGGTTCATTTGTTTGCAAATCATTTTTCAGGTCAATGCGCGCGCCATCAATCGCCAACGCCATCAGCCAGTAGCGCAGTTCAGCGGCGCGTAAAGCCGCCTCGTCTGACATGGCATGGTGAATCATCAGCACAGAACCGGGTTTGTCCAACATGTCTTGCACGCAAGTTCGCAACTCCGGCAGCACAACTACCGCCTGCCCGGAGCGAGGCCGCTCCCATAACTTGTCAGGCACCGCGCAGGTGGTCTGCGCGGCAGCAGAAAACGGCACAGCCAGCAGAAGCACGAAAAACCAAACTCTCATAAGGCAAAGTATACACACGCTTTCCATGCATTTCACCTCGTCCTACTCGGTCGAGGCCGACGGCCTATTCGGTTTGGCTACCTTGGCAACCGTGGGGTCGCGCCATGTCCCCGTGACCAGATATTCGTAAGACGCAATCTGCCCCAAAGGATCTTTTAATATCTTCTGCAACAGCAGTGCTGTCAGCCCGACCACCGGTCCGCCCAGCAGCGCGCTTGCCACCGATACGCCCTCACCCAAGGCCGGGGTCACACGAACCTTGAGCCGCTGGGTTTCCTGCGCCAGATCGGTTTCGCCATTCATCAGCACGATGGCCGCCGGGCCAATCATTCTGAAGTCCTCGCTTGAAGCTACGCCCTTCTGGATACGCACGTTGGCGGCAATATCATCAAAAGCGAAGCCCTCACTGAATACATCACGGAAATCCAGCGTGATGCGACGCGGCAAGGCCTGCAAGCTGAGTATGCCCAACAATTTCCCGATGCCCGGCTCAATTTTCAGAAACTGGCCGTTATGCGCTTCCACAGAAAAATTGCCGGTGAGCGAAGCGAAGTCCAGATCGGAAGGCGCGCCTTTCCAGCCTACACTCCCTTCCAGCTTGGCAGTGCCGCGCTTGATGCTATCCGGCTGGTCGAAACGGGTCATGAACTTACCCAGATCAGCCACCTCCAGCTTGAGATTGACGCGGGTAGAGGCCTGGCCGATCCATTGCCAATAACCATCCATCTGTAAACTGCTTTCCGGGTTGGTCAGGCGCATTTTTTCAATGTGCCAGCCACGATCAAAAGGTGAAGCCGTCAGTTCAAGCTTGCCCAATTTACGCTGACGAATCTGAAAATTTTCCGCGATCACATCCATGGCGGGCGCTTCGCCTGCGTTTTGCGCTTCACTGGGCTTACTTGTCTTGGCTGGTGCGGCAGTTGGGATGGTCAAATTTTTGAAGCGCGCAGTGAGTTTTGAATGTCCCTGCGGCAGCGAACGAAAATAAACATCGCCGACAATGTCCTTGCCGTTCAGTGCCACAAGCAAGCCGTCCTGTTGCATCGAGCCACTCAGTTTCAAATCGGAAAAGCGCTGACCGAAGGCATCCAGGGTAGCCACCGACAAAGTGCCTCCGTTCAGTACCAGCCCGGGTTTGCTATCGCCCTGCGCGATGACATTGCGCCAGTCATCCAAATCAAGATAGCGCAGCGCGCCATGCAGCCACAAACCGGGCTGTGACGGCAGCACTGCCACATCACCGAAACTAACCGTGCCGCGATCCAGTTGCATCTGCCGACCGTCGCTACGACGCAGCAGCTTTGCATTCACCACCTGCCCATAGGAAAGCGCCAGCGTATCCTGCTGCGGGTTGAGAATCCGCTTCTCCACGTGCAATACCACGCTCTCGGCAACTTTCTTGTTAAACGGTGCCGGCAGGTCGGAAGACATGCCCACCAGGTTGGAGTCCACCACAAAATCCGCCAGCTTTTTTCGCAATGTCAGCGAACCACGCCAGCCCGCCGTGCCATGCAAATATTTGGCATAAGGAACATAGTTGCTCTTGCTCAATCCCGCAGCGGTCAGCTTGCCTTGCGCGGCCACCCGCACCACGCCGTCCGCTTGCGTTGATGCATCGATGGTGGCAGCCCCCCCCAGAATCTGGGCAGTGGCACTCCTGATGTTCACACCCGCTTCGGTGAACTGCAACTTGCCGCTCGTCCCCTCTACCGGCGGGATATCCTCACCGACAAGAATGCGGTTGTTGATAAACTGATAAATGCCGGCCAGCGTGGTTTTCTTGGTATTCCTTAATGGAATATGCAATTTCAGATCCAGCTTGCCGTTGCCTGCCGCCTGCATGCCCTCGGTAAAACCATTAATCATTTCTGTTACCGGACTCTGCTCGATAAATTTCAGAAATTCGGCAGTGGGGCCATTTACTTCTCCTTCAATATCCAGGCGCTCGTCGAAACTAAGCAGGTCGGCAATGGTCGCGCGCACCTTGGGCAACTTGGTAGCAAAAATATTTCCCGCATGGGTTGTCACCACCATGCGTTTACCCTCGAACAGCAAATCTCCGGCAATATTATCGATGGTCGGCCAGTTCTTGGCATAATCCAGTCTCCCGCCAGTAATTTTGGCTGTTATCTGGAACAATCCATTCTTGTTGTCGACATAAGGAAAATCCGCCAGGTTACCTTTCAGACGCAACCGCGCATCGCTTGAACTACCAGCAAGAAACGAGGTATCCAGCCAGTCACGTGCGCCCTGGCCCACCACAAGTGGGATGTATTTGCCCACCTTGCGCCCATCGGCGCGCGAGAATAGTGCTGTAAGATCGATAAAACCCGGTGTGCCTTTTACGGTATGGAACGTGCCATAGGCAATGCCAGCAGCATCCTCATTGGCTAGCGATACGTTGGAAAACCTGAACTCCCATTCTTCTTTTAATTTCTTCCAGGTCATTTGCAGCGTAAGTGCATCGATTTCCACCGGTGCACGAAACACCTTGGGCAATGCCAGTTGCATCCCTTGGGTAGTGATAAACAGGGAGCCGCCTTTATGGTTGCCGTCAAGATTACCGCTCAAGCCGGAGAAGCCGGGAAAAGTTTCAAAGGCATTCAGGCCAAGCTTGAAAAATTGCCCTTTTACGGCGTATTCCAGCGGCGTATTCCAATCGCCTTTCCAGCTTACCGACAAGTCGTGAAAACCACCGCGCGGTGAAAGCTGTGCTAACTTCTCACGCTGCTGCATATCCAATGGAAGATAGCGCGCCAATGCGACCAAGGGTTCCAAGCGCAGCTCATCCACTTCGGCCTGGACTTCCATGGGCTGCTCTCCCGTAGCGGGCGAGACACGCGCATGGAAACTGACAGGTGCGACCGCTATGCCATCGCGTAAAACCACATACAGTTTATGGGTGGAAAATTCATCAACAACGCGTTTCCTTGCGCCAAATAAAAAGACCAGGGGTTTCGCGGAATTATGCTGCCAGCCGACGCGGCCTGACATTTTTTGCAATTCCATCTCGGGCAGATCCGGCGCAAGACGCATGCGCACGTCAGCTAGCGACACGTCGGCCGTCACGCCGCTAAGCATGCCCTTCTCAAAATCCACCCAAGCCTGCAATCCGCCATTGCCTGTGGCAATGGCATACGGTAGCGTCACCCAGTTATGCCATTGGGCAATATCGGTCTGCTCCATCCTGGCATACAGCTTGCCTTGCCAACCAGTTAAATCATGCAGTGTGGTGCCTTTGAACTCGCCACGCAGGTCAATTGGACTTGCCAATGTGCTTGGCGGCAAGGCAGAAATTCCGAAAGTGTGGCGATCTCCGGCATTTTCCACACGCATATTCACCTGCGTCAGCACCAGAGGTGGCGCGCCCCGCATATCGTCCTGCCACAACAAAGTCGCGTTGCGCACCACAATATTTTCCTGACGCAGCAACCAGTCGGCAAAACCGCTTTCCTTGTCCGGCTGGTTGACGGGGATTCCGGCAAAATAAATCAGGCCATCCGCACTGCGCCGCACAGCCAGGTTTATCTGATCAATCGTCAAGGAATGCAGGCGCAATTCACCGGCAACCAACGTGCGCAAAGACAGGGTGTTTTCCAGGGAGCGGAAATAAAGCGCTGGCAAACCGTGCTGGTCGTAAATCTGCACATCGCGCAGCAACAGGTGCGGACGCAGGCCATCCCAATCGGCGCTAATGCCACCGATGATTTCTACACGCTGCCCAGCCGCCCGGCTGATGGATGCGTCCAGCTCTGCACGATAATGCTCGATATTCGGCAGCAGCCAGTAACGCAATGCCAGCATAATCAGCGCGAACAAAAACGCCGCCGTGATGGCGGCGTAGCGGGCGATATGAAAGAGCTTGTTTAGTGATAATCGCACTGTTCGATCAGCTCACAGGTTGCTTGAGTTGCTCCAGAATGGCCGGGTTCTCCAAAGTCGACACATCCTGCGTGATCTCTTCGCCCTTGGCGATGGCACGCAGCAAGCGTCGCATGATTTTGCCCGAACGCGTCTTTGGCAGATTGTCCCCAAAGCGGATTTCATCCGGCTTGGCAATCGGGCCAATCTCCTTGGCCACCCAATCGCGCAGGTCGGCCACGATTTTTTTTGCCTCATCTCCGCTCGGGCGCACACCCTTCAACACCACATAGGCCACCACCGCCTCGCCCTTAATATCATGCGGCTTGCCCACTACCGCCGCTTCCGCCACCAGCGGGTTGGATACCAGCGCCGATTCGATTTCCATGGTACCCAGGCGATGACCGGATACGTTGAGCACGTCGTCGATACGGCCCATGATCCAGAAATAACCGTCTTTGTCGCGGTGTGCCGAATCACCAGCGAGATAATATTTGCCGCCCATTTCCGCAGGGAAATAAGCTTGCTTGAAACGCTCCGCGTCGCCCCACAGCGTGCGCAGTTGCGACGGGAACGGACGCTTGATCACCAGGAAGCCACCGTGCCCTTTCTCCACCGGCTCGCCATGTTCATCCACAATGTCCGCCATGATGCCGGGCAATGGCAAGGTACAGGAACCGGGCTTGGTCGGCACCGCGCCGGGCAAGGGCGAAATCATATGACAACCGGTTTCCGTCTGCCACCAGGTATCCACAATCGGGCAGCGTTGCTGACCAACCGTTTCGTGATACCACATCCAGGCTTCCGGGTTGATGGGTTCGCCCACCGTGCCTAGCAGGCGCAAGCTGGACAGATCGTATTGCCTGGGCAGGTCGGCTCCCAATTTGATCAGCGAGCGAATCGCCGTGGGTGCCGTGTAGAAGGTCGTGACTTTATGATCCTGGATCAGTTTCCAGAAACGTCCTGCATCGGGATAAGTCGGCACGCCTTCAAAGATTACCTCGGTGGCGCCCATGGCCAGCGGGCCGTAGGCCACGTAGGAATGGCCGGTAATCCAGCCGACATCCGCGGTACACCAGAAAATATCGGCAGGCTTGTAGTCGAACACCCACTTCATGGTGAGTAGCGCACCCAACAGATAGCCGCCGGTGGAATGCTGCACGCCCTTGGGCTTACCCGTAGACCCGGAGGTGTAGAGGATGAACAACGGGTCTTCCGCATTCACCCAAACCGGTTCGCAAGTATCCATCTGGTTTGCCGTTAAGTCGTGCCACCAGACATCGTGCTGGGCATCCCAATTAACCTTGCCGCCACTGCGCCGGTAGACCACCACTTTTTCCAGGCTACTGCAACCACCCATAGCAATTGCGTCGTCCACGGCAGCCTTGAGGGGTAGCGCCTTACCACCGCGCATGCCTTCGTCGGCGGTCACCACCATCTTGGCCTTTGCATCCACAATGCGCTCATGCAGGCTCTTGGCGGAGAAGCCGCCGAACACCACCGAATGAATCGCGCCGATGCGGGCGCTGGCTTGCATGGCGACAATCGCTTCGATGCTCATAGGCATGTAGATGATGACGCGGTCGCCCTTGTTCACGCCCAGGCTTTTCAAACCATTGGCGAACTGGCACGTGCGCTGGTGCAGTTGTTTGTAAGTAACCTTGGTCACTTTGCCGTCGTCGGCTTCGAAAATCAGCGCGGTCTTGTTGCCATGAGTCGCCAGATGGCGATCCAGGCAATTGTAGGAAACGTTGAGCTCACCATCGTAAAACCAGCGGTAGAACGGCGCTTTACTTTCATCCAACACCTGGGTGAAAGGCTTGTGCCAGGTAATCATGTCACGCGCCAGGTCTGCCCAGTAGCCGGTGTAATCCTGTTCGGCTTTAGCGGCTAATGCCTTGTACCCCTCCATGCCCGCCACGTTCGCCTGTGCGCAGAATGCTTCGGAAGGTGGAAACACGCGGGTTTCGGAGAGAACCGATTCGATGCTCGCCATACTGACTCCTCTGACTAAAGGGTTAAAACGGTATCGGGGAAAAGACGCTGAACAGCTACTAGTATAGCTTTTGCGGTGTGCTTTCCATAGCGTGGATCTTGTCCGTGCCAGGCATATCGCAAAATACCTAAAAAGTCTTATACTTCCACGCAATCATGCTATCCATATCATCAATCATCTCGGCCATCTCGGGCCGCATCGGCGCAGGCAGAAATGTGCCGGAAGCCAGATCGCCCGTCAGCAGCATTGCCAACCGTTCAGAGACGGTAGATGACTTCGTCAGCATTTCCGCGCGCGGCCTTAAGGCTGCGAACCAGGCACAGCCAGACCGCGCCAGCCAAGTGCCGACGGTGAAGGCAGATTCCGCCACAACCAAAACAGCAAGCGCGGCCAGCGACGGGCTGGCAAAAAGCATGGCGGCATTCAACCCCCAGCGCGGGCCGGAAGAGCCCATTGCAAAAGCGCGCACCATAGCGACTGCAGCTCTGGAAGCACCTGATCCAGCACCACTGAATCGCGCCGTCGCCGACCTAGCTAAACGCCTTATAACCGGAGCGCGCCAAGAGATCGCGGCGCAACAGAAAAAGTCTGCCCAATCCAGTACCAGCACGAAACCCTTCTCGCAAAAAAACAATTCGAATACTGATAACTCGATTTCACCCGATGCACGACGTGCGGTTGCCGCCTATCAGGAAAATCGCGATGTTTTTAGCCTTGTTGTTCAAACATCGTCATTTCGGGCTTCCGCCTAAGGTTTATTCCACTCTTTATTTTTTTAGATTTGTGCCAGGAAACATGGTGAGGTGGTGGTGCGTGGATTTGCCGGGGGCAGCCCGGCGGCTGGTAGCTTTCTTTTGCTTGCTCAAAAGAAAGCTACCAAAGAAAAGAGCACCCAGCCGTAGCGCCCCTTCGGGGTTCCTTCGTGTTATTCAACCAATCGGGCGGCTTATAAACTCGCACGATCCGCTACGCGGCCACGTGCTCAGACATATTCGCCTTCACTTCCCCTGATTGATTGAATAACACGAAGCGCCACAGATGGGATTCAAAAACAAATCCTCGCGCAAAGCGCGAGCCTGATGGCTGGCAAGCCATCCAATATATCTCCTCTCCTTCAAGGAGAGGGCTAGGGTGAGGATGGGGTTCTGCTTTGCGATCCCATCTGTGCCGCCTCTAATTTTGGTGAAAAGCGGGAGATGTCGGCGAGGACTGTCTGAGCGCGTAGCGCGAGTTGCGCATACGATCTTTCATCCGCTTTAGCGGATTGAAAGTCGGAGTCCCCTTGTGGGGCAGCCGCCCGGTTTGCGCCAAAAATAGAGGGAACCCCTAAGGGGTGGCACGGCTGGGTGCCTTTTCCTTTGGTCACTTTCCTTTGGGCAAACAAAGGAAAGTGACTAGCTGTCGGGCTACCCCCGACAATGGGCGAATAATTATGAGTGGCACATTTTAGTTACAGGAAAATCATGCGGTGCAATAGACTGCGCTATTGCACCCTAAGTGAGCTCCGACATGAGTTTTGCAACTGCGGCCTCTGTTTGATTGTTTGATTTGCTCAACTCTTGAATTACACGCTGCTGATCTTCAATCGAGCGGTTCTGACTGAGCTTGAACTTTCCATGAACGTCCGTGATTTCGATTTCGAAGCCCACAATCATGTTGAGAAGTTTTGAGCGCCGTTCACCCGTAAGGTTCGGTTTCCATGGGTTTGGCATATGAGACTCATGAATATGGGTTAGCTGTTTAACCAAAGCTTCAAGCTCAGCTTCGCCTTCAATAATCTGGGTTTTCCCACGTAGGTGAACCACCGCGTAATTCCATGTTGGGACGCCGGGCGATGAATACCATGAAGGGGAAACATAAGCATGCGGCCCTTGAAAGATGACCAAAACATCACTGCTTGCTGCAAAGTGCTGCCACTGTGGGTTTGCCCGTGCCATATGGCCGAGCAGCTTTCCTTGTGAACCAGTAGAACGTTCAAAAAGGAAGGGCAGGTGACTGACAAAGGGCACACCCTCGGGTGCCGTAACCAACGTCCCGAAGGGATAGCCTTCGATGAGCGCCAAAATACGCTCTGGGTTTGTTTCCTTGAAATGCTCTGGGATATACATAGCTGATGAGTTCAACGTAATTTAGCCATCACACCGCCACCACCGCCTTAATCGCCGGATACGGGTCATACCCCTCCAACGTGAAATCTTCAAACTTGAAATCAAAAATATTCTTTACATCCGGATTAATCTTCATCACCGGCAGCGCGCGCGGCTCACGCGAAAGCTGTTCGTTGGTCTGTTCCATATGATTGAGATACAAATGCGCATCCCCCAGCGTATGCACGAAATCCCCCAGCCGCAATCCACACACCTGCGCCACCATCATGGTGAGCAGCGCATACGAGGCGATGTTGAACGGCACGCCCAGAAAAATATCCGCGCTGCGCTGATAGAGCTGGCAGGAGAGCTTGCCATCCGCTACGTAGAACTGGAAAAAGGCATGGCACGGTGGGAGTTTCATCTTGTCCACGTCTGCCACGTTCCAGGCGGAGACAATGAGGCGGCGCGAATCCGGGTTGTTTTTGATCTGTTCCACTACTTGCGAAATCTGATCGATGTGGCGGCCATCCGGTGTTGGCCAGGAGCGCCACTGGTAGCCGTAGACCGGGCCAAGGTTGCCGTTTGCATCAGCCCATTCGTCCCAGATGCGGACGCCATTTTCCTTGAGGTATTGGATATTGGTGTCGCCCTGCAAGAACCATAGCAGTTCGTGGATGATAGATTTCAGGTGGCATTTTTTGGTGGTGACCAGCGGAAAGCCATCGGCCAGGTTGTAGCGCATCTGGTAGCCAAACACGCTGACGGTGCCGGTGCCGGTGCGGTCACTTTTATTGTTGCCGTGCGCTTGCACGTGTCGCATCAAATCTAGGTATTGGCGCATGATAATTTTGAGTGGGTTGGTTGCGTAGAATAACTTAAATCAGCTTGCTTTTCTCTGCCCGAGGCAATGGCTGCCATTGGCCTTGCAGCAGCCCTTCTGCGGGGCCGAAATTAACCTTGTATGCCATTTTGCCGCATTGTTCTATCCAGTAGCCCAGGTACAGGTAAGGCAGCGCCAGGAGTTTGGTTTGCTCGATTTGCCACAACACGTTGAAAGTGCCGAAGCCGGCTGCGGACATGTCGGTGTCGTAAAATGTGTACACGGATGACAGGCCGTCGGCCAGGTAGTCGATCACGCTCACCATGCGCAATATGCCGCCTGCACGAAACTCCACCAGTTTTGTGGTGACGTTGCTTTGCAGCAGGAAGTGGGCGAACTGATCCCGGCTGTCATGATCCATGCCGCCGCCGCTATGCCGTGCCGCCTGATAACGCCGGTAAAGTGCGAAATGTTCCGGGTTGAATTCCAGATCTTTGAACGCGACCTCCAAGTCTGCATTGCGCTTTAAAGTGCGGCGCTGGGTTCGGCTCGGCAAGAATTGATCAACCAATACGCGGATCGGGGTGCAGGCATGGCATTGTTCGCAATGCGGGCGATAGGTAAACAGGCCGCTGCGGCGAAAGCCAAATTTGACCAGCTCGCTATACACCGCCGTATCGATCATGTGGGCGGGCGCCGCCACCATCGAGCGTGCTTGCCTGTCCGGCAGGTAGCTGCACGCATAGGGGGACGTGAGATAGAACTGGAGGTGGTTTAGCGGCAAGTCGTTCAGTGAACTCATACTAGGTCGGTGTCCAGTTTCCAGGGTGCGGGTAAGTTAGGATAGTTTACCAATTCCGCCAGGTGTTGGCTGAACTCCGCGCGGGGAATTTCGCGTGCGCCGAGCGAGGCGAGATGCGATGTTTTCATCTGGCAATCGATCAGGCCGAAGTTCCAACGTTGCAGTTGCCGCACCAGATGCACGAAGGCGATTTTGGAGACGTCGGTTACACGGCTGAACATGGATTCGCCATAGAACATGCGCCCGATGGCCACACCGTAGAGGCCGCCGACCAGTTCTCCGTTTATCCAGGTTTCGATGGAATGGGCATAACCCAGTTGGTGCAATTTGCTGTAGGCGGCAATCATCGGCGAAGTGATCCAGGTGCCAGCCTGACCGTCACGCGGCGCGCCGCAGGCTTGCATCACTTCCCGAAAGGCGGTGTCCGTGCGCACTGCGTAATCATGCTTCTTGAGCCGTTTGACCAACGAGCGCGAAACTTTCAGTTCGGTAGGAAACAACACCATGCGCGGGTCAGGGCTCCACCACAGGATGGGTTCGCCCGGATTGAACCAGGGGAAGATGCCATGCCGGTATGCATCCAGCAGGCGCTCGACGGACAGGTCGGCTCCGGCGGCGAGCAGGCCGTTCGGTTCGATGAGTGCGGATTCAACCGGGGGGAACGAAGCGTCGGGATCGAGCCAGGGGATCATGGAGAAGTTAGTTGTGGTAGCGCAGGCGCCCTCGCCTGCATTTGCGCGCTATGCAGGGGCGCCTGCGTTACGGGATCAGTTGCTCTGCTTGCCTTTCTGGGAAATAGGTTTGGCCTGCTTCATCTGATCAAGCATCTTTTGCATGTTGTTCATGCGTTTCTCCAGGTGCTCAATGCGCTCGTCCGGGTCGGCCATCATGCTTTTACCCATCATGCAATGGTCCATTCCACCGTGCTCCATCATGCCGCCGTAAGGCATCATGGTATTGCTGCCTATGCCATGACTAAGGCGCATGTTTTCGTGCAGGGTAAGGTCGTATTCTTGCAGCGCCTTGTCGCGCGTAGCGCTGTCCTTGGAATTACGAATTTTATCCAGTTGCGCATCCATCTTCTTGAGATTGTCGCGCATGATGTCGATGAGCTTGTTAGCATCGGCATCATTCAGCGTGGGTGCATGCATACAGGGCGGCATGCCGCCTGCCCGGACATCATCGGCCTGTGCAGGCGCATATGGCAGGAAAATACAGATAGCCGATAGGATGACGAGGGTAATTTTTGAGTGTAATTGCATTATATTCTCCTAGCTGTTGGACGATGCTTTCTCTGATTGGAGATCAGTACGTTTTTGCATAAATTCTTCGCGTCCGATTTCCCCGCGGGCGTATGACTCTTCTAATAGTTGTATCGGTGTTTTGTCGCCACTGCCCGATTTTTTCCCGCCGGAAAAAATCAGAAACAAGATCGCCACAGCGATGATGACGGGGATGGACCAAACCACCACCGTCATCAACCCGCCGGGAAATAGCCAGGAATGGCCATGCATGGCTTATGCCGTCAGGCTGTCGCACACGCGCTGCAAACGCGCCTTGGCTTCCTTCGCCACGGCTGCTACGGCGGGGTTGTCTATCAGTTTTGTCATGATATCTGGGTCGAGAAAACCGACGGTGATTTTGCCGTCTGTGTTTTCGCGCACGATGACGTTGCACGGCAACAGCAGGCCAATGTCGGCTTCAGCATCCAGTGCCTGGTTGGCCAGCGGCGGGTTGCATGCGCCCAGAATGCGGTAGGGCAGCTTGTCGATATTGAGCTTGGTTTTCAGCGTGGCCTTTACGTCGATGTCGGTGAGTACGCCAAAGCCTTCAACTTTAAGCGCTTCGATGGTTTTTGCCACAACGGCGTCGAAGGAAGTGTTACTTAGAGTGGTGGAAAATCCGTACATGGTGTGCTCCTTGAAATATCAGTAATGATTCGGAAAACGGGTAATTATATCGCGCTTCAGTGAGGGTAGACTCTGAAGCAGACATCTGGAATCAGCCTTTGGTTCCACGTGGCATGCCGCGCTCTTTTACCAGGGCATAAATCGCTGGGATTACGATCAGCGTCAGGAGCGTGGAGGAAATCATACCGCCCACCATCGGCGCGGCAATGCGGCGCATCACCTCGGAGCCGGCGCCGCTGCTCCACATGATAGGCAGCAGCCCCGCCATGATCGCCACCACGGTCATCATCTTGGGCCGGACCCGTTCCACCGCACCCTCCATGACAGCGGCGTATAGATCGCTCAAGCTGAGCGGCTGACCTTCCGCCGCGCGTGTTGCATACAAACGGGTCATGGCATGATCGAGGTAGATCAGCATCACCACGCCGGTTTCCGCCGCCACCCCGGCGAGGGCGATGAAGCCGATGGCTGCGGCTACGGATAGATTGTAGCCCAGCAGCCACATCAGCCACACGCCGCCCACCAGCGCGAACGGCACTGAGAGCATGACGATCAGGGTTTCGGTGATGCGCCGGAAATTGAGATAGAGCAGCATAAAAATAAGCGTCAGCGTCAGCGGCACCACGATGGCCAGACGTGCCTTGGCACGTTCCATGTATTCAAACTGGCCGCTCCAGGTGGCGTAGTAGCCGGGGGGAAATTTTACTTTCTGCTCGACGGCACGCTGCGCGTCGGCCACGTAGCTGCCGATGTCACGGTCACGGATATCAACGTAGATGTAGGCGGAGAGCAGCGCATTCTCGGTGCGGATGGCGGGCGCGCCCTTGACGATTTCCACCCGGGCGAGCTGCCCAAGCGGAACCATGGCGTTGTTCATAACCGGCACCAGAACCTGACTAGATATGGCTTGCGGGTCACTCCTTAATTCTCGAGGGTAGCGCACGATCACTCCGAAACGCTCGCGCCCTTCCACAGTGGTGGTGACCATTTCACCACCCAGCGCGGTACCGATGGTGTCCTGCAGTTCTCCCACGCTCACGCCGTAACGGCCCAGCTGTTCGCGATCCGGCACGATATCCAGGTAATAGCCGCCGGTGATGCGTTCAGCATAGGCACTGGAAGTGCCGGGCACGGCTTTCACGACACTTTCGATTTCCTTGGCCAGTTGCTCGATGGCCTGCAAATCCTTGCCGAACACCTTGATGCCGATGGGCGTGCGTATGCCGGTGGAAAGCATGTCGATGCGCGCCTTGATGGGCATGGTCCACGAATTGGCCACGCCGGGAAATTGCAGGGCGGCATCCATTTCTGCGATCAGCTTGTCGATGTTCATCCCGGCCCGCCATGCGGATTCCGGCTTGAGGGTGATGACGGTTTCGAACATCTCCAGCGGCGCAGGATCAGTGGCAGTTGCCGCGCGCCCTGCTTTACCAAAAACCGACTCCACCTCGGGAAATTGTTTGATAATGCGATCCTGGGTTTGCAGCAACTCGGCGGCCTTGGTGACCGACATGCCAGGCAGGCTGGTCGGCATGTAGAACAGGCTGCCTTCATTCAGCGTGGGCATGAATTCGCTGCCCAGGCGCATGGCCGGAAACAGGCTGGCGATGAGAATCAGCAACGCGCCAATGATGGTGACTATTTTGTGATGCATGACCCAGGCGATGACCGGCCGATAAATGGCGATCAATGCCCGATTAAGCGGATTTTTTTTCTCCGGCATGATGTGACCGCGCACGAACAGCAACATCAGCACCGGCACCAGCGTCACGGACAGCAGCGCGCCACCCGCCATGGCGAAGGTCTTGGTGAAAGCCAGCGGCTTGAACAGCCGGCCTTCCTGCGCTTCCAGCGCGAACACTGGCAGGAACGAAACGGTGATGATGAGCAGGCTGAAAAATAAGGCCGGACCAACTTCCTTGCAAGCTTCCGTCAGGATGGTCAGGCGCGGTGTATCCGGGTGCGCTCGTTCCAGATGTTTGTGCGTGTTTTCGATCATGACGATAGCGGCATCCACCATCGCACCGATGGCAATGGCGATCCCGCCCAGGCTCATGATGTTGGAATTCATGCCGAGCAGGCGCATGGCGATAAAGGCGATCAGCACCCCCACCGGTAGCATGATGATGGCCACCAGTGCGCTACGCACATGCATCAGGAACACGATGCAAACCAGTGCCACAATGACGCTTTCTTCGGCGAGGGTGCGCGTGAGGGTGTCGATGGCGCGATGAATCAATTCCGAGCGGTCATACACGGCTTTGATGCTCACCCCGTCAGGCAGGCCGCTGGAGATTTCGGCAATTTTTGCTTTGACGTTGGCGATCACTTCCAACGCGTTCTGGCCGTAGCGCGCCATCACGATGCCAGCTACCACTTCACCTTCGCCGTTGAGTTCGGTGAAGCCGCGTCGTTCGTCTGGAACCAGTTCAACCCGAGCGATATCGGTAACACGCACCGGTATGCCCTGATCACTTTTCACCACCAAACCTTCGATGTCCTGCTTGCCGCGCAGATAACCTCTGCCGCGCACCATGTATTCGGTTTCCGACATTTCCACCACGCGCCCGCCCACATCGCGGTTGGAGTCACGGATAACCTGCGAGACACGCGACAGCGGAATGCCATAAGCCTGTAGTTTGCGCGGATCGACCGCCACCTGATATTGCTGCACGAAACCGCCAACACTGGCCACTTCCGCCACGCCTTGTGCCTTGGTGAGTTGGTAGCGTAGGTACCAGTCCTGCAGGGTGCGCAGCTCAGCCAGCGTTTTATTCTTCGCCAGGACAGCGTATTGATACACCCAACCCACGCCGGTGGCATCCGGCCCGAGCGTGGGCGTAACCCCACGCGGCAAGCGACCTGCGACCGAATTGAGATATTCCAGCACGCGCGAACGCGCCCAGTAGATGTCGGTACCATCTTCGAAAATCACATACACGAACGATGCGCCGAAGAATGAAAACCCGCGCACCACCTTGGATTTTGGCACGGACAACATAGCGGTGGTGAGGGGGTAAGTAACCTGGTCTTCCACCACTTGTGGCGCCTGGCCGCTGTATTCCGTGTACACGATAACTTGCGCATCGGACAGGTCGGGCAGCGCGTCGAGCGGCGTATTGGTCACTGCATAGATGCCACCGCCGATCACCACCAGCGTGGCCAGCAGAACCAGGAAAACGTTTCGGATAGACCAATCGATCAGGCGTGACAGCATGGCTAGCGTCCTTCGCGTTGCGGGTTTCGTGTTTCGGGTTTCGGGTTGAATATTTCGCTGTTAGCTTTTGACTCGGAACCGCTCGCGCCGAAAGCGGCGAGCGCTGCTTTCAAATTGCTCTCGGCATCAATCAGAAAGTTAGCGCTGGTAACCACTTTTTCGCCTTCGCTCAGGCCGGACAGTACTTCCACGTAATCTCCAGCGCGCTGGCCCAGTTTGACTTCTCGCGGTTCGAAACGGCCTTCAGCCACTTCCACCAATGCTACCTGGCGGTTGCCGCTGTCGATGACTGCCGAGCTGGGCACGGCCAGAACCCGGGTTTTTCCGCCCGTGGCGAAGTGCACTTCGGCATACATGCCGGGCTTCAGCAAACCGGCAGGGTTGTTGATTTCCAGTCGTACCGATGCGGTACGCGTCTGGCTGTTCAGCGTCGGGTAGATGTAGCTTATTTTTGCGGCAAATTCCTGGCCGGGGTAAGCGTTGACCTTCACCCTGGCGGTTTGGCCGGTTTTGATCAGGGCCAGGTCTTGCTCGAAGATGTCGGACATGACCCAGACGCTGGAGAGATCCGCGATCTTGTACAACGCTTCACCTGGCATGAAACGCATGCCTTGCACGGCGGTTTTTTCCAGTACGATTCCGGCAACAGGTGCGCTCAGGGTCATGGTGTGACGTGCTTGGCCGGATTTATTCAGCTCACCGAGTTGCGCTTCATCAATGCCCCAGTTGCGCAGGCGGGTCAAACTGCTTTCTGCCAGCTGGCGCATACCGGCTTGGACAGCGATCAGGTATTCGGCTTGTGCTGAGGCCAGCTCCGGGCTGTAGACTTCCATCAATGCTTGTCCGCGCGCCACCGGCTGGCCGGTGGCGTTGACGTGCAGCCGCTCGATCCAGCCCTCAAACCGGGGGGAAACGGTGTGCAGCCGCTGTTCATTTATCTGGATGGTGCCGACGGCGTGGACCACGCGGTTGAGTTCGCGCATGCTCACTGCCTCCAGTTTCACACCCAGCTTCTGGATTTTTTCTGTACTGAGCGCGACCTGGTTGCTAGTATTCCCTTCGCCTTCGTATACCGCTATATAGTCCATACCCATCGAATCTTTCTTGGGTATGGGCGAGGTGTCAGGCAAGCCCATCGGATTGCGGTAGTAAAGGATTTTTCTCTGCGGCTTGGCCGTCTCGGCCATTTTGGAAGTTGCTTCCGATCCATGACGGCTGCCCTGCCCTCCCCACCAGTATCCGGTTGCCAGCGCGGTTACCAGCAGTGCAGCCATGCCTAATATTGCTGTTGTGGTTTTCACAATTCTTCTCCCAGCAAGCGTTCTATTTCAGTTAAACGAAGCTCCTGATCGACCTCGGCCTGCAGGTGAGTCAATCGCGCCTTTTTGATTTGGCGCTGTGCTTCCAACAATGTGGCGAAGTCCACCTTGCCCGACTGGTAACCGATTAGCGCCGATTGCAAAGCCAGTTCGGATTGGGGCAGCAAGGTGTTCTTCAGCAAGTGTGCCTGCTTGCTAGCATCCCCCAAGCCTTCCAGTGATTCGCGGAATGCTGCCTGCACCTGATTGGCAAGCGCTTGCTGACGCGCTTTGGAGGCAGCCAGCAAGGATGCCGCTTCACGCTCCCTGGCGCGGCGGCTATCCTGCTGCAGAGGAATATTGATTTCAAACATCGCATCCCAACTGTCGAGACGATTTCCGCGCTGGATTGGTGAAATGCCCAGGGTGAGATCCGGGTAGCGATTTTTTTCCGTGAGCTGCTGGTTTTTTTCGGCAGCGTCCACTTGCGCACCCTGGATCGCCAGCAACGGACTGGCAGCTAAAATGCGCTGTTCCAGCACGACAGCATCCAGCACCGCCGGCAGCGGACGCAGTTCGCGCGGTTCGACAAGCGCGGCGTAAGACGGCCGGTTAAGCGCGAGATTAAGGCGCGTGAGGGCGTGGTGTTGTTCCGCTTCCAGCGCAATCAATTCCGATTGCAACGCGGTCTGCTCCAGCTGAGCTTTGATGAGATCCTGCTGGGGTACCAGGCCGTGGGTGTAACGCGTCTGGGCGACACGTTCCAGGTCGTGCATGAGCTGCAAGATTTCATTGTTCAGTTTGATCTTGCGCTGCGCCTGATAATACATGGCGAAGGCCGTCTTGATTTGGGCATGCACTTCGGCGACGCTGGAAGCGTTTTTTCCTTTGGCCTGATTCAATTCCGCCTCTGCCACTTCACGCCGGAGGTCGCGCTTACCCCACAAAGGCAAGGTCTGGAACAAGGTGTATTTGGTTGAGCCTACCTTGTTTGGCAGTAGGTTCGGATTGTTACGGTCGATGCCTTGCAGTTCGATGCGAAACGAAGGATCGGCCAACGCCCCAGCCGGTTCTACGCGTGCCGCTGCTGCGTTTGTTTCATGCCGTGCTGCCCCAAGCTCCGGATTGTGCTGGTCTGCCCAGGCTAGCAGTTCCTGCACAGTGGCGCCGAACGGAGCGGCTGAAATAGCTGCCGCCTCCACACCCTCTCGTGGATGGGAGTCTCCAGCCTCCACTGCGGGCGCCAGCACCAAGGCAGCCAGAAACACAATGCCTGGCAATTCTTTTGTCATGGCCATTTTCCGCTGATCCGTAAAATTATTTAACTGGCTTGATAGCGGTAATGACGTAGCCGCCGTCCTGCTTGGCGAGATCGAAGTCGATCTTTTGCCCGGCTTTAAGCCCCTTCAGCAGCACTTTGCTCTTTACCTGGAAATTCATCGTCATACCCGGCCAGCCGAGGCTTTCCACCGGGCCGTGGGTAATATTGACGGTGCCATCCGGGTCAATTTTGTTGAGGGTGCCTTTAGCTTTGTGGGATTTGACAGCGGCAGCGGCCATTTTTGCATTGTGGTCGCTGTTTGCTTCAGCGGCGGTGGCTGCAATTGGGCTGGATAAGCCCGTGATCAGGGCGATCAGTAAAGCATATGATTTCACGTTGGTCTCCAAATATTGCTGCAAATTTCGAGCATTCTGGCCTGTAACCGATGCCTGAATGCGGACGAAATCCAAGCGCGGCGCTGCCCGCATTATGGCAGCATGATTAACAGGTAGAAAATGGGGTGATACTTAGGCGGCAGAGTGCCGTGGGGGTCTTTGGGGGTGTTCGAGGTAGGTCGAGCTGAATTGGTCAGGCGATGAAGCAATTTGCGGCTGCGAGCCGATAGGTTCACTCACGCCGGCGGCAGCTGGCAACAGGGCCAGTGAGCAGCAAAGGTGGCTATTCGCGCAATTATCACAGGGTTGAGAATGTTTAGTTTGCTGGTCTTTGGTTTGCTGATGCTGTGCGTGGTGGCAGTGCTCCGCCGGTGCTGCTACTTCATGGTTTGGCGCCGATGGCACATGCAGGTGCATGGTGACCGCCTGGACGCCCTGCACGGGGAGCCACAGCGCCACGAAAACCATAAGAAATTTGACGAGAAAACGATGCATGATTTTTATGCTAGCGGTAAACCCTGCAAAATGCAAACTGCGACTTGAAACGTTTTTGATGGCAGGATAAAAACACCGATTTTGCAAGTGGCTGAATTTGTCTTAGAAGCTGTCTTAAATAATATCGCGGGATGTGTTGCTTCGTGCCGGAAGAACACATGCCATAGTCGCACCCGTGATATTATTTAAGACAGCTTCTTTGAGTTCACCATCACTATGCTCGGAAAATATCTAAAATTCCTCGGCGGTAAAGCCAAACAAAGCGAGCCGAAGCGCCCGCCTGGTGAAGACACGGCGCAATCTATCGTGCCAACGCCCTTGCTTGGTGACGTGGTGCCGCCAGTAGACATTGCGCCGATTTCCCCTTTTTCTGCTGAGCGATTGATCGATACCGACAAAATCCAGCCAGAGGCGAATGTCACCAGTATTCTCAGTATAGATACCCATGGCGAGCGGGTTAAGGCAGATGAGCTGTCATTGCGTTTTCTTGGCCGCCAGCCGGTGCTGGATCGCGCGCACAAGACTATCGGCTACGACCTGATGCTGCGCAACCGTTCCACGCGTGCGCCGCAGAAGGTAGACGATGCGCTGCTGCGCATGCAGGACGAAATGCTGGCAAAAAGCATTCTGAATCTCGAAATCGAGCGATTGCTCGGCGACAAGCTTGCCTTCCTCAGCTTCTCGCACACCATGCTGAATAACCCGATATTGCAAGATCTGCCAAAAGAAGGCGTAGTGCTGGCATTCCATATACAGCCCGGTCAGGCAGCAGCTTCTTCAGCTGGGCTGGAAGCGCTGGCGCGGCAGGGATATATACTGGCTTTGGATGATTATATTGCGGATGCCGGGCTAGAGCCGCTGTTGCCCTTTGTAAAATATGTACGTTTAGACATTGCCAAATTTGATGCCATGCAGATAGGTGAAGTGATTTCTGCTGCTCAATTACATGCTTCGCCGCAAATTATCGCAAAAAGCGTCCAGTCTGATGAAGACTTTGAAGTGTGTGCACGGCTAGCTTTCGAATACTTCCAGGGGTTCTACTTTGCGCAACTGCAGCCAAATCAGCCGTCCAAGCTCAATAATGACCGCTTGCGCGTAATAGAGCTGCTCAATCTTGTGACCAATCATGCCGAAATTTCCGCTCTGGAAGCGGCGTTAAAACGCGACGCGACGTTGTCTTACAGACTGCTGCGCTACATCAATTCGCCCGGATGCGGTTTGTTGCAGAAGATTCGCTCCATTGCACATGCACTGGTGCTGCTTGGCTACGACCAGCTCTACCGCTGGCTAACGCTCTTGCTGTTTACCAGTGGCAAACTGGATGTGCGCAGCGAAGCCTTGCTGAAAAATGCCTTAGTACGGGCGCGCATGACTGAACTGCTGGGTAAGAAAAAGAAATTGATACCGCAGGATCAGGAACGCTTGTTCATTGTCGGCATTTTTTCCCTGTTAGACGTACTGCTGAACACCTCCATGGACAAAGCCCTGGAAAGCATCAGCCTGCCCGATCTAATCCAGAAGGCACTGGTGCGCCGGGAAGGCATCTATGCGCCTTATCTCAAGCTTGCGATTGCTTGCGAGGCAGGCGAACAGGAAAGTCTGGCGGAATTGGCCGGCGAACTGCGCTTAAGTCCCGAGGATGTCAACCTGGCCCATGTGCAGGCAATGGTCTGGGCAGAGGATGTGGGCAGGGATTCCTGACATATTGCTGGCAATCGCCTTGCAATATCGCTTTGACATAATTCTTTCGATAGGCAACTGGGCGCATCAGCGTAAAGCCGGACGCGCCCAGCGGTCAAGCCTTGGTGTTAATGTTGCTTCCCAGTGTAGATGAAGATGAAACATTAGCTGGCTGCGGCAGGCTGTTTATAAGCTGGGCCGCGCTTTGTTCCTGGATTTCCATTGCTTTCTTGAGCGCATAGACACCAGCAGTATTATCTGCGCTAAGACTAGTGATGAGGCTGGCTGCAGCGTTAATTGAAGAAACGTCCATAGTGGCTCTCCTTCTGATGCTGGAGTTTAGTATAAGCGCTGATTTTACAGATGTCTATAGGTCGTGCGGCATATTTTTCCGCTGCTGTTTTGTGGCTCCACGCTGGCGCTTTGATTCCAGCCGCCGTTCGCGTGATGCCTTAGTAGGCTTGGTCGCCGTGCGTAGCTTTGGGGCCACGCTGGCCTGGCGAATCAGCGCGACCAGCCGGGAGATAGCGTCATCGCGGTTACGGTTCTGGGTGCGGTGGCATTGCGCGGTGATGATCAGCACGCCTTCGTCGCTGACCCGCTTGCCGGCAAGTTTGATCAAACGCTGCCTTACATCATCCGGCAGGCTGGGCGATACAACCACGTTAAAACGCAGTTGCACCGCACTGGAAACCTTGTTCACGTTCTGGCCGCCCGGCCCGGAAGCGCGCACGAAATTCAGCTCGATTTCGCTTTCTGGAAGCGCAATTGAGTGATTGACGCGGATCACGCTTGGCACAACGGGCCGTTGCCCGATTTTTCCAGGCTCACCGCAATCGCGTTAACCAGCTCCTGCATCTCTTCCACGGTGAAACATTCCAGCAAGCGGTTAACCGTCTCCGGGTCGAGCTTGAGCATGCGTTCGCTGCCATCGGACATCGTCACCTGAATACCGACGGCCTGGTGCTGCGTTACGTCCGATTCCTCATCGGAAAGGGCCGCCTGCGCCTCCATCAGCTCGGCGTATTTGTCTTCCAGTTGGTCTTCCGTGTCCGCAGGCAGATTCTCCGGCAGCATCACCACCGTGCCCAGTTGGTCCATCCGCGTCTCGCATTGCAGATCAAGCGATGCCACAAATTCCTCAAACTGCTCGCGCAGGCCATCATTAAAAAAAATATACTCAAGCATAATTTAACGTTATAAAAATATTGGGGTGCTACTATTGTTATCTTACCCCTCGCAACTCTGATAACCCAACATTTCAATGAACAAAGCTTTCGTCAAAGAAGCCGAAGATGAAGACGATCTGGATGGCGCGCCTAAATCGCCTGCTGGGCTGAAGAACTATATCACCCCGGCAGGTCATCGGCGTCTCAAGGATGAATTCGACCAGCTGTGGAAAGTAGAACGGCCAGAGATGGTAAAGATTATATCGTGGGCAGCCTCCAACGGTGACCGCTCGGAAAATGGCGACTACATTTATGGCAAGAAGAAATTGCGTGAAATCGACCGGCGCCTGCGCTTTTTAAGCAAGCGGCTGGATAACGCCGAGGTGATCGACCCGGCCCAGCGCGGCGAGTGCGACCAGGTATTTTTTGGCGCCACCGTGAAGGTGTGCAACGCCAAAGGAGAAGAAAATACATACAGCATCGTCGGTCTGGATGAGGTTGACCCCGGTCGCGGCCATATCAGCTGGATTTCACCATTGGCCAAGGCCTTGCTCAAGGCGCGCGAGGGTGACGGGGTGACCTTGCGTACGCCTGGCGGGGTGGAGGAATTTGAAGTAGTGGAGATCCGGTATCGTGCTTTGGAAGCCTAGCGAAAACGTACCATGCGCCTTGAATGCTTCGTCGATGCTTACGACGATTTTCGAGAACCCAGCTTGCGCGCGAATTCTTTTCATCACTCTGACCAATTCATCAGATGGACTTTGATTTATCGACGGTCTATGGCAAAACCGGCAAGGGTGCCATGGCCATCACCTCCAAAAGCAAAACCCTGTCATCCGATCTGCTACGCACGCTCGCACTCGTGGACGGCAAATCGAGTGTAGAGGAAATTCTTGCGTCCAATAACAAACTCTCTGAACACACACTACGCGAAGCACTGACTCAGCTCACAAGCAATGGATATATCAAGGCACTCCGTAGCGGGGCAAACACCATCTTTGTATTGGGCTCAAAAGGCCCCTCCACCATTCTGGTTGCCGAAACCGATGTTGAAGAGTTTTTTGCGGCGCAACAAAAAGTAAGAGACCAGGCCCATGCACAGGCAAAGAAAAATACTCAAAAAACTGATGATGTTAAGGCCCGCGAAATGGCAGCGGCCCGCGCGAAAGCCGAGTCTGAACAACAGGCACTGCGGGAGGTAGAGGTCAACGCTGCTGCTGAACGTCGAGCCAAAGCAGACGCCCAGGCTCGCATTGAGGCAGAAAACAGAGCACGCGAGAAAGCCGCAGCTGAAGCGCGGATGGAGGCAAAGCGAGAAGCACATGAGGAAGAGCAAGCCAGAGAGATAGCTGAGGCCATAGCCAGAAAAGAAAGCTTACGCAAAGCGCGAGAGGAAGCAGAAGCTTTGGCAAAATCTGAGGCCGAAAAACGCGCACGTCTGGAGGTTGAAGAAAAGGCCAGAGCCAAGGCCGAGGAGAAGGCACGCAGGGAGGCAGCGCAGAAAGCGCGTGAAGCAGCGGAGGCTTTGGCACGAGCCGAGGTTGAGGAGCGCAAGCGTCTGGAGGCTGAAGAAAAAGCCAGGGCCAAGACCGAGGAAAAAGCACGTAAGGAGGCAGAGCGGAAAGCGTGTGAAGCAGCGGAGGCTTTGGCACGAGCCCAGGTTGAGGAGCGCAAGCGTCTGGAGACTGAAGAAAAAGTCAGAGCCAAGGCCGAGGAAAAAGCACGCAAGGAGGCAGAGCGAAAGGCACGTGAAGCAGCAGAAGCTTTGGCAAGAGCCGAGGCTGAGAAGCGCAAGCGTCTAGAGGCTGAAGACAAGGCTAGAGCTAAGGCTGAAGAAAATGCGCGCCAGGAGGCGGAGCGGAAAGCGCGTGAAGAAGCAGAAGCTTTGATAATGGCCGAGGCTGAGAAAGACCGACGCCTCAAGGCCGAGGAAAAAGCCAGAGTGGAAGCAGAGGCCAGGTTCAAAGCACAAGAGGAAGCCCGGCTTCGAATGGAGGCCGAGCAAAAAGTCCACGAAGAGGAAGCGTCTCTGGCAAAAGCCGAAGCAGACGAACGGACGCGTCGTATTGCCGGTGAAAGGGCCAAAGCCGAAGCAGAGGCCCGTGCCAAAGCAGGCGCCGAGGAAAAAGCGCAGAAGGAAGCGGAAACAGAAGAACAGGAGCGCGCTGAAATCGGGGCTAGAGTCCGCGCTTTGGCAGAATCACGCGCAACAGAGAATGCTGCCACATTACATACGCCGCTGAATACCGGGAAAGCACGTAAGCCCATCAAGGCTGGCAGGACGGCGCTTATTTCACTGCTGCTGTTGGTGCTTGTTCCACTTGTGTTGCTCCATGTAGTAAGCCTGAATGTACTTGCCCCTTCCATTGCCAGACTAGCTACAGATCGAATTCACGAACCCGTAACGATCAATGCAGTGCATGCCTCATTATGGCCCTCGCCACATTTCCGACTGGACGGTGTCACCATCGGAAATTCGCAAGATGTAAAGATTGCTTCGGTGCGTGTTATGCCAGTACTCACGCGCTTATTCGATGAAATCAAAGTGCTCAAATCTATCGAAATCGAGTCGCTTGCCATCGATCAAGATGCCCTACTTAGAATGCCGGGCTGGATCGCTTCAGCTGGCGGCACGGAAAAAATTCAGGTAAGCCAGATCAATCTTAGAAACACCAAGCTTGAGTTGCGGGGTGCGCAGTTGCCGCCCATAGATGCGGACGTCATATTAACTTCAGACAGCAAACTCAAACAGGCACGAATCAGCAGCGCGGATAATTCAATTGAAATCCTTGTCACCCCGATGGGTGAAACGTTCGCTGTAAAGATCGCGGCAAAGAACTGGCAACCTCCTCTTGGGCCAGGGCTGAAGTTTGACGAATTGAATACCAGCGCCATTGCAACCGAAGAAGGTATGACTATAAGCGGGATCGAAGGCGCACTATACGGCGGCATCATCCGAGGCACCGCTACGATTAAGTGGCGCGAACGCTGGTATGCCAAGGGAAATTTTACTGTTGCCGGGGTGGATCTGGCTGACGCAACACCTGCATTCAGCAGCAATATTTCTCTAAACGGCAAGCTCGATGCAAAAGCGACATACGCTCTGGAAGCCAACAGTTTAGACAGACTATTCGATACCCCGCACATCAAGGCAAGTTTCAATTGCACGTATGGCGCTATCGGCAATATTGACCTATCCGCCGCGACCATAGGCCGAAAACCGGAAGAAATAAAAGGTGGCCAAACCAAGTTCACCAAGCTAACCGGAAACATGGCCTTGGCCGATAACCGCTACCAATTCAGACAGATCAATCTGGAAAGCGATAAGCTCAAAGCCAATGGCGAGACAGACATCGCATCCAGCCAGGACTTGACTGGAAGAGTCAACGTCGAAATAAACCTGAAATCCGCCACATTCCGTTCGCATCTTTCCTTGTCCGGCGACCTGAGGCAGCCGCTCATGCGGCGAGCTGGCAAACCTTGATATTGCGCGCTAAATGGCGTGCCCATTGCGTTAAGCTTTGTTACACTCGCAAAATGCGCAATCATAAAGTCCTCCCCAACCCATACAAAGCATAGCGGTATTTATTTATGACAGAATCCAGCGAAGCAGCAAATGCCGATTACAATTACGAGGAAATGAAACCTCGGATTGGCGACCCTGTACAACTCAATGTACAAACCAGCACCGCAAGCGAGCGCTATGCCGTCAACCTGGTTGGCCTTGTCAAAGGGCGAACGGTAATTGTAACTGCACCCATTTTGAACGGCTCTGTTGTGCTGATGCGGGAAGGACAATCGGTAATCGTGCGCTCCTTTTCCGGCACCGATGCCTATGGCTACGCATCCTCCGTGTTACGCGTATGCAACTCGCCCATTCCCTACTTGCACCTGGCTTATCCAAAATCGGTCAAGGGTGTAGCGGTTCGCAAGTCGGCGCGTGCGCACTTCAATCTTATCGGCTCGGTAGTCAATAAGCAGGAAATTGAGGAAGCCAAAGGATATGCAGTTATCATTACAGACATTAGCGTTTCGGGTGCTTCCTTCACAGCGAGCGAAGCGATTGCCAACAAGGGCGATGCGATTACATTGTCATTCCGTGCCAAACCAAATGACATCGAAAGCTATCCAGTAATTAATTGCATCGTAAAATCCATTGTGGATGAGGGTGGCATCGGAGGAGACACGCTTAAGCTGCATTATGGCGTGCAGTTTAAAGACCTGCCGCAAGATACTTCGCTGTTATTGCAAAACATGATCTACAAGAAACTATTGGAAAATGCCTGAATAGGCATATCAAATAACCAGACCCTCGTAGTGCGCTCGGAATGCCGTGGAACGGCTGCTCGTTTTACATGGAATACACAACCCGATAGCCGTTCCAACTGGATTTACCCTTAGAGGCTGTCTTAAAAAATGCAAACCAATGGTTCCCCCCTTTGCAAAGGGGGGCTAGGGGGGATTTGAAAGGTCAGAAATGCTAGCCACCATAGAGCAAATCCCCCTCAATCCCCCTTTTACAAAGGGGGAGGTCTGTCGTTGTGCGAAAGGTTCCGGGGCATAAGTTAAGGTGCCACGTAATTTTTAAGACAGCTTCTTAAACCCGTTGCATACTGCTCTGCCAATCCGGATTCGGCTTTCCTCCCTTTACCCGCACGTAGCGCCCCACCTCATTCTCATACCAGCCTATCTCATGCTGGTTTGGCTCCGCCTCATACGCCCACCACGTACCGTCGGCATCCTGTGCGAGCCAGGATGCCCAGTCTGGCAGCACTTCATCCTTGCGGGTGTATTTATTCGATGCACTCATGAAAACCCCGCAGTCTCGAAGCTAGCAATTCGCATCTGACGCCGTTCGTTGGATCAAGTTGGAACTCCTACAGCTAATCAGAACGCAAATTTCCGTTAGGGCCTGTTCAAATAAATCCTATTTTTCAAACAACGCCTTGTACTTTCCGTACCCCTCTTTTTCCAATGCTTCTCTAGGAATGAATCGCAGCGATGCGGAATTTATGCAGTAGCGAAGTCCGGTTGTGGCGGGGCCATCATTGAATAGGTGACCGAGGTGGGAATCGGCATGTTTGCTGCGTGCCTCAACGCGCAGCATAAAGTGTGTGCGATCTTCTATCGTTGCGATATTGTCCGGTTCCAGCGGTTTGAAAAAGCTCGGCCAGCCCGTACCGGAATCAAATTTATCTAGTGAGCTGAACAAGGGTTCGCCGGAAACTACATCCACGTAGATGCCTTCTTGCTTGTTGTCCCAGAATTCATTGCGGAAAGGTGGCTCGGTTCCACATTCCTGGGTTACGTGAAATTGTTCTTCGCTGAGTCGTTTTTTTAATTCAGCGGCATCTGGTTTGCTGGTTGTCTTGTCAGCGCACATAAACTGTTCCCCTCATTATTTCTTGGCCGTCTCTGCAGTCGTCTCAGTCAACCACCCGGCCAGTGCGTCAATCAAAGCATCGCTCGCCTCGGTCAGGGCATGTACGCCACCTTCCGAATTGGAACTTGGGGCCTTGCGCTCGATGGTAAAAGTACGGGTTGCAATCGGGCTGCGCGCACCTGCCACAATCAAGCTGGCACGTGCACGAACAAGACCTCGGCTGGTGCCGGGTGTGTCAAACACATGGCTGAACTCTTCCAGTTCGATGCGCAATTGGTATTGTTTATTGCTATTTGCCGTGGCACCTAGCGCTTGATGCATTCGCAGGGTTAGCAATGTGGCGGGTGCTGCTGCCCAACGGCTGTCGGCGTAGGTTTGCAGGCGGGCAATGTCTTGGTATGCCAGTCGATAGTGCAGTGCCGGGGTGGCAAGCCAGCTCGGGGCGCCGACATCCTGCAAGATCACATTGCCAGGAATGCGTGCGGCTTGCGTGGGCATGCCAAAATCATAGACATTCGCGGCGCGTTTGGCTTCCTGGCCGATACTACAGGCGCCAAGCCACGCACAAATCAGAATAGGGAATAGCAATTTTGTACGCATAAAATCCTCTAAAATCTTTCAGCGCGGTGGCTCAAAGCCCTGCTCCCCAGGGCCAGGTGCGGTTTCTGGTTTGCCGAAAATCAGGCTTTGCGGGTGTGCCGACAAATCCTCCACCAAGCTGTCCAGCTTGGTGGTAGCGCGGTTGGCATCATCCAACGTCCGCTCCAGTTTGGGTAGCGTCGAAGTCACCAATTCGTCCCCGATTGTCTCGCCCACTTTACCGATGCGCTCCGAGCTTTCTGCCATGCGGTCGAGGGTATTCACACGCTGTTTGAGCGCCTTGGTCAATCCATCGATGTCGGCGATCATCGCATCGGCACGTTTCAGCGTAAGGCGCGCGTCAGCCGCTATCGCCGGCAACGCATCCAGTTTGGCAGACACGGCTTCGACATTCGCCAGGGTGCGGTTGAAGCGTTCCAGATTCTGGTCGGACAGTAGATGGCTCATGCGTAACGATACATCGCTGATACGGCTGATCATGGTTTGTCCGGTATCGCTCACATCTTCCAACAGCGATGCACGCACTTCGATACGTGCTGCCTCCTTGCCGCTTTCCAGCCGCGCCCCTACCTTGCCGTCGTCGTCGAGCTGCACGTACGAAAGTCCCGTCACGCCTTGATAAGCCAGGCGTGCAAAAGTGGCTGTGGTAATCGGTGTGCCGCGTTTGATGGCGGCGTGAATAAGGATAGTGCGCGGCGAAGTCGGATCGATTTCGATTTTTTTGATATGCCCTACCTGCAAACCGCGATAGCGTACTTCACCCTGAACGCTCAGACCGGATACTGAATGCCTGGAAACCAGCACATAGTTATCCTCTTCCGCATGCTCGCCTGCGAACCAGTAGGCTGCCAGCGCGAGCAGCAGACCGAAAGCAATCGTGAACAACCCTGCTGCCAGGGCGTGGGCGCGATTCTCCATACTTGATCTATCCTTATTTAGTGAGAAGCGTCACATCGGCCGTGCCGCCCCCCTCCTTCCCGCAAAGAAATTGCACGTGAATGGGTGGTCGAGTTGCACCACCTCGTTGAACGGGCCCACTGCCACAATGCGCTTATCCGCCAACACAGCTACCCGATCGGACAACGCCACCAGCGTATCGAGATCATGCGACACCATAACGATGGTGAGATTCAGCTCGCGTCGCAGATTCTCAATCAACACCATTAAAGCTTCGCTGCGATCCGGATCCAGTCCTTCGGTCGGTTCGTCCAGAATCAACAGTTCGGGTTCCAACGCGAGGGCTCGCGCCAAGCCGATGCGCTTGATCAATCCGCCAGACAATTCATCCGGCATTTTATGTATATGCATCGATTCGATCTGCACCATTTCGAGCTTGAGCATGACTAAATCTCGAATCGTATCTTCTTCAAGATACCCCAATTCCCGCAGTGGCAGGGCTATGTTATCAAATACGCTCAGGGCGCTAAATAGCGCACCTTCCTGAAACACAACGCCGCACCGTTGACGCAGACTGGTCACTTCCTGCGGGGCGATATTATGCAAGGATTGCCCAAATAATTTCACCACGCCACGCATTGGTTTTTCCAGACCAAGCATGTGCCGCAGCAGGGTTGTCTTGCCGCTGCCGGAGCCACCCACCAGCGCAAGCGATTCGCCACGCGCCACACGCAAGCTGATGTCCTGGTGAATGACATGGTCGCCATAGGCGGCCCACAGATTATCCAGTTCAACCACCGCACTTGTCTCGCTCACTTGATCCCCACATCGAAGAACAACAGAGCAAACACAGCATCCACCACCATAATCGCGGCAATCGAAGTAACCACGGAGTTGGTTGTGCCTACGCGCATGCTCTCCGTGTTCGGCCGGATACGCAAGCCGAAATGGCAGGCGATGAGCGCGATCAGAAAGCCGAACACAACTGACTTGGCAAGCCCCAGCCAAAGATTGGCAATCGGCACTTCGCCGGGAAAATGACTGAAAAAATAGGCTACGCCCACGTGCATTTGCACATCGGCAGAGACGGCCCCGCCTAGCAGAGCCACAGCATCCGTCCACAACACGGTAAGCGGCAGCGCCAGGGTCAGCGCCGCCACTTTCGGCAGAATCAGCCGCACGCCTTGAGCAATGCCGATGACCGCCATTGCGTCCAATTCCTGAGCTGCACGCATTGCGCCAATCTGAGCGGTCATGGCAGACCCGGTCCGGCCCGCCACCAGCACGGCAGTGAGCACCGGCCCGAATTCCCGCACGATGCTGATGCCAAGCGCGTTGATGATCAGCACATCCGCGCCATAACTATGTAATTGTTGTGTGGACAGGTAAGAGAACACCACGCCGACCAGGAATCCGACCAGTGCAGTAATCGGCATAGCCTGAGGCCCGGCACGATAAAGGTTGGCGGAAATCTCGCGCCATGGCATATGCGTAGGGTGACGGAAAATGTCGATGACATCAAGCGCAAGTTGCCCGGTCAAACGGATAAGGCCATGCAACAACTCAATCAACGCCAGTATCTCTTTGCCTATAAGGGCTACCGGGGAAAGCCAATCCCGCTGGCGAGGCAACGGTACCGCAGCAGGCATGGCCTCCAGGTGGGCAAACAATAGCTCGTGCTCGGTACGCAAATACAGCACAGCCGGGCGATGTTTGCCCCAAGCGCGCCACAGCATGACAGCACCGGCATTATCCAGCGAATCTATTTTGCGTAGGTCCCAGCCAGCTAGCACCACCGCATGCTCGGCAAGCTGCGCCTCCATGTCGGCATGCGCCGATCGTAGGCTGCGCAGCGTCCAGGCACCTGTCAGCTCCAGCAGGATCAATCCGTCTGGCGTATGGTTTTTTCGCACCGCAGGTCTGGCTGGCGAATCGTCGGTCATGTATGGGAGGCGATATTGTTGATGTTTGCGGCTAACTATAAACCAATTGTATGCTTGGGTTCTAGCAAATCCCGGCAAGTCATCTTAAAATGGGACTCAACCCGCGCAAAGAAAGGGAATCTGCAATGAACAAAAATCGGATTATTGCCTGTTTACTCCTGTTCACATTTACCATGCCAGCATTTGCTTTCGAAGTCGACGAATTCAAAAGCGGCATGGATCATGAAAAAATTAAGGAGCTTCTGAAGAGTTGGAATTTCGATAAAGTTCAGGAATTCTCTAAAGACACACTGATTGCCTACGACTTGGGGAGCAAAGGCACCAATCGTCAGATCATCTTCAACTTCTGTAACGATAAGCTGGTAGGGATTGAGCAGGAAATCAAACCTTCGCTAAAGAATTTCATTACGATTGCCAGTAATTTCAATGCCAAGTATGGGCAGCCATCAAAGGTGGAAGCGGACAATAACGTTATCAGTACCGGCGAGAAAAATACGCTGGCGCTGTTTTGGCGCAAGGGTCTCGACACTGTCGGCATACGTCTGCTGTTGTTATCTTCCAATGATCAGATATTGCTCAGCCACCAAGTACCAAACATCTGCTGGCCAGCACCACGCTAAATTGCGGTATTGAGGTGCATCCCGGGTTAAAATAGCGTTTTGCCATTTGTCCGCTTGCATGAAACTATACGGCATCCCTAATTGCGACACGGTCAAGAAGGCTCGTGTCTGGCTGGAAAGTAACGGCATCCAGTTTGAGTTTCACGATTTCAAAAAACACGGCGTTAGCGAGGGCCTGCTGAAAAGCTGGCTTAAACAAGTGTCGTGGGAAGATCTGGTCAACCGCAAGGGCACTACCTGGCGCAAACTGAGCGATGAAAACCAGGCCAGCGTGAAAGATAACGCTTCCGCTATTGCGCTCATGCTCGAAAACTCCAGTGTGATTAAACGCCCTGTACTGGAATTAAACAACCTGATTTATCTGGGATTTGACGAAACACACTACCGTAACCTGTTTGGAAAATAGCATGCCCAACCGCATCATCGAACTTGCCAAGGCACTGATTGCCCGGCGTTCCCTTACCCCCGACGATGCTGGCTGTCAGGATATTCTGATAGAACGCCTTGAGAAGCTCGGCTTCAAGATCGAAAAAATGCGCTTCGGCACTACCGACAATTTCTGGGCACGCCGTGGCGATGCCAAGCCTATCGTGTGTTTTGCCGGCCATACCGATGTTGTGCCAACCGGACCGATCGAGCAATGGGATAGCGATCCGTTCGCGCCGACTGAGCGTGATGGCATGCTGTTTGGACGCGGTGCGGCGGATATGAAAACTTCTCTCGCGGCGTTCATTACCGCCATAGAAGATTTTCTTGCCCAGCATCCGAATCATGTCGGTTCAATTGCGCTTCTCATCACCTCGGACGAAGAAGGCGATGCTTACGATGGCACGGTGAAAGTCGTAGAAGCCCTCAAGGCGCGCGGCGAAATAATCGACTATTGCATCGTGGGTGAACCTACCTGTGTAGACAAGCTGGGCGACACGGTCAAAAATGGTCGTCGTGGTTCCCTTTCCGGAAAGTTGTTAGTAAAAGGCATTCAAGGACATATCGCCTACCCCCACCTGGCCAAAAACCCCATACACTTGGCAGCACCTGCGCTGGCCGAACTCGCTGCCATTGAATGGGATCAAGGTAACGAATATTTTCCGCCTACAAGCTGGCAGATATCCAATATCCACGGCGGAACCGGCGCGACCAATGTCATTCCCGGCCAAGTGGAAATCCTGTTCAACTTTCGCCATTCCACGGCCAGCACGGAACAAGGATTGAAAGAGCGGGTACAGGCTGTTCTGAATGCGCACAGCCTCGATTATGAATTGAAGTGGAGCTATTCCAAGCCCTACCTGACATCGCGCGGCACGCTGGCGGATGCCATTAGCGCGGCAATCAAAAAAATCACGGGAGTGGAAACGGAATTGTCTACAACCGGTGGTACGTCTGACGGACGCTTCATTGCCGACATCTGTCCTCAGGTCGTGGAATTCGGCCCCACCAACGCCACCATCCATAAACTGAACGAGTGTGTAACGGTGGCGGACATTGAGCCGCTTAAAGAAATCTACCGGCTTACGCTGGAGAAAATATTAATTGGATAAGCATGTTTGATCAAGCCAGAGCAGAGCTATACACCGTTCGCGACCTGCTACGCTTTGCGGTCAGCCATTTCAACGAAGCCAAGCTCGCCTTCGGCCACGGCAGCCACAATGCCTATGACGAGGCCGCTTACCTGATTCTGCACACGCTGCACCTGCCGCTGGACACGCTGGATCCGTTCCTTGATGCCCGGCTGACCACAAGTGAAATTCATACCGTGCTGAAGGTGTTCGAACGCCGCATCAATCAGCGTATCCCCGCTGCATATCTGACCAATGAAGCCTGGCTGGGTGATTTCCGTTTTTACGTCGACGAACGCGTAATCGTGCCGCGCTCATTTATTGCCGAACTGCTGCGTGAACGACTCGATCCATGGATTGCCGACCCTGATGCAATCGAACATGGCCTGGACATGTGCACAGGCTCTGGCTGTTTGGCCATCCTCATGGCTTTTGCTTTTCCTAGTGCGGTTATCGATGCCGTAGATATCTCCCCCGACGCGCTGGATGTCGCACGCCGCAACATCCATGACTACAGCCTCGATCATCAGGTGCACCCTATCCAGAGCGACCTGTTTACCGCCCTAGGCGAACGCACTTATGACATCATTGTCAGCAACCCGCCTTATGTAAATGCAGAATCGATGGATAGGCTACCCGACGAGTATCGGCATGAGCCGCAACTATCTCTGGCATCCGGGCAGGATGGCCTGGATGCAGTCCGTGTTATCCTGCGTGAAGCGCCGCAGCACTTAAATGCCGCAGGACTATTGGTAGTAGAAATCGGTCATAACCGGGACACACTGGAAGAAGCCTTCCCCGAAATGGAATTCACCTGGGTGGAAACCAGCGCCGGCGACGAGCATGTGTTCTTGGTGACCCGTGAACAGTTAGCCGCTGGCTCGCACTGAGTTAATCAGCATTGGCTAATTTGCGGCAATTACCGCCGCTTCCTATACTGAGTTTCGTGTTCTAAACAATTTGGAGGAAGCCATGCAACAACTCGATATCTTCGTCGCATCCCTGACTTCATTCTGGACTCAACTGGCAGGTTTTGTCCCCAAACTGCTCGCCGCTTTTCTGCTGCTTTTCCTCGGCTGGATTGCCGCCAAGCTTGCGCGTACCGCCACGTTTCATTTGTTGAAAATTATGCACTTCGATACCCTGGCGGAAAAATCCGGCATAGAAGCATTTTTGCACCAGGGCAATCTGGAAGTTTCTTTAAGCACCCTGCTAGCCAGCCTGGTTTACTGGCTGGTAATCTTGATCGTAATCGTCACCGTTTCCAATAGCCTCGGCCTGCATGTTGTGGCCGACTTGTTCAACAAAGTCGTGCTGTACCTGCCCAACATTATTGTTGCCATTCTTGTTCTGGTGCTGGGTTCGCTGCTGGCGCGTTTCATCAACCGCATCGTGTTCGCCTATCTAAATAATATCGGTGTAGAAGGCGCGCTCACCATCAGCACCATATCTGAATACGCCATATTAATTTTCGTCTTTTTCGTCGCGCTGGAACAATTGCAGATCGGCACCCAACTGCTAACCGCCGCATTCCAGATCGGTTTCGGTGCGATTGGTCTGGCCTTTGCCCTTGCCTTCGGGCTGGGTGGAAAAGAGTGGGCGGCAGGGATCATTCAAAAGCTGGCTAAGAACCCACCAAGGAAGAAGTGAGTTATCAGGCTCTAGGTGGTTCCTCACTCAGAACCCACAGCACGACATACTCAATATAGGAACGGACTACTAGAGGCGTCCTACAACTTAGGTGGCCTTTTACGAACCACCGGCTTTGGTGCTTTGCCTTGCGCTCCTGAGCGGGGTGATTTCGCTTGTACGTGCTTCGTTGAACGCGGTGCTTTCGTTTCCTTTTCGGATATTCTTGGGCGTGAATCTTCCCTCGGTGTCCTGGATGGCGCGAGTGCCCTTGCCCGGCGTGGCGGGGGCGCATCGTCCGGTCTATGCATCGGCGCAAACTCGTCTTCCTCAACTTCACCACCAGACGGCACAATGGACATCGCCCAGGTCATCATGGCCTCAACCGCTTCAGGTTCTAGCTCCATCCAGCGGCCCCGCTTCAGCCGGGGTGGCAATGTAGTATTGCCGAAACGCACACGGATCAGGCGGCTGACGGTCAGTCCCAGCACTTCGAACATGCGGCGCACTTCGCGATTGCGCCCTTCTTTCAGCACGGCGCGATACCAATGGTTGCTGCCCTCGCCGCCCTGATCTGCCAGGCTATCAAAGTGTGCGATGCCGTCCTCCAGCGGAATGCCGTTTCTCAACGCATCCATCTGCTCGGGTGTTAGTGTGCCACGCACCCGGACAGCATATTCGCGCTCCATTTCGTAACGCGGATGCATCATGCGGTTGGCCAACTCGCCGGATGTAGTAAAAATCAACAAGCCGGAAGTATTGAAATCGAGCCTACCGATTGCGTGCCATTTTGAATTCCGCAGTAACGGCAGGTGATCAAACACGCTTGGCCGCTTGTCAGGATCATCACGGCTGACGATCTCGCCTTCAGGCTTATGGTAGAACAATACGCGCACTTTGCGTGGCGTGTCGAAGCGCAGAAGCACGCGGCGTCCGCTGACTCTCACGTCGTCATTCGGCCCTACACGCGCACCGGTGGTAGCCACTTTGCCATTAACTGTGACACGCCCGGCCTCAACCAGCGCATCCATCTCACGCCGCGATCCCAAGCCTGATTGCGCCAGCAACTTGTGCAGCTTCTGCGTGGGAATCTTGTCAGCAACCGATTGTTTAAGCGCGCCAGGACGCGGGTTCTCGATGCGCCGTGGATTGGCAGACGCCGCCTTGGCGGCGGGTGGGCGAATAGGTGATTTACGCTTAATGGGCATTCAGGGCTCGCTAATGAATAAGTTGTGCATTCGGCGGGGAGGATTTGGGGGCAGGGCTAGACGCAGGCAACGCCATGTGGTTATTCCACATCAGGAGCCTGCAACAACGCCATGCATCCAAATCCTCCCCGCCCCGAAGGGTGATCCCCCAGAAAGTCCGCAGGCAAGGCGCGTCGAGGAAAGCGTGGTCGTTCCACGCCGACGAGCCGCAACGCTGCATACGGACTTTCTGGGGGTCTCGAATGCACAACTTATTCATTAGCGAGCCCTCAGTTCTGCTTGTGGTGGTGTGTTGCCTTCAATGTCCAGACTGGGCAGTGATCCAACATCCTCCAGAGGTGGCAATTCCCCCAGCGAACGTAAGTTAAGGTCGTCAAGAAAGATTTTGGTTGTGGCAAAAAGCGTGGGGCGTCCGGGCACGTCGCGGTGCCCGATGGCATCAACCCAGCCGCGCTCTTCCAGGGTTTTTAATATGTTGCTACTAACTGCTACACCACGGATTTCCTCGATATCTCCACGTGTCACCGGCTGCCGGTAGGCGATGATGGCCAGCGTTTCCAGCACGGCGCGCGACAGGCGCGGTGGCTTCTCTGGGTTTAAACGGTCGATAAATTTCTGAAACTCCGGTTTGGTCTGGAAGCGCCAGCCGCTAGCCACATTGACCAGCTCGACGCCACGCCCTTCCCAGTCATGACGCAGTTCATCCAGCACCTTGCGCAGGATTTCCGGACTCAGTTCTTCCTCGAACAGACGCTTCAATTCGTTAATGGAAAGCGGCTCGCTGCTGGTAAGTAAAGCGGTTTCCAGAATAAGTTTGAGGTCGTGAAGATTGTTAGGCGACTGCATGGGAAAGTTTTACGTAAATGGATGAAAAGGCTTCCTGCTGGGTGACTTCGATCAACGATTCCTTGACCAGCTCCAGCACGGCTAAAAAACTGACTACCATCTCCGGCACGCCACGCGTGGGGTCGAACAGAGCGCTGAATTCGATAAATGCACTTTCCCGCAAGCGCCGCAGGATGCGCGTCATGTGCTCGCGCACCGAAAGTTCTTCACGGGTAATTTTGTGATGCAGCGTGACATTGGCACGTGACATCAGGCCAAGCCAGGCAGTACGCAAATCTTCCAGATTCACGTCAGGCAAGCGTTTCTGCGCTGCCTGCTCAACCCACACTTGCACCAGCGCAAAGTCGCGTCCCGCTTGCGGTAATACATCCAGCTCGTAAGCTGCCAGCTTCATCTGCTCGTATTCCAGCAAACGCCGCACCAGTTCAGCCCTGGGATCAGATTCTTCATCTTCGCGCTCAACCCGACGCGGCAGCAGCAAACGCGATTTGATCTCGATCAGCAGCGCGGCCATCAACAGGTATTCTGCGGCCATCTCCAATTGGTTCTGGCGCATGACTTCGACATATCCCATGTATTGGCGCGTAACTTCGGCCATGGGGATGTCCAACACATTCAGGTTCTGACGACGGATCAAATACAGCAGCAGATCGAGCGGGCCCTCAAAGGTTTCCAGAAACACTTCCAGTGCATCCGGCGGGATGTACAGATCGAGCGGCAGCTGGGTATACGGCTCACCGAGGACGCGCGCAACAGCTTGGGTTTCGAGGACTTCAGTCACGTGGGATCAAACCAGCAAAGGTAATCCCGGCATTTTACCCGTTTGGCGCGCTTCGCGCCCCTGTGCTTTATCTAGCCAAAGACGATCTTGACTACTTCCTTGAAATGTTTGACAAAATGCACCGTGAATCCTTCTTTGACGTGGTCTGGCAGCATGTCGAAGTCGCGCTTGTTGGCATACGGCAAGATCAGCTCCATCACCGGCACGCGCTTGGCCGCGATGACCTTCTCCCGAATACCGCCAACCGGCAGCACTTGGCCGGTTAGGGTAATTTCGCCAGTCATGACCAGAGGCCGCCGGATCTTTTCATTGCGCGCCAGCGACAGCAGCGCGGTAGCCATGGTAATGCCTGCGCTGGGACCGTCCTTCGGTGTGGCGCCTTCCGGCACATGCAAATGCACAAAAGCTGCATCAAAAAAGGCTGGGTCGCCTTTGAATTCCTTAAGATGCGAAGACACATAGCTGTGGGCGATCTCCGCCGACTCGCGCATCACATCGCCCAATTTTCCGGTGAGTTTGAAACCGCGGTTGATGCTGTGCACTTTGGTCGCTTCGATGGACAAGGTCACGCCGCCCATAGCAGTCCATGCCAGTCCGGTCACCACGCCCACGCCGGTAAGCGGTTTTTCATGCGTGAATACCGGTTTGTCCAGATAAGCCTCGACTTGCTGGGTACCAATGCGGATCGGCCCCTCTTCGCCGCCCACAATATCCACCACCGCCTTGCGCACCACCCGCCCTAACTGTTTTTCCAGGCTGCGCACGCCGGCTTCGCGGGCATAGCCTTCCACAATATGACGAATGGCTGCTTCGGTAATGCTCACCTGGCCGCGCTTCACCCCTGCTTTGTCCAGTTGCTTCGGCCACAGATGATGTTTGGCGATAGCCACCTTTTCCGCCGTGATGTAGCCAGACAGGCGGATCACTTCCATACGATCCAGCAGCGGGCTGGGGATCGTATCGAGTTGGTTCGCGGTACAGATGAACAGCACCTTGGAGAGGTCGAAACGCACGTCCAGATAGTGATCGAGAAAATCCACGTTCTGCTCGGGGTCGAGCACTTCCAGCAGAGCCGAGGCCGGATCGCCGTGATAGGAGGCGCCGATCTTGTCGATCTCGTCCAGCATGATGACCGGGTTGGCTACATCCATTTCCTTGATGGCCTGCACGAATTTGCCCGGCATGGCGCCGATGTAGGTGCGACGATGGCCCTTGATTTCTGCCTCGTCGCGCATGCCGCCCAGGGAAAAGCGATAGAATTTCCGGCCCAAAGTTTTGGCCACGGAACGACCGATAGAGGTCTTACCCACACCGGGCGGACCGACCAGCAACAGGATGGAACCGGCCACCTCCCCTTTCAGCGAACCCACCGCCAGGAATTCGATAATGCGCTTTTTCACATCTTCCAGACCATCGTGGTCGTGGTCGAGAATTTTGCGCGCGCGGTTCAAATCGAGCTTGTCCTTGGAAAATTTTCCCCACGGCATTTGCGTGAGCCAATCCAGATAGTTGCGGGTCACCGCGTACTCGGGCGAACCTGATTCGAGGATGGAGAGTTTATTCATCTCCTCATCCACGCGTTTCTGCCCGGCGTCGCTCAGTTTGAGCTTGGCCAGACGTTCGTTGAAACGCTCGACATCAGCAGTTCTGTCATCCTTGGCCAGGCCCAGTTCTTTTTGAATTTCCTTGAGCTGCTCGCGCAGGAAAAATTCCCGCTGCTTCTTGGTCATTTTCTGTTCGACCTGTTCGCGGATTTGCGATTGCAGGCGGGCGACTTCCAGTTCCTTCTTGATCAGCACCAGCACTTTTTCCATGCGGCGGCGCAGATTGAAAGCTTCCAGCACCTGCTGCAACTGCTCGGCTGTAGCCGTAGTCAGGCTTGCCGCAAAATCGGTCAGTAGCGAAGGTTCGTTGGGACTAAAGCGGTTAAGGAAAAATTTGAGCTCTTCGCTGTACAGCGGATTCAGCGGCACCAGATCCTTGATGGTGTTGATAATCGCGATGGCATAGGCACGAATTTCGTCCTTGGCCTGGATGCGCGGCTCCACCGGGTATTCCACCTGCACCAGATAGGGCGCTTCGTCGGAAATCCATTTGACGATGCGGAAGCGCTTTACCCCTTCCGCAATAAACTGAATCTTGCCTTCCGAGCGCATGGGATGGTGCACGCGCACCAGCGTGCCGACATTTTCAAAATCATCCGGCGCGGCTTCATCGGGCCGCTCAGCCCTGGAATACACCAGCCCCGCCATATGCCGCTCGCCCTCGCCGATCTTTTCCACGGTGTCCAGCCACACCTCATTCATCAACAACGGTAAGGTCTGCGCCGGAAAGAATGGCCGCTCGGTCAGGGGCAACAAATACAACGTAGTCGGCAGCGCCGGTGCCGGAATCAGCTCGCCGCCCTTGCGATGCTTTGATTCAGATTCCAGAATTTCGCCTTCAATCGGCTCTTTGGCTAGCTTGGGTGACATTTATATCCTTGTTTGGTCTCTTCAAGCAGATTAGGTGTGCGTAAGTATTATTCAACCCCACATAGAAGAAATAGCCGCAAGAAGCTGGGGAATTCGTGGCAGTCGATATATTGGCATGCTATGGTAACCTCCTTGCTTCTGTTATTCGCGGGAAGTTGGCTCCAGACCCGGAACCGGCGTGAAGGCCGGCTTTTTTAATGCTGATCTGATTATAGTAAATGCCACAAAATTGCCATGTTTCTCAGTATCGCGGGCATATCACTGGAAAAGTTGGCTTACTGCCACGGCATAGCTATAAAGAATAGCTGTACACAACCCGCATATCCACGATGAGTTATACGATCTCCTATCGTTCAAGTTTTAACCCGGAATTGGAACGGCAATTGCTGATTGCGGAACTGCTCGCGCCGCATGCCGCGATTTCTCCCAAATATTTCTACGACGAGCTGGGCTGTTTGCTCTACCTGGCCATCTGCAAGCTTCCAGAGTACTACCCGGCGCGAACCGAAGCGTCAATTTTCACGCAGAACAGGGCAGCCATTACTGAAGTTGTCGGCATCGGCAAGCAACTGGTCGATCTTGGGGCCGGAGACTGCCGCAAGGCGGCGGAGTGGTTTCACTTTCTCAAGCCCAGCCGCTATGTTGCCGTAGACATTGCTGAAGCTCATCTTGAACATTCACTGGCGCGCTTAGCGGAAGAATTTCCCGATACCGGGATGGTCGGCATCGTCATGGATATCGCCGCGGGGCTGCAACTAGATGACGAGTTGGATGCGCAACCCGTCACCTTCTTCTATCCGGGGTCGAGCATTGGAAATTTTGCGCCGGAATCAGCGTTGCGCTTGCTGCGCCAAATTCGTGCCCATTGCCATGGGCCGGATAGCGGTCTGTTGATTGGCGTGGATACCAAGAAAGATCCTGCACGCCTCAATGCAGCGTATGCCGATACCCTGGGCGTCACCGCATCGTTCAACCTGAACATTCTCAATCACGTCAACCGGCTGATCGGTTCGGATTTCGATTTGGATCAATTCCAGCATATTGGTTTTTACAATGAATTGATCGGACGCGTGGAAATGCACCTCGAGGCCATGTCAAATTGTGTAGTATGCATTGGCGACAGCCGCCGGGAATTCGCCGCCGGGGAGCGGATTCACACCGAGAATTCATACAAGTATGCAGGTTACGAATTTGAATCCCTGCTGCAACAGGCAGGCTTCGCTACGATCCAGTGCTGGCAGGACGATGCGCAGGATTTCAGTGTGTTCTATGCCACATGAATAATGAATACAAGATTTGACCTTAACGATAAAAACCAACTCCGCGCTGCGTTGATCAACGCACGTCAGCAAACATTGGCAACCTACGCGCATCTCACGCCCGCGCAATGGAAAATCCCTTATCTCGCTATCGTCAATCCACCGCTTTGGGAAATCGGGCATGTGGGCTGGTTTCAGGAGTACTGGTGTTTGCGCCAACAACAAAATGCTGCGCTGCAACCCTCTCGATTAAAAGATGCTGATCGGTTGCTCGATTCCCGTACCATCCCTCACGCAGATCGTTGGCATCTGCCGCTGCCTGATCGCGATCAAATTTTTCGCTATCTGGAAAACGTGCTTGAAGACACGCTAATCGCCCTGGATAAAAGCCTTCCAGCAGATCGCTATTTTTTCAAACTCACGTTGTTGCACGAGGACATGCATACCGAGGCGATGCTGATGACCCTGCAAACGCTCGGCTATCCGGAACCAGCATGGCCATCAACAACGCTGCCCGCGCCCAAACTCCATACCGCCGTTAATGACGTCCGTCTGACAGGCGGAGCATTCCAGCTTGGCTCGCAGCCGGGCCAAGACTTCGTGTTCGACAACGAAAAGTGGGCGCATCCAATTACCCTTTCCCCTTTCTCCATCTCGGCCACGACCGTAACGAACAAAGCCTTCGCCGAATTTGTGGATGCCGGGGGATATCGCGCACGCGAATTCTGGTCAGACGTTGGATGGCAATGGCGGGAAACTCACCCTATTGAGGCTCCTTGCTACTGGCGAAAAGAGCGCAGAAACTGGCTGGTGAGACGATTTGATCAGTGGTTGTCACTTCCCGAAGAAGAACCCGTCATGCACGTGAATTACCATGAGGCTGAAGCGTACTGCCGCTGGGCAGGCCGCCGGCTACCCAGCGAAGCGGAATGGGAATATGCCGCGCGTGCAGGTCGCGAAGATGGTGATAACCGTTACCCTTGGGGCAACACGGCGCTGCTCGGCCAGGTGTCCCTAGATAGCGTATTTACCAGGCCAGTTCCAGCAGCTTCCTTGGCGCAGACTGATTCACCACTACGGCAAATGATCGGCAACGTGTGGGAATGGACAGCGTCACCTTTCACACCTTATCCAGGTTTCTCCCCCGACCCCTACAAAGAATATTCAGAACCCTGGTTCCATACCCATCAAGTCATGCGCGGCGGATCATTCTGCACGCGCTCCCGGTTGATTCACAACCGCTTTAGGAATTTTTACACGCCCGAAAGAAGCGATATGTTTGTGGGGTTTAGGAGTTGCGCGTTGCCTTAAATTATGTGATAAACGGGTGCCAAATTGGCACCCGTTTAAAATGCTAGCAGCCAGGGAAAGCAGCGTCCGGCCTTGCTCATCCAGTCCGAAAGGATCGTTGGGCGGGGTATAATGCAGCGTATGCAATTCACTGTCATCCCCGTTACACCCTTCGAGCAGAACTGCTCTCTGATCTGGTGCGAAGAAACCGGTAGGGCCGCGTTGATCGACCCTGGCGGCGAGGCCGAGCATTTGCTTGCTGCATTGGAAAAACGCGGTCTGCGACTGGAAAAAATTCTGCTCACTCACGGCCACCTCGACCATGTCGGTGCAGCGGGCGAGATTGCGGCGCGGTTGCATATCCCCATTGAAGGTCCGCAACGCGAAGAAGCATTCTGGCTGGATGCACTGCCGCAACAGGCGGAAATGTTCGGCTTCCCCGATACGCCACCGCTCACGCCTGACCGCTGGCTGGAAGATGGCGATCAGGTGCGCGTGGGCAATATCGTCATGGAGGTGTTGCATTGCCCCGGCCATACGCCCGGCCACGTGGTGTTCTACCATGCGGCCAGCCGCACCGCCTTCGTTGGCGATGTACTGTTCAAGGGTTCGATCGGACGTACTGATTTCCCTCGCGGCGACCATACAGCGTTGATCGCTTCTATCCGAAATAAATTATTTCCATTGGGCGATGACATTACCTTTGTACCCGGCCACGGGCCGCTATCAACATTTGGCGAAGAGCGGCTCACCAACCCGTTCGTCGGGGAAAATACATAACTCGCTTCTTATATGATCACTACGCCTTTCACTTCCAATCTTGCTTTCCAACATGCCTTCGAGCAAGGTCTCGTCAAGCTGCTTGAACAAGGCGAACTCGGTCCGTTTATTCTGGTTTGTGCCAACGCCAGTTTTGATCCGCGTGTGGAAGCCGCCACGGCAGAGGGGCTGGCAAATCTCTACCTTGCCTTGAGCGAGGAATACACCAACGCACTGGTTAACGGCAAAACCATTCAAGCAGTGGAAGAGGATTTGTTGGTTTTTTTGAAGCTGCACGCAGTCGGGTTTGACAAATTAAAGTCCACCGAAATACGCCGGGCCGGGCCGTGGGAAGTACAGTTCAACCATCTACGTTCTTTCCGCCCGAAGCGCATCACCGCGCACGTGCCGGAAAGCCTCCACGTTTCTTTTGACGAAGCTGGCTTCCACTTCAACAAGGGCTTCATGCAGAAAGAAGCTTTCTGGGCAGGCGAGTTATGCGGCAGGCATACCACGCTCTACTACAATAAATACCCATTTGTAGACTTTCATGGCCTGCTGGTGCCGGAGCGCGAAAGCTGTCTGTCGCAATTCCTTACCGAAGCGCATCACTTTTACATGTGGGATGCCACGCTGGAACTTGCACGCACACTGAATGGCGCAGGCTTCGGCTATAACTCGCTGGGCGCATTTGCCTCGGTCAACCATCTGCATTTCCAGATGTTCGTCAAACCGGACGGCTTCCCGGCTATGCATTCAGAATGGCGCCACAATGGGGGAGATACGCCTTATCCCGTGCAATGCGTTACCTTCAAGACGGCTGATGCTGCCTGGGAATACCTGAGCCAGCTACACCAACACAACCAGCCCTACAATCTGCTCTACACACCGGGGAAACTGACTGTCTTTCCACGCAAGAAACAGGGCACTTACAAACAGCCGGACTGGACCAGCGGCTTCACCTGGCATGAACTCGCGGGCGGCATGATTACTTTCAACCGGGAAGATTACGCGCGTCTGGACGAACAGATCATTGAGCACGAGCTTGCCAAACTCACTACGGGCTGATGTCATAAACGTCATGTCGCCCTGTCCCTGCAGCTCCGGCGCCCAATTCGATCAATGTTGCGGCCTCTATCTCGAGGGAACCGCCAAAGCTCCCACAGCAGAGGCGTTGATGCGCTCACGCTATACCGCGTATACGCGCAAAGACTTTGGCTATTTGGTTCGAACCTGGGATGCCCGAACCCGCCCTGACTCTTTGCATGAAGAGTCAGGTCTGGAATGGATGAGTCTAACCATTCTCAATACGCGCAAAGGTTTGGCAGAGGACGAAGAGGGTGTCGTCGAATTCGTGGCCCGCTTTCGGGTTAATGACATGGATGACCAGTTGCATGAAGTGAGTCGTTTTGGTAAATGCAATGGCGAATGGTTTTACCTCGATGGGGAAGCCAACAACCCGGGCAAACCTGTCCATGCGCCCAAGATAGGACGCAATGAGCCATGCCCGTGCGGCAGTGGCAAGAAATTCAAAAAATGCTGCGGTTCCTCGATAGCGGCATAATGCTTTCTTTTTGAATAGCACTCTACAAATGGACATCATTACCGACGTACCGGATAGTTTTATGGGCGCGTGGCAACGCATTCCACCAAGCCAGCCTCACACCTTCTGGCTTCAGTCACGCCGCTTGTACGCCTACCTGACCGTGCCTGCCGGCAGACCCGATTTTTCCAGGAAATCATCGTTGGCTGAATGCAGCCTGGAGGAGCTATTGTGGCTGGCGGGGCAAGACGGTGCGGCAGGGACATGCATCATAGAGGAGGAGGTGCTGCACCGACGCCGCCAGATCGACTATTCACCCACGCGCGGCAAGCCTTTCCTGCGGCGCATGCGACGTGATGGCATGCTACTGCACGAAGAATCGCTACGCGGTACCGAACAGGTCGCATGGCAAAACCTCAGTGGAATTAACGCAGAAATTATTGCTTTCCGTTTTCAGGATGAGTCGCTGACTGCGGATTTCGCCGAGCCATGCAAAGGCGTGTTGCTCATCGCTGGCGACCATTTCATGTTCGCGCGCGATCGAGGCATCTATGCGCTCCATGCCGAATCGCTCCAAGTACTGGCCGAATGCAAGGACTACGGCGCGGAAGAACTGATCCCGCTGCTGGATTTCGAAATTTCTTACGGCTTGCGCTCCGGTGGCACCGTGCCGTGGGAGATCAAACTCTCGACGCTGCCTTTCCGCGAAGGTAAAGCGCTGCTTGCACCCAACGAATTCGAAGCCATCGCCGCGAACTGGCAACACTTGCCGCAAAAAATTCAGCGCGATGGGACAATTTTTTTGCGCCGCTGGTCGCTGGATGAGTGGTCGCAGCCACCCGCTTAGTGCGACATGACAATACCCGGCTTTCGAGCTATGCTTCATGACTGATGATTCGGATTTTGGCACCGATAATCTGTTTGGGACAACTTCATAAACTTAATACCCGAAAGAGGAAGATTTGACCATGAAAAATCTCATCGAAACCATTGGTAATATCGTAGCTATCGTTGGTATCGCGCTAATCGTTGTCGCCATCGGAATCAGAGCAACCGGCGGATATTATCTCGCAGGCTTTCAGCTCATGACACTTCTCAACGCTGGCATGGGCCTGATTCTGATTGGCATCTTTGGGAAGCTGCACGTTTTGGGTCAGAAAATTAAGTGAGCTAGCCAGCACCGGGAATCGGTTCTGCGATTCGTTTTAGTCTTCCTCCCATGAACCGTCTGGTTCGCTGTAGCGCATCCTGAACATAGCTGATGGGGCTAAGCAGGAAAAGCCGAAACCACTTCTTTAGACAGGTTATTTCACGCGTCAGAGCGATTATAATTCGCTCCCACATCCTCATCTTAGGAAGAGAGCAATGCAAAACGAAGCTTTCGAGGCAAAAAACGAACTCGAAAAAAAACTAATCGCCGCCATGAATGGTGAGCTATCCAGCGAAGAATTCATGCGCGACCTTATGGCCGGGCAAGTTTTCATGCCGGTGAAAAACGACAAGGAAAGCGGCATAAAAGGCTTTCAGCGCACCACGCTTGCTACACCGTTGGTCATACAGGATGACGAGGGCAACAATATTCTGGTGACATTCACCAGCCCGGAGCGCGCCAAAGGTTTTCTGACGGATTATCCTGAGTTCGGTGGTGGACTACTGACCGAGTTCACCTGGATTTTGGAGCGAATGGAACCTGGCTTTGCCATTGCAGTGAATCCCGGCCTGGAGGTCGGCATTGATGTAGAACCGGATATTGTTACCCAGATGCTGGAACTCATGGCAGCAGAAGCTGCCAAAAATTAGTCCCTGATAAAAGGGCATAAATTGCCCTTAAGCCTCTGTTAAGGATGGCGGCGTAGTATCCAGCCTAACTTACTGAAGAGGAGAAATCATGAAGATTCTAGTCTGGGATATTCCCACCCGTCTGTTCCACTGGTTATTAGCCGGCGCTTTTGCTGTGGCCTATTTGGCGGGCGAAGAGCATTCCCTGCTTCCTCTCCATGTCTTCGCCGGGCTGCTGATTCTGGTGCTGGTCGCCTTCCGTTTGGTTTGGGGCGTTGTGGGCAGCCGCTATGCACGATTCACCTCGTTTTTGTTTAGTCCACAAGAAGCACTACGCTACGTACTGGCCATTTTCAAGGGACATGCGCAGCGTTTCATCTGCCATAACCCAGCCGGGAGCTGGGCAATCTATGGGCTTATCCTGCTTGGTGCTGGTACATCAGTTACTGGTCTGATGACGCTACTGAGCGGAGAGTCTTTCAAGGAAATCCACGAGGTTCTCGCTAACGCCATGCTGGTACTGGTAATCGCGCACATAGTTGGCGTAGTGATTGAAAGCCTGGTACACAAGGAACATTTGGCAAAATCAATGGTGACCGGCTATAAGGAAGGCAAACCGGAAGATGGCATCGCTTCCCCGCGCTATCTTGCCGCAGCAATTTTGGTTGCGCTCGTAGCGTCAGCCGGAGGCATCTTTCTGTCAGGATATGATGCCACCCAAAAAACCTTGAAGCTGCCCTTTGTGTCGCAACCTCTCGATCTTTCTCACAAAGAAAGTGGTGATCATGACGAGAATCAGAAATAGACATCGACCGCGTATCAAATAACCAAAGAGTGCGCACCAGCCAAGCAAGAGAAGGCAGCGGTACATGGTAAACTGACTGGCATGGATACTCTATTTCTCAATACTGGTCGCGAAAAATCGCTCCAGCATCACCATCCCTGGGTATTCTCTGGTGCCGTCGAACGCATCAAAGGTGAGCCCCAGTCAGGTGACACGGTAATCGTGCGTTCTGCCTCTGGCGGTTTCCTCGCCCAGGCCGCTTATAGCGCCACCTCGCAAATCCGGGCACGGGTATGGAGCTATCAGGAAAGCGAAATCATTGACGCCGATTTTCTACGCGGTCGACTTGCCCGCGCCATCGCTGCGCGGCAAACCTTAGGTGCCGACACCGACGCGCTACGCCTGGTGCATAGCGAATCCGACGGACTGCCAGGGCTGATCGTCGACCGCTACGCTGATACACTGGTCGTGCAATTCCTTTCAGCGGGCGTGGAACACTGGCGCGATACCCTTATCGCCCTGCTCCTGGAACTGACCGGTTGCGCCAATCTGTATGAACGCTCTGACGCCGAAGTGCGCGAACTGGAAGGATTACTGCCGCGCAAAGGTATCTTGCACGGCACACTGCCAACGCCCCTGATCATTCACGAACACGGCCTGAAATACCATGTGGACGTGGAACACGGCCAGAAAACCGGCTTCTATCTTGACCAGCGCGACAATCGCAAACGTATAGGCGGATTGGCGGCGGATAAAGATATGCTTAACTGCTTCTGCTACAGCGGTGGCTTCAGTTTGAGTGCGCTGGCAGGCGGCGCCCGCTCGGTGCTTTCGGTGGACAGTTCCGCTGAAGCGCTGCAACTTGCTCAGGAAAATGTGCGCCTCAATGGCCTGCCAGAAGACCGTGCCCAATGGCTCGAGGCAGACGTGTTCAAAACGCTGCGCAACTTGCGCGACCAAGGGAAAAGTTTTGATCTGATCGTGCTCGATCCACCCAAATTCGCCCCGACCGCCCAGCACGCCACTAAGGCATCGCGCGCGTATAAGGACATCAACCTATGGGCGCTCAGGCTGCTGCGTCCGGGCGGCCTGCTGGCAACTTTTTCTTGCTCGGGTGGCATCGGCCCCGAACTGTTCCAAAAAATCATTGGTGGCGCGGCACTGGATGCGCATGTTAACGCGCATGTGGTCGGCCACTTCTCTGCCAGCGCCGACCATCCGGTATCTTTGCACTTCCCGGAGGGCGAGTACCTGAAAGGGCTGCTGATCCGGCGCCCGCTCTAGCATCTTGACGCAAGGACGGGCACAATGATATGAAGTAACGTACGGGGATGCTTCTTATTAAATTCAAGGGGAAATAATGGATCTTCAGGGAACAATGCATATTGTTGAGGGCACCAGTTTGGTGGACAGCTACATTTTGCTGGTGCTTGGCATCATGGTGGCAGCGGGCATTCTTGGTGGCCTTGCCAACTATTTCCTGGCGGAACGCCATAGTGACTTCGCCTTGCGTGATTTGTTCAAATACGTTGTGCTTGGCGTGGTGGCCGCCCTGATGGTGCCGCTATTTCTCAATATGATTTCCAGCAACCTGCTCGATCTGGCCCGCACCCACCCGATCAACCTACTGGTATTTGGAGGCTTTTGCCTTATCGCGGTGATTTTCTCACGGCGATTTCTGGAAAATTTATCTGCCAAATTGATGCAGCAGATCCGCAAGGAACCTGTAATTAGGCAGCCATAAGGAGGCCTTTATGCTCGACGAAGATCAGGAAGAAGCCACCAAGCTTAAACTTCATGAGTTGCGGCTCGAGCATAACGACCTCGACACAGTCATTGATCAGCTGGCCAAGGAAAGTTTCCCCGACGAGTTGCTGCTGCGACGCTTGAAAAAGCGCAAACTTCAGTTGAAAGACATAATCGTCAAATTGGAAGAAGAACTTATTCCCGACATTCCAGCCTGATAATGCACAAGGAAGCGACTATGACAAACAACCAAATCAAAGACCAGGAAATCGCCATGCTGCGCGGCGAGCTGGAAATGCTCATGAAGGAGCGGCACATTCTGCTGAGAATTTCCGGCGCTGCTGCGGCTTTCATTGCCGAGCTGGATGCCAAATCCTTGTCCGCAGATACCTACGACGCTGCCGACCTGCTGGCCGAATTTCTCAATGCCGCTTCAGAGGAAATACTGCGTGATGCGCTGGAATCCGTCCACGCCCATATCGTGGGCGATGGAGAAAACCAGAGCGCCCAGTCGATTTAAAGAATCTTAAGCAACTCCACTTCAAACACCAGCGTAGCATTTGGCGGAATCACACCACCCGCGCCTCGCTCGCCGTAACCCAATTGCGACGGAATAGTGAGCTTGCGCACCCCGCCTTCTTTCATTCCCTGCACACCTTCGTCCCAGCCGCGAATCACATTGCCCGCGCCCAGCGGGAACATGAAAGGATCGTTGCGATCCTTGCTGGAATCGAATTTTGTGCCGTCCATCAACCAGCCAGTGTAATGCACGGAAACCATTTTCCCTGCCTGCGCAGCGTCGCCCGTGCCTTCTGAAATTTCTTCATACATCAAACCTGATTCGGTGGTAATTGCCGTCATGGCACGCTCCTTTGTGTGAAATGGGCGATTATGCCCAAGATTAAGAATGGGTTCCAACCATTTTCTGATAGACCGCCAAGCGTCGTGGGCTGATTTTTCCTTCGCTTACTGCCTCCAGCACTGCACAACCCGGTTCGGAAATATGGCGGCAGTTATTAAAGCGACACTTGCCCAGATAAGGCCGGAATTCAATAAAAGCATGGTCTATTTCCTCCGGCTTCAAGTGCGCAAGGCCGAACTCCTGCAAGCCGGGAGAATCGATGATATGGCTGTCTGTATTAAGGTGGTAGAGCCGCGCGTAAGTGGTGGTATGCCGACCGGAATCGAGCGCCTCGGAGACTTCGCGCGTGGCGGCAGCCGCCTCCGGTACCAACGCATTAATCAGGCTTGATTTGCCCATGCCGGACTGCCCCACCAGCACGCTCACCTGGCCTTGCAGATACGGCAGCAGCGGACTGACATCTTGCTTTGCAGATAAGGCTAACATGGTATAACCCAGATCATGATAAAGCGCCAATTGCTGTACAGCGGCTTTGCTCTCCTCCACCATATCGGCTTTGTTGAGCACGATCACGGCGCGGATGCCAGCCGTTTCTGCAGCGATGAGACATCGATTAACCAGGTCTTCATAGAAACTCGGCACTGCCGCGACGACTACCAGAATCTGGCTTACATTGGCCGCAATCAGCTTGCTTTTGAATGCATCTGAACGGTATAGCAGTGACTTCTGCGGCAAGATTTCCTGAATCACTGCCTGACCTGCCGACGTCGGCACGACCAGTACCTGATCCCCGCATGCCACGCCGCCTTTCTTGCCGCGGGTGACACACTCAAGCAAGGCGCCGTCATCGGCCAGCTCTACTTCATAGCGTCGGCCAAAGCTGGCGACAATCCGTCCTTCTAGCGTTTTCTCAGCATGTTTTTTCGACGGGGGTTTTGCCACTCACAGCTCAAGCAATGAATCGATTTTTGCAGCGCAGATAAAATCATTCTCCGACAAGCCATCAATGGCGTGGGTCATGTAACTCACGCGACATTTGTTATAACCCACTTCGATATCTGGATGGTGGTCTTCACGATGCGAAATCCAGGCGGATGCGTTTACAAATGCCATGGTCTGGTAATAATCCTTGAACGAGTAGGTCTTGGCGATAAGCTTGCCCTGTTGCTCCCAACCCTGAAGCTTTTTCATCATCTCGTCGATTTCTGGCTGCGAAAGAGGTGGCACGCCACCCTCACAAGGCTTGCAATTTTTTTGCGTCAGATCACACACGAAAACCACGATGTCTCTCCTACTTAAAATGGTAATAAGTGGCGTTCAAATACGCTGCCACATGCGCCTCATCTTCGGGGAACCAGCCGGCACCGGTATTCGCATTACAGGCGCGAACACGTGCCTCCAATTGGCTCGCAGATTTCACTTTGCGGTCGGCCCGCGTATAAATTTTCGATCCGTCGCCGCCCATCAAGGAAATATGGCAAGCATTGCATGATTTTTCGGCAAGCGGTTTACCCAGCTTCGGGTCACCCTTGGATTCAGCTTGTGCAGTGGAAAAACCCAGTATCAGCAATACAACCGATAATAAAATCCCAGTTTTCATAAACATCTCCTTATACCAGTATGTTTTACTCAAGTATTGTGCACCATTTTTTGCAACCGCGCTATTCGCACGCCAGCTGGCGGATGCGAATCGTAAAATGCCGAATGCAGCGGGTCCGGAGTGAGCGTCGTCGCATTATCCTTGTATAGCTTAACCAGCGCGCGCACCAGCTCCTTCCCATTGGTATGCTGCGCTGCGTATTGATCGGCTTCAAATTCGTGCTTGCGCGAGTACAGGCTGGTGAGCGGGTGCAACACGAAGGTAAACACCGGCGCCACCCAGAAAAACAATATTAGCGCCATGCCGATACTCTGCCGAGTCACGCCCAGCCCCGCGTAGAACCATGCATTGTTCATCAGCCAGCCCAGTACCCAGAGAAATACCAGGCTTGCACCGAACATCCACGCCAGCCGCTTGTATATGTGGTGCCGCTTGAAATGCCCTAGCTCGTGTGCCAGCACCGCTTCAATTTCCGCCGGATTTAATGCCTTGAGCAAGGTATCAAAAAACACGATGCGCTTTGCCGCACCAAAGCCGGTGAAATAGGCGTTACCATGACTGCTTCGCCTAGAGCCGTCCATGACGAACAAGCCTCTGGCCCTGAAACCACATTTGCCAAGCAGCGCCTCGATGCGTGTCTTCAGATCGCCCTCCTCAAGTGGCGCAAACTTATTGAACAACGGCGCAATAAACGTTGGGTAAATTGCCAGCACCAGCAAATTAAACCCCATCCAGGTAAGCCACACGTACAGCCACCAGTTGCCGCCCATTTTCTGCATCAGCCACAGCACGGCAAACAGCAGCGGCAAACCCAGCAATGCTGCAAGAAAAAACTGCTTGAGCGAGTCAGTAATGAACATGCCGAACGTCATTTTGTTGAAGCCGAAGCGCTGTTCAATCACAAACGTGTGGTAGTAGTTAAGGGGCATTTCCGTTATGCCGGCAAGCACCACTGCGCTGAAAATCAGTGCCATGCCGCGCGTAATTTCGGAGGGAAAAAATCCGCTCCAGAAACCATCCAGTAATTGCAGGCCGCCACCCAGCGTGAACGCCAGCAGCACCGCCGCATCCAGTAGTACGTTAACGAAGCCCAGCCGCGTATTGGCCGTGCTGTAATCCGCTGCCTTGCGGTGGTCGTGGAGGTTCACCTCAGCAGCAAAGACTGCCGGCACGGCATCGCGATGCGCCAGGATATAGCGGATATGACGTTGGCCTAGCCATAGCTTCATGCCCGTGGTGAGCACCAGCGCCGCGAGAAATATCAGAGTAAATTGTTGCATAATCAGGGTGGAATCCATCAGGGTGTCGATACGCTGCTAATTATGACACAATTCATGTTTTTCAATCCTTGAAGACAATCCCATGGCACAAAATCAAAACAATCTAATCTGGATCGACATGGAAATGAGCGGATTGTCGCCGGATACCGACAGTGTGCTCGAAGTCGCACTGGTCGTGACCGACGGCGAACTCAACATGATTGCCGAAGCACCCGTGCTGGTGGTACGCCAATCTGACGCGGTGCTCGATGCCATGGATGCCTGGAACAAGGGAACCCACGGAAAATCCGGCCTGATCGACAAAGTCAAAGCGTCACCTTTTGGCGACGCAGAGGTGGAGGCACAAATGCTCGCCTTCCTGAATCAACATGTGCCCAAGCGCACTTCGCCCATGTGCGGCAACTCCATCTGCCAGGATCGCCGTTTTCTGGCGCGGCACATGCCGGAACTGGAAGCCTATTTTCACTACCGCAATCTGGATGTAAGCACCCTGAAAGAACTGGCCAAACGCTGGAAACCCAAAGTGCTCGATGGTTTCAAAAAGGAAAACAAACACACGGCGCTGGCGGATATTTACGAGTCCATCGAAGAAATGAAGTATTACCGTGAGCATTTCATCAAACTCGACTAAATTTGAACACCCAGAACCCTCATCGAAAATCCGGCCTAGTCATGCTGGCCGTGGCCTGGCTGCTGGTGTTTGCGGGTATATACTGGTATTTTGACGGCTGGTACCAGCAGCAGTACAACCCCAACCCGCAATCGGTACTAAAAAATCACGTAAACGAGGTAGTGCTCAAGCGCAACCGTGCGGGCCACTACGTGGCGGATGGCGAGATTAATGGGCAGCCAGTGGTCTTCCTGCTCGATACCGGTGCAACCCAGGTGGCGCTTTCGACTGGCCTTGCAAACCATCTGGGATTGGAAGCAGGCCAACGCGTGCAGGTGCAAACGGCAAACGGCATTGCGCTGGGCTATCAGTCCACGCTCGCCAGCGTGCGTCTCGGCCCGATTGAGGTGCATGACGTCAGCGCACTGGTAACCAACGGCATGGAAGGCAACGCTGTCCTGCTTGGCATGAGCTTTCTGAAACAACTCGAATTTACCCAGCACGGTGACACACTGATTCTTCGCCGGCTGGCAATACCCAATACCTAACCTAACCTAACCTGGCATGGCATGGCAATTGCTTCTACACAACTTATTATTCAATATCTCAGAGCTAAGGCATGAAACCTGAAACCATCTACATTCTCGAAGTAAACCCAAAAATTCCCCGGCGCCTGCTACGCCTGGAAGAGCTGGCCAATAATTTATGGTATAGCTGGGATCGGCCCACCCGCACCCTGTTCGCGCGTCTCCATCCTGGTCTGTGGGACGCCATCAACCACAACCCAAAATCCTTCCTCAAGCGCGTGGACGAGCAACGGCTGCTGGACGCCGCCGATGACCAAGTATTCCTGGCCAACTACAATCGTGTGCTGTCAGCCTACGATACCTACCATAACGAACCGATACGTCATAACGGCAACGAGCACCCCAAGTCCGGCGACACCATCGCTTATTTCTGCGCTGAATTCGGCTTTCACGAAAGTTTCCCGATCTATTCCGGCGGCTTGGGTATCCTGGCCGGCGACCATTGCAAGTCGGCCAGCGATCTGCATCTACCCTTCGTCGGCGTGGGTTTGCTGTACCGGCAGGGATATTTTTCCCAGACCATTGATGCCGAAGGCAACCAGATTGCCACCAATTCCGATTCCGATTTCGACGATCTGCCGGTCACGCCGGCAGTGCGCGACGACGGCAGCGAAGTCAAAGTGTATGTGGATCTACCCGGTCGCAAAGTGGCGGTCAAGGTATGGGTAGCGCGGATAGGCCATGTCTGGCTTAACCTGCTCGACACCGACCTGGAGGAAAACTCTGAGGAAGACCGCGACATCGCCCACCAGCTCTATGGCGGTGACCGCCACATGCGCATCAAGCAGGAAATCATTCTGGGTGTGGGTGGCGTGCGTGCCTTGCAGGAGATGGGCGTCAAGCCAGCGGTATGGCATATCAATGAAGGACATGCCGCTTTCATGTTGCTCGAACGTACTCGCAACCTGGTTACGCAAGGCCTGGATTTTTCCAGCGCCCTCGAAGCAGTGGCAGTCAACACCGTGTTTACCACCCACACGCCGGTACCGGCCGGCCACGACCACTTCGTCTCGGAGATGATGTCGGACTACTTCGCCAACTTCTGCGATGAAATGAAAATTCCCAAGGAGCGATTGCTCAATCTGGGACGCGCGCCGGACAGCCACGATTTCAACATGACCGCGCTGGCCATTCGCGGCTCGCGCCACCATAACGGTGTGTCGCGCATCCACGGCGAGGTTTCCTCGCGCATCTGCGCCAGCTTGTGGCCGCAGATCACCCCCGAGGAAAGCCCGATGAGCTACGTCACCAATGGCGTACACGTCGCAAGTTTCCTTGCCGAGGAATGGTCCGACCTGTTTGATAATGTTCTCGGCTACGAATGGCGCCACCGGCTGTGTGACATCACTTATTGGGAACAATGTATGGACAAGATTCCCGACCACCTGTTCTGGAGCGTGCGACAATCGCTCAAGTCGCAAATGCTGCACCAGTTAGCCTACCGCATCAGAACGCAACATCTGCGCAACCACAGTTCGGAAGCTCACCTTGACCGCTTGCTTAAGCACGCCAATCCGCTCGATCCAAACATACTGACCATCGGCTTTGCGCGACGCTTTGCCACCTACAAACGTGCCGCACTACTGTTTGAAAACCCCGATTGGCTACGCGAAATCACCTCCGCCGCCGACCGCCCGGTGGTATTCGTCTTCGCCGGGAAAGCGCACCCTGCCGACCTACCGGGACAAGACCTGATCCGCCAGATACATGCAATGTCCCGCATGCCCGATTTCGAAGGCAAGGTGCTGTTAGCGGAAGGCTATGACATGGGGTTGGCGCGTCGCCTGGTATCCGGCGTGGACGTATGGCTCAACAATCCGATCTACCCGTTGGAAGCCAGCGGCACTTCCGGCATGAAGGCCGGCATCAACGGCACCATCAATTTAAGCGTGCTGGACGGCTGGTGGGGCGAAGGTTACGACGGCAAGAATGGATGGGCTATCAAGCCATCGCCCGAATACTACGACGACTATCGGCGCAATCAGGAAGAGAGCCAGACTCTGTACGAAATCTTGCAGGATCAGGTCGTGCCGTCGTACTACAAGCGCAATGAAATGGGTTATTCCAGTGACTGGGTGAAAATGGCCAAGCACTCCATCGCCACCTTGCTGCCGCGTTTCAATTCAACCCGCATGGTAGGCGAATACGTCAGCCGTTTTTATAGTTCAGCCGCCAAGATGGGCAAACTCTACGCCCAGAATGACCATGAAAACGCCAGAAAAGTCTCTGCCTGGAAAACCCGTGTGGCCGATGCCTGGCATGGTGTTTCGCTGCGTCGCCTGGATGACCCGAAAAAGCGCATCAGCTTCGGTGACACCGTGCAGTTGCAAGTTGCGGTTCAGCTTAACGGTCTGAAACCCGAGGACGTGGTAGTGGAATTGCTGGTAGCCCGCGCATCCAAGGCGGGCATGAGTGAAATGCAACATTTTGCATTCAAGTTCGACAGCGTATCAAAGGAAAGTGGCGAGAAAAATTTCACCCTCGATCTCACACCTGAGCTGTGCGGCAAACTCCACTATCGTGTTCGCGTCTACCCTTGGAACGAGTTGCTAACCCATCCTTATGAGACTGGCTTGATGGTGTGGCTGTAACAAGCTGCCTTGCTCGATTGTGCGCCTGTCCACTAGATGAAATTCTAGTGGACAGGCGCAGGCCTGTGGCGCAAATGTGGCGGTCAGAACCTAATTCCAATTCCAAATTAAAAGGAGAACAAGGCGGCGAGGATGCGGCGACGAAGACAGTACAGATAGTACGGCTAGGAGCCGAAGACGAAGCCAACGCAGTTATCGTTTTAATTTGGAAATGGAATAATTCGCACCAACACCACAGACACATTATCCAACCCGCCATAATCATTGGCCATTGCCACCAACTGCTGCGCAGAAGCAGACAGATCGCTTCCCGCATCTGCCAGCGCCTGCTGAATTTCTTTTTCCTGCAGCATGTCCGACAGGCCATCGGAACACAGTAGAAAAATATCGCCAGGCAACACATCGATGCTGCACATTTCTGCCTGCACCACTGTTTCCACACCTAAAGCATGCGTCAGCAACCCCTTGTGCGGCATACGCGCAGCCATTTCAGACGTGATTTCTCCCCTATCGATACGTGCCTGCAGGACGGTATGATCTTGTGTCAACTGCTTGAACCGTTGACCGCGTAAACGGTAAAGGCGCGAGTCCCCAACATGCGCAACAACGGCATGTTTATCGCAGAACACCAGTGTCACCAACGTCGTGCCCATTCCGGCAAGCTCCGTCCTTGACTTCGACTGCTGCAAAATTTGTGCATTGGCGTGGTCAATTTGCTGTCGCAGCAGCAACGCGACTTCGGGCAACAGATCCTCCTCGCTAGCTGCCAGTGCCTTACGCACTATGGGAAGAGCCGATTTAAGGCCGGCGGAAATCAGCTCGACGGTAAGCGCACTCGCCACTTCGCCTGCGTTGTAGCCGCCCATACCATCAGCGAGAATTGCGAAGCCATTAGCCGCGTCGAACACCAGGCTGTCCTCGTTCTGAGGACGAATCAAACCAGCATCCGTACAACTGGCAAACTCCAGAACATCTTCGAAACACACAGCTTCTCCAACATAGAAAAAAGTCAGGCACCATTCTACGCGCTGGTGGCGGGTAAAAAAACAAGAGGAGGAACCGTCGAAGAAGTTGTCCTAAAATCAGGGCAAAAAAATGGCGCTTTGTTAAAAGCGCCTGAGGGTAGGGCTCTCCTGGAGGAGAAGCGGGTATATTGCATACCCACAACATGTATTCAAGTACATTACCGAACAATTGCAAGGCGATTTTTAAAATATTGTTTGCACCAGTACAAACAGACTAATCACGCGAGTGATAGGTAACTCACTAAAACGGGATGTCATCCGCGAAGTCATCAAACTCGCCTCCGCCCTTGGCTGCTGGTTTTCCGCCGCCACCCGCAGGCGCAGCTTCACGTTCTACCACTTCAAAGCTGTTGCTGCTATTACGGCTGCTCAACATCTGCATTTCGTTGGCAATAATTTCGGTGGTATAGCGTTCCTTGCCTTCCTTGTCCTGCCACTTACGTGTTTCCAGACGACCTTCGACATAGACCATGCCGCCCTTTTTCAGGTATTCACCAGCAATTTCCGCCAGCTTGCGGTAGAAGGTTACGCGATGCCACTCGGTCTTTTCCTGCTTCTCGCCGTTCTTGTCCTTCCAGGTTTCGCTGGTCGCTAAAGTCACGTTCGTTACCGCCTCGCCATTCGGCATGTAACGGGTTTCCGGATCCTTGCCCAAGCGCCCAACCAAAATTACTTTATTTACTGAAGCCATTTATCCCATCTCCCCGATTAATTGGGCCACGCCATCTTCGTCCCAGCCGGCCAGATTCACTTTCAAATACGCCACACCTTCTTCACCAATTACTACTGCCTCTGCCACACCCTGACAGGCTGCCAACTTATTCGCAAATGACGCAGCTTCGCTAACTGGCAGTTCCCGAATATGGAACATCCTGGTCTTCACCGCAGGGGGTGTTTTCATGCCCGCCGCGAGATATAGCCAGATACCAATCAACACAGCACCGAACATAAACACCGCGGAGAAACCCATTGTGTGCGAAAGCAAGCCACCCAGCGCACTGCCAACAGCAAAACCGAGCGACTGAGCCGTATTATACACCCCCATAGCAGTGCCCTTGGCACCCACCGGCGCAAGCTTGGAAATCAGCGAAGGTAGCGTAGCTTCCAGAGTATTGAAGGCGACAAAATAAACCGTGAGCACTGAAATGATGCCCCAGAACTTTCCAATTTCAAGCGCAAATGCGATCTGCGCCACTAACATCAAAGCCACCGCGCCGACGAACACCTGCTTGAGTTTGGCTTTCTTCTCACCGTAAATAATGGCCGGTACCATGAGTAGAAATGACACCACCATGATGGGTAAATAGACCTGCCAGTGGTGGTTGGCATCCAGCCCGCCGGTGCGCGTTAAGGCAAACGGTACCACCATAAACATGGCCATCTGCACGGCGTGCAATGCGAAAATACCAAAATTCAAGCGCGCCAGTTCGGGGTTGCGCAACACGTCCATAAGCTTGTTGGGCGAAGCCTCGGCATCGGAATGAAAACGGGTTACCACCGGATCGGGCACAGCAAACTTCACCACGCCAATCGCCAGCAGCGCCAGCATACCGGTCATGGCAAACATGCCCGGGACACTGATCAAGTGATACAGCGCCGGGCCGAGCACCAGCGATAGCGCAAACGTCACGCCGATGGTCATGCCGATCATGGCCATAGCCTTGGTGCGGTGTTCCTCACGCGTCAGGTCGGCTAGGAGCGCGGTAACCACGGCGGAAATTGCGCCGGCACCCTGGATGGAACGCCCGAACATAATCATGTAAATATCTTGGGTAGATGCGGCGATGAAGCTACCCAAGGCAAACAATAGCAGACCTAGGTAAATCAGCTTTTTACGCCCGTAGCGATCTGACACCATGCCGAACGGCAATTGCAGAAAGGATTGCACCAAGGCATAGGCGCCAAAGGCGTAGCCGATCAGCGCGTGATTCGGCTGGCCGGGCAAGCGCGCAGCGTAGATGGCAAACACCGGCAATATAAGAAACAACCCCAGCATGCGCAGGCCGTAAATGCTGGCAAGCGTGACACTCGCACGCAATTCGAGGGGAGACATACGTTCAGAGGCAAGCATAGAGATTGGGCAAAGCAGTTAAATTTGCGTATATTAGCAGGTTACTCTTTATCAATGCAGCCCTATGTTCCCGGCTTGAAGGCTTCGTCATGCGGGAATCATGAGCTGCGAACTTGCAAGATTATGGAATTCATCAAAGTCCGCGGTGCACGCACCCACAATCTAAAGAATATCAGTCTGGATATTCCCCGCAACCAGCTGGTGGTGATCACCGGGCTATCCGGCTCTGGCAAGTCCTCACTGGCGTTCGACACACTCTATGCCGAAGGCCAGCGCCGCTATGTGGAATCGCTTTCGGCCTACGCGCGGCAGTTTTTGCAGTTGATGGAAAAGCCCGATGTGGATTTGATCGAAGGCTTGTCGCCCGCGATTTCCATCGAGCAGAAAGCCACCAGTCACAACCCGCGCTCAACCGTGGGCACCATCACCGAAATCCACGATTATCTGCGCCTGCTTTTTGCACGCGTGGGCGACCCGCACTGCCCGGAGCATGACATCGGACTATCTGCGCAAAGCGTGTCACAGATGGTGGATCATGTATTGGCTTTGCCAGAAGACACCCGCTTGATGATTCTTTCCCCGCTGGTCGTTGGGCGCAAGGGCGAGCAAATCGACCTCATCGACGAGCTGCGTGCCCAGGGCTTCGTGCGCGTGCGCGTGGATGGCAAAGTGTATGAACTGGATGCCATCCCCAAGCTGGAAAAAAACAAAAAGCACACCATCGAAGTCGTGGTGGACCGGCTGAAAGTGCGCGCCGACGTCAAACAGCGCCTGGCCGAATCGTTTGAGACAGCATTGCGCCACTCGGATGGCAAGGCGCTGGCGGTCGAGATGGATACCGGGCAGGAACACCTGTTTTCGGCCAAATTCTCCTGCCCGCTATGCAACTACTCTTTGCCCGAGCTGGAACCGCGCCTGTTCTCCTTCAACAACCCGATGGGTGCCTGCCCCAAATGCGACGGCCTCGGCTCGATCAGTTTTTTCGACCCCAAACGCATTGTCGCTTTTCCACACCTGTCGCTGGCTTCCGGTGCAATCAAAGGCTGGGATCGACGCAATCAGTTTTATTTCCAGATGCTGCAAAGCCTGGCGCTGCACTATGGCTTCGACCTCGACACTACTTACGAGGAGCTGCCGGCAACCGTGCAGAACATCTTGCTTTACGGCAGCGGCAAGGAAAATATCGACTTCCAGTATCTGGCCGAACGCGGCGGCTTTCAAAAACGCAGCCATCCCTTCGAAGGCGTCATCACCAGCATCGAACGCCGCTACAAGGAAACCGATTCGAGCGTGGTACGAGACGAGCTGGCCAAGCACCTCAATACCTGCCCCTGCCCCGAATGCAACAGTACGCGCCTGCGCCTGGAAGCACGTAATGTACGTGTGGCCGGCAAGGCGATTTTCGAAGTGAGCGGCATGCCGCTCAAGAGCGCACTCACCTTTTTCGAAACCATACACTTCGATGGACAAAAACTGGCCATCGCCGAACGCATCGTAAAAGAAATCGCCAGCCGCTTGCAGTTCCTCAACAATGTCGGGCTGGATTACCTGTCGCTCGATCGTTCCGCCGACACACTCTCTGGCGGCGAAGCACAACGCATTCGCTTGGCCTCGCAAATCGGCTCTGGCCTGACGGGGGTGATGTATGTGCTGGACGAGCCCTCCATCGGCCTGCACCAGCGCGACAATGACCGCCTGCTGACAACGCTCAAGCGTCTGCGGGACTTGGGCAATAGCGTCATCGTGGTGGAACACGACGAAGACGCTATTCTGACCGCCGACTACGTGGTGGATATGGGTTTGGGTGCGGGCGTGCACGGCGGCGAAATCATCGCCCAAGGTACACCGGAAGAAATCAAAGCCAGCGCCGCGTCTCTCACCGGACAATACCTGTCAGGCAAGCTCAGCATTGCCGTGCCCACCAAGCGGCGCGCACCGGATCCAAAGCGCATTCTGAAACTCATTGGTGCCAGCGGCAACAATCTGAAAAATGTCAGCCTCGACTTGCCGGTTGGGCTGCTGGTATGCGTGACTGGCGTATCCGGCTCGGGTAAATCTACGCTTATCAACGACACGCTGTATGATGCCGTGGCACGCCATCTTTACGGTTCTTCCGCAGAGCCGGCGCCGCACGAAGAAATCAACGGCCTGGAATTTTTCGACAAAGTTATCAATGTCGATCAAAGCCCCATCGGCCGCACACCGCGCTCCAACCCGGCTACTTATACCGGCCTGTTCACGCCGATTCGCGAAATATTTTCAGGCGTGCCGGAGTCACGCAATCGCGGCTACGGGCCTGGGCGCTTCTCCTTCAACGTCAAGGGCGGACGCTGCGAAGCCTGTCAGGGCGACGGGGTGCTCAAGGTTGAGATGCACTTTCTTCCGGACATTTACGTCCCTTGCGATGTATGCCACAGCAAACGCTACAACCGTGAAACACTGGAAGTCCAATACAAGGGCAAAAACATCCACGAAATTCTGGAAATGACCGTGGAAAAAGCCTACGCATTTTTCGAACCAGTTCCGGTCATAGCACGCAAGTTGCGCACCCTGCTTGATGTAGGCCTGGGTTACATCAGCCTGGGGCAGTCGGCCACCACCCTCTCCGGTGGCGAGGCGCAGCGCGTGAAGCTGTCGCTGGAACTGTCCAAACGCGACACTGGCCGCACCTTGTACATCCTGGACGAACCCACCACCGGCCTGCATTTTAATGACATTGACCTGCTATTGAAAGTGCTGCATCGCCTGCGCGAACAAGGCAATAGCGTGGTGGTGATTGAACACAATCTAGACGTCATCAAGACTGCCGATTGGGTCATCGACCTAGGCCCGGAAGGCGGCGACGGCGGTGGACAAATCATTGCGGCAGGAACGCCGGAAGATATCGCGAACAACGCTGCCAGCCATACCGGTTACTATCTAAAGAGCGTTCTAGCAACAACGTAATTCGGCTCTTGCCACACTAAAATTTCGGATACTCAAACAAAAAAACTTGAGTGGGCTTATCTCATCCCGCTAATAGAAGGCGGCTTGAGGCACGCACAACAAGACCCACTGGCCGCCGGGCTTGCATGCCGTGAAATAGCATCTATAATGTATCTACATCAACGTATATCAAGAGGGTACATCATGAACCTGCACGTAGCCAAATGGGGCAATAGCTTAGCCCTGCGCATCCCCGCAGATTATGTGCGGCGTATCGGCATAAAGGAGGGGGATAGTGTGCAAGCCAGCTTGACCGTAGACGGTGGCCTAAGCATCCGTCCATCGAAGTGGAACCGCAAAGCTTTCACGCTAGAACTGTCGGAGGCCCGCGAGCATATGCCAATGGGTGAATCGGTCATTGAAGAATTGCGGCGTGGAGCGCGCTATTGATGGTGTACGTCGATACCAGCGTATTGGTCGCGCTATGCCTGAATGAACCCAAGAGCGCTGATGTATCCCGTTGGTATAGTGCGTGCGCTGATGAATTGGTATCGGCCATGTGGTGCGTAACCGAATTTGCGAGCGCCCTCGGCATCAAACAGCGCACCGGTCAGATAACCGAAGCACAAGGGCAAACCGCTTGGCAGCATTTTGAGCGCCTGTGCGCCAATGATCTGCAACTTTTCCCGATAGAACCCGGCACTTTTCACCGCGCCGCCGTACTGACGCTGGATGCTGCAACGGGTTTGCGCGCTGGCGATGCGCTGCACCTGGCGGCTGCGCTGGAGGCTAAGGCAAAAAGCATGGCGACGCTGGATGATGTGCTGGCGAAGAATGCCAAGCGGATGAAATTGAAACTAGCGACGATTTAGCCGCACCAGGTAAGTGCCAAGACTAGCGCGATGGTGGAAAAAGTAGGAAACCTTCGTCCGCCTGCCTGGCGCCCTATTCAATGAGGAATAACACTGGCACGATAACGCAGGCACCAGGTCTTGATACGGTTTGTAAGCCATGACTACAGCATGAATTGGGTTGTGCCGGGATTGCCTTATGCCCATCGAATTTATTAAACAGAAAACATCTCCCAAGCCCGGTACGCCGTATGGTCCAACCACCCCATCTGTCCGTTCCACATACCCCAGATACACAAATTTAAGAAAGCTTGAGTATGTTTCTTTTCATCCGGCTAATGGAAGGCAGATTATCGGGGTTGGTATTTATGAGCGCCCCATGAATGTCCTGGGAGAAAAAGGAAAGGGGCTAACATCTCTGCTAACCCCTTTTTTTGTTGGTACCGGCAGTAAGAATCGAACTCACGACCTCCTGATTACAAGCCATCACACATATCGCCTAATTTCAACAGCATAACTTAGCATCGGTACATCATTGTTCAAAAGCACCCCAGCGCCGGTATTGCCTTTCGGGGCATTATGAACGGATAGAACAGGGCGGCTAGACACTGCTCTTACTGCCTTATGAGTCTTTTTGAGAGATTGCGCGAAGCCACATTCGTTCGACCTGCTCAGTCATATTCTTTGGGATTAATTCAACCGTCGGGTGTCCATTCCCATAAACTCGAAAAAGTTCATCGGCAAATGCTTGACCGATTTCTTGAACACTGTCGAAGTCCAAAATCACGATTCTGAAGCGATCAAACCTGGCAATTAGCCGTTTGGCCTGGGAGCGGGACACCAATTGCTCATCTCCGTACATTGCGAGCTTCATGGGAACGATAGTCTTAGAGAAATCGTAGTCTTCTGGTGCAGCAGTAAATTGCGCATACACATCCGCTACGGTTCGCTGGCTCTTGAGCGAAATTCGCATAAACACCGCAGTTCCCTGTGGAAACACACCCTTAACTTCTTGGAGCCAATCATGTTGTGATTTATCTTCATGATTAAACTCTAGGCCGTTCGCTGTTATCTTGAAATTATCAAACATCCGAGACGTGAAAAAAACCCCTTCTCCGGTATGCTTGCTGGGATCTGTTGTCAACTTTCCCTTTGATAACTCAAATAGTGCTTGGCGCATATCCGGTAAGGCTAGCGCACCAGAGATTTTCGCGAAAATTCCGACGCCATCATCTGAGATGATGATGTTGATTATGTTTTCACTTTGGTTTATCCAGGCAAAGACCGACTTGCCTCCAGAATGTTCAATTGCGTTATTAAGCATCTCCGTAAAGCCGTGACTTACAATATTCTGAACATTCGGCAAAAAGCTAAAGTATGGTTTGAAGTCTTTCTCCCATGCGACATGCTCTTCAAGCCCCTCGAGTGTATAAAGGTGCGACACGCGCCTCTGGTACCCTGGGCTAAAGACGGGATGCGTTGACGGACCGCTTCGTGCGATCCAACCCTCGGTTTCGAGGCGCTGGATGTACTTATTAGCTGCGACCCGTGATATTCCTAGTTGGTCCGCGTAGTGGCGCGTGAGGTCACGCGGATGATTCACTACATCTCTCGTTACGGAGCGTACGAGTTCATCGAATCTAGAAGGTTTGGCCATAGGTCGGATTGTAAACCTAAACAAAGCACATTGTAAACTTAATTGGCGTGTGTTGTAAACCAATGAGGCAACTTCTTCACACTTCTCGCACAGGTTAGGGAGAAGTTGCGAGGTTTAATGTGGCGCTAACCGTTCCCCTCGTCAACCCCACTTCTGCAAGTCGTTTATTGCACTACTGTTCCATTTTGGGACACCACTACGAGCCTGAGCCGCCGCCAGCCAATCGGAATAGATTAATGCTGGCAACGCCTTTGGTATATATAAGATGTTCACTCTATGGTGGCTGTAATGCGCTATTCGTTGAGCCTATCTGCATGTACTACAAGCCAAGACCGGCAAGGCACTACAAATTGCCATCATTGGCGAACTCGCAGAGATTTTCGAACGTATCAAGCACCGCCCGAGAAAGGCCACGGGCAATTGGCTGATACAAACAGACACAGGCCAGCGCCTGAGCTACACCATGTTCCGCCAGCGCTTCAACAAGGCGCGTGATGCAGTCAACCAGGAAGGCGGAAAAGGGGACTGGCAATTTCGCGATATACGCGCCAAGACCGCAAGCGATTCGGACGGCCTGCATCGTGCTCAAGAATTGCTGGGACATGAAGATGCCAGAACTACTAAGCGTCACTACCGCCGCGACGAAAAAGTGAACCCACTCAAATGAAGAATAATGTACGGTAGAAAAAAGCAAGCGCCTGCTTACGTGCAGGCGCTTTTTTATTGGTGCCGGCAGTAAGAATCGAACTCACGACCTCCTGATTACAAGTCAGGCGCACTACCAACTGTGCTATACCGGCATGGGCGCAATTATAAGCTGACAGCCCTTCGACAGCAATTGGCAGAGAGTTATTTAACCACCTGCAAATTGGGTTTGCCGCGCTTTTGAGGACTGGAGGGGCCATTATCCGGCCCCTCTGCCGGTTCAGTGGTTTCCTCTAACACTACGCCATCAGCGCTGTCACGCTGGAAAAACAATCCCTGGCTATTTTCTCTTGCGAATATGCCAAGCACTGTTCCGATAGGAATAATTATTTCACGAGAAGCGCCGTTAAATCGTGCCGAAAAACTGACATAGTCATTGTCCATCTTGAGATTTTGCGTAGCTACCGGGCTAACGTTAAGCACGATCTCGCCGTTCTTCACATGCTCCACCGGCACTCGCGTATTCTCATCCACCGCCACTAGAACATAGGGTGTAAAACCGCTATCAACGCACCACTCATAGATGGCACGCATCAAGTAAGGTTTGGTGGATATGGCACCATTCATTTACGCATGGCTTTTTCGGTTGCGGTCAGCGCCTCGATAAATGCGGGACGGCTGAACACACGCTCGGCGTATTTCAGCAGCGGCGCGGATTGTTTTGGCAAGCTGATGGCATAGTGATCCAGACGCCACAATAACGGGGCGATCGCCACATCCAACATGGAGAATTCTTCACCCAACATATGTTTCTGCTTAGCGAATATGGGAGCAAGTTGGGCGAGGTTGTCGCGAATTATCAAGCGTGCCTTGTCCGCAGCCTTTTGACTGCCATGTTCGATCGCATCCACATGCGCGAACAGTTCCTGCTCGAAACGGTACAGGAACAAACGGGCACGCGCGCGCATCACCGGGTCAGCAGGCATCAGCTGTGGGTGAGGGAAACGCTCGTCGATGTATTCGTTGATGATGTTGGATTCGTGCAGAATCAAGTCGCGCTCAACCAGCACTGGCGCCCGATTGTAGGGGTTCATCACTGCAAGGTCTTCAGGCTTGTTATGCAGATCGATATCGATGATCTGAAAATCCATACCCTTTTCAAACAGAACAATACGGCAGCGGTGGCTGAATGGGCAGGCTGTTCCGGAATATAGTGTCATCATAGGCTTAGTTGTTGCTGCTAATTTAGGTTTGATCAAAATGATGGTCCGCTTTAAGAGACGAAGCCGGGTGAGGGCAAAAGCCCTGACCCGGCCGCGAACACAATGGCTTCAAGATTAATGAATATCGGTCCAGTATTCTTTCTTCAGGTAGTAAGCGAACACGAAGAAAATTCCCAAGAACAGGAGCACAACAATACCCAGTTTTTTACGCAGTTGCTGTGTCGGTTCGCCCATGTAAACCAGATAGTTCACCAGATCCGCCGCAGCCACATCATATTCTGCTTTACTCATTTTGCCGGGCTTGACGAGCTCCAGGATTTTGGATTCATGCTCGCCATGCTTTTCTACGCGCATTTCCTGCTCGCCCTGCAACTGATAAAGCACATGCGGCATGCCTACTTTGTCAAACACCGTATTGTTCCAACCGGTCGGACGTGAATCGTCGCGATAGAAACCCCGCAGGTAGGTATACAGCCAGTCTGCGCCGCGTGAACGGGCGATTACCGTCAAGTCGGGCGGTGTAGCGCCGAACCATTCTTTGGCCTCAACCTTGTTCATTGCCACGTTCATGGTTTGGCCTGTCTTCTCACTGGCAAACATCAAGTTATTCTTGATCTGTTCTTCAGTGAGGCCGATGTCCTGCAGGCGGTTGTAGCGCATGTAGGAAGCACTGTGACAACTCAGACAGTAATTGACGAACAGGCGCGCGCCCCTTTGCATGGATGCGTTGTCGTTCAGGTTCACCGGTGCTTTATCGAGATGCACCCCAGCGCCGGACGCAAACGCTGCAAGAGGCGCTACCAGCAACAAAATCGCAAGAAATTTTTTCATTATCCTGTCACCCTTTCCGGCTCTGGTTTAGTCTTTTCAACTGAGGTATACCACGGCATCAGCAGGAAGAACGCGAAATAAAGCACGCTGCAAACCTGGGCGATCCTGGTGTAAAGCGGGGTTACGGGAAGCATACCCAGCCAGCCTAGAATGAAAAAGCTGATAACGAACAAGGCCAGTGCAGTTTTGTAAATCGGGCCGCGATAGCGGATGGATTTCACCTTGGCGCGATCCAGCCAGGGCAAAAAGAACATCACAACAATTGCTGCGCCCATTGCGATGACCCCAGGGAATTGCGAACCGAACATCGGTGGCACTGCGCGCAGAATCGCGTAGAACGGTGTGAAGTACCACAACGGCGCAATGTGCGTTGGGGTCTTCAGCGAGTCTGCCGGGAAGAAGTTGTTGTCTTCCAGGAAGTAGCCGCCCAAGTCAGGTGCAAAAAACACAATGGCAGAAAACACCATCAGGAATACCACCACGCCAACAATATCCTTCACCGTGTAGTACGGATGGAACGGAATACCATCCAGCGGGATACCAGTTTTGGGATCTTTATGCTTCTTGATTTCGATGCCGTCAGGGTTGTTGGAACCGACTTCGTGCAACGCAACGATGTGCGCAACCACCAAGCCCAGCAGCACCAGAGGCACAGCGATGACGTGGAAAGCGAAGAAGCGGTTCAGCGTTGCATCAGACACCACGAAGTCACCGCGAATCCACACAGCCAGATCAGGGCCGATGAACGGTACAGCGGCAAACAGGTTAACGATCACCTGCGCACCCCAGTATGACATCTGCCCCCATGGCAACAAATAGCCCATGAATGCTTCGGCCATCAGCGCCAAATAAATGATCACGCCAAAAATCCAGATCAGTTCGCGTGGCTTGCGATAGGAGCCGTAAATCAGACCACGGAACATATGCAGATACACCACCACAAAAAACATTGAAGCGCCGGTCGAGTGCATGTAGCGAATCAACCAACCCCACTCCACATCGCGCATGATGTATTCCACCGAGCCGAAGGCCAGTGCAGCATCAGGCTTGTAGTTCATGGTCAGGAGAATGCCGGTAACAATTTGCAGCACCAGCACCATCAGTGCTAGTGAACCAAAAAAATACCAGAAGTTAAAGTTCTTGGGCGCATAGTATTCGGACAAATGCGCCTTATAGGTTGATGTCAGCGGAAAGCGATCATCAATCCAAGTCATTAAACGTTGCATGCTAGTCATTTATCAGGCTCCCTTGCCGTCGTCGCCAATTAATAGGCGCGTGTCGCTGAGATATTTATGTGGCGGCACTTCCAGGTTGGTCGGTGCTGGCACGCCTTTGAACACCCGGGCTGCCAGGTCGAAGCGAGAACCATGACACGGGCAGAAGAATCCGCCGTTCCAGTCGGCGCCCATATCAGCCGCAGCTATTTCAGGCTTGTAAGTAGGCGAACAACCCAAGTGGGTGCAGATACCGACGGCCACCAGGTACTGCGGTTTGATTGAACGTGTTGCGTTCTTGGCGTACTCGGGTTGCTGCGGCATGTCGGATTTTGGATCGGTCAGCTTGTCATCATTCTTAGGCAGCAGGTCCAGCATTGCCTTGGTACGGTTCACCACCCATACCGGCTTGCCACGCCATTCCACGGCAAGCATGGCGCCCGCCTCAACTTTGCCGATGTCCACTTCTACCGGTGCACCGGCAGCCTTGGCTCGCTGACTTGGCATCATGCTCAGCACAAAAGGAGTGGCGACGGCCACTACAGCAACCCCACCAACCGCTGATGTCGCTGCGACCAGAAATCTTCGCTTGCTGCGATCTACTTCACTATTTCCCATAATTCCAAATCCCTGTGTGGAAACTGAATTCGTAAAACTGCCTATTTTACCAAAAAAACGTCCAAAAAATAAACCCCTGTAAAAAATTGCAAATTCAGCGCCTTCTGCTTTGACACATTACGGACTTTGACCTAAATTCAATCAATTGGCTCTTTTCCGGCAATTGGAACATTTTTGAACCAGGAGATGAAATGAGTTTCTTTAATGAATTCAAAGCATTTGCTGTGCGTGGCAACGTTGTGGACATGGCCGTTGGTATTATCATCGGAGCCGCTTTCGGCAAGATAATTGACTCGCTGGTCAAAGATATCGTGATGCCGCCCATCGGACGCTTGCTTGGCGGCGTTGATTTCAAACAGCTTTATTTCAATCTGGGCGACAAAACCTTTGAAACATTGGAAGCAGCAGAAAAAGCCGGCGCCCCACTAATAAAATATGGCGCTTTCATAAATTCCCTGGTGGACTTTACCATTATCGCTTTTGTAATTTTCGTCATGGTGCGCATGATCAACAAACTGAAAAAAGAACCACTACCGGCAGACCCAACCGCCAAGGAATGCCCCCACTGCTTGTCGATGATTCCAATCAAAGCTACCCGTTGCCCCCACTGCACATCGGATTTGAAATAGGCTTAAACTTAAAAACGGCTATGGGCGCAGATAAAACCGATTACCGCTGATGATTCAAGTCATTGAGGAAGACACGTACATTCACACATATGGGGTACGCGCTGACATGTCAACAACATTTGGTTCTATCTGCGCTTATCTGCGTCGCCTAGAGGCGTCTACTTTTGGTCCTCTGCGTCCAAATACTTTTTCTGGGTTAAACCGGGTTGTCGATATCGATGAAGCGATGTTCCAGGCCAAACTGGCTGGCAAGATGTTCACCCAGAGCCTGGACGCCATAGCGCTCAGTAGCGTGGTGACCTGCTGAAATAAACGCCACGCCAGATTCGTGCGCCAAATGAACACTGTGCTCGGATATCTCCCCGGTAATAAAAGCGTCTATGCCATACTTCAGCGCTTCACCGAAATAATCTTGTGCGGCACCGCTGCACCAGGCAATGCGTTTAACAACACGCTCAGCTTCTCCAATCACCAAAGGTTTTCTGCTTAAAGCTGATTCCACGCGAACAGCAAAATCCGCCAGCTTGGTTGGCACGCCCAGACTGCCATGCGCGGCCACATTCTGCTCTCCAAACCAACCTTCGACCGCCAGGCCAAGCCGCTTCGCCAACTGCGCATTGTTACCCAACTCCGGATGGGCATCCAAGGGCAAATGGTAAGCAAACAGACTCACTCCCTGCTCAATCAGCAAACCAAGTCGCTTGCGCTTCACGCCCACTACCCGCGCATCCTCGTTGCGCCAAAACCAGCCGTGATGTACCAGTATGGCGTCGGCATTAGCATCAAGCGCAGCGTGTAACAAAGCCAGACTGGCGGAAACGCCGGTCACCAGACGTTTAATTGATGGCCGGCCTTCCACCTGCAATCCGTTCGGGCAATAATCTCGGAAGCGGCTTGCTTCCAGCAATTTCCCTGTGTAATCTTCAAGCTCAAATATACCAACCATGACAAACTCCACTCACTAAAATCATGCGTAAATTCTGGCTTCTTTTCGCCCAGGCAACGACTGTCGCCCTTGGCATATTACTCGCTGTTGCAGTGCTGCACCCGGAATTGCTGCCCTGGCGCGGTGATCAAATCACTGTCAAAGAAGTAGCCAACGGCAGCACCGTGCCAAAAATTTCTTCATTCAGCGACGCGGCAAAAAAAGCCATGCCTTCGGTGGTCAACATCCACACCAGCAAAGAAGTAAAGGTGCCGCGCCATCCGTTGATGAACGACCCCATTTTCCGTCACTTCTTTGGCGACCGCCTCGGCCCGCAAACCCAGCAAGTTTCCAGTTTGGGTTCCGGCGTCATTGTAAGCCCTGAAGGCTACATTTTGACCAACCACCACGTGGTAGAAGCCGCCGACGAGATACAAGTTGCATTGGCTGACGGTCGCAATGCCAGTGCACGTATCGTCGGCGGCGACCCTGACACCGATCTTGCGGTGCTAAAAATCGATCTGAAAAATCTGCCGGCAATTACCTTCGGCCACGCGGAACAGGCCAGGGTGGGGGATATAGTGCTGGCCATCGGCAACCCGTTCGGCGTCGGACAAACAGTCACCATGGGCATCGTTAGCGCCTTGTCGCGCAGCCACCTCGGTATCAACACCTTCGAAAATTTTATTCAGACCGATGCGGCTATCAACCCCGGCAATTCAGGTGGTGCGCTGGTCGATGCGTCGGGCAACCTGATCGGCATCAACAGCGCCATTTATTCCCGCACCGGTGGCTCGCTGGGTATTGGCTTCGCCATCCCGGTCAGTCTGGCCAAACAAATAATGGAACAGATCATTCAGCATGGTAGCGTTACCCGTGGCTGGGTGGGCGTGGAGGCGCAGGATCTTACGCCAGAACTGGCCGAGTCTTTCGGACTGGCTGATACCAAGGGAACACTAATCGCGGGCGTACTGCGTGGCGGCCCCGCCGATCTTGCCGGGGTAAAACCTGGGGATATTTTGTTAGCTATCAATAGCAAGCCAGTATCCGATTCCAATTCGATGCTCAACCTGATCGCCGCCCTGAACCCCGGAAAAGACGCGACACTCAAGCTTCTGCGCGGAAAAACAGAATTAGCCCTGCATGTTAATGTTGGCAAGCGTCCGAAAATGCAGCAACAAAATCAAGATGAAGAAAATTAGCCATCAGGCAGGCACGCGCAATACTTACTTAGGATTCTGCAGATTTCTTCTGCGCTGCCTCGATGCCGTCTAACTCTTTTTCCATTTCCTCTTCAGTCAGAGGCGAAAAATCAGATTGCACGGGTGAAGATTTGACGACAAACCGCGCGGCAAGAATACCCACTTCATAGAGCAAGCACATCGGGATAGCCAATAGCAATTGCGACATTACATCCGGTGGCGTTACGATTGCAGCGATGATGAAGTTGGCGAGAATAACGTAGCGACGGCTATCCGTAAGCTTTTGAACGCTAACGATCCCCATCCGTGCCAGCACAACCACCACAACCGGAATCTCAAACGCCACACCAAATGCGAGAAACATGGTGAGCACAAAATTGAGGTAATTCTCGATATCCGGTGCTGGCGTAATGCTCTTGGGCGCGAACTGGTTGATGAAAATGAAGACCTTGCCGAACACAAAATAATAACAAAATGCCATGCCCGATACGAACAGCAGTGTGCTGGCGATAACCAGTGGCAGCCCAAGCCGCCGCTCATGAATGTATAGCGCAGGCGCAACGAAAGCCCATATCTGATACAACACAAACGGCAACGCCAACACTAACGCAACCACACCGGTAACTTTCATCGGCACGAAGAAAGGTGCGGTCACACCGGTAGCAATCATCTTGCTGCCCTCGGGTAACGCCTGCATCAAAGGCTGCGCCAGCCAGTCGTAGATAACGCTTGAACCCGGCCAAAAGAAAAGCGCAACAAACAGCACCATCACTGCAATGACAGAGCGCAGCAAGCGCGTGCGCAATTCGATCAGATGGGAAATAAAAGTTTCTTGTGCATCCATTGTGATTTAGATCGTGGCGTAACTAAGCTTTGTGCTCTGGTTGCCCTGCTGAACTTTCCAGCCCGAGTTCGAGCTGGGGAGAGGATGAGGCAGTAACGTTCTCGACCTCTTTGTGCGCTGACTCTACAGCGGCTGGTGGGCCACCTTCGATGGCTTGTTGAATGGTCTGTTCAGTTTTTTTAACTTCATCGGTCATCTCGTACTGTACTTCGCGCACCGCCGACTGCACCTCAGCTTGGGTCTTGCGCAGCTCGTCCATTGCCATTTCCTTGTTGATTTCCGCTTTGACTTCGGAAGCGTAGCGTTGCGCTCGCCCAAACAAGTGGCCCAGTGTTCGCGCCACTTTGGGCAGCCTTTCGGGGCCAAGCACCACCAGCGCGATCACGGCGATCAGGAACAGCTCGGGGAAACTGAAATTAAACATAATTGAAAGTGAAGCGCTCTAGCGCAGCCAGTACCTGCTAGCTTTTGGTTTTTTCCTTGACCTCGCCTTCGATGATCTGACCGTTCTCCGGCTTGGATTCAATCTTGGGTGATTTGCTGTCTTCACCCATCGCATTCTTGAACTCTTTCACCGCGCCACCTAAATCGCCACCGATGTTGCGCAATTTCTTGGTGCCGAAAATCAGTAACACGATCACCAACACAATCAACCAATGCCAGATGCTAAAGGAACCCATTTTATTTCTCCTTCAAATGTGAGCGAGCTTGCCGCCGCCCAAAACATGCACATGTAAATGGAATACCAACTGACCGCCACCCTTGCCGGTGTTGATTGCGGTCTTAAATCCGTCCACCAACCCCTGCTCTTTGGCCAGCTTCGGCGCTAGCAACAAAATCTTGGAAAGCACAGCCGCGTGCGAGGCATCGCAGTCCGCCAGCGAAGCCACATGCAGCTTCGGTACGATCATGAAATGCACGGGTGCCAAAGGATTGATGTCGTGAAAAGCGAAGACGTCTTCATCTTCATACACTTTCCGGCTAGGAATCTCGCCCGCCGCTATTTTGCAAAACAGGCAGTCGCTCATTTTTCACCCCGTGCCGCCTTTTCCACCAGCCCGGACAATCCCTCACGCCTAGCTAGTTCGTTCAGCACATCATCCGGATGCAAGCCCTGATTGGCAAGCAATACCAGGCAATGAAACCACAGATCAGCCGTTTCGTACACCAACTGATTTTTATCGCCACCCTTGGCGGCGATAATAGTCTCGGCTGCTTCTTCGCCGATTTTCTTTAAAATCGAATCTAGCCCTTTGGCATACAGCTTGGCCACGTATGACGTGCTGGGGTCAGCGCCTTTGCGCGCTTCCAGCGTTTCCGCCAAACGGGAAAGGGTGTCGCTCATTTCTTGTATATCTCCGCGGGATCTTTCAGCACAGGATCTACTGTTTTCCATTTACCTTTTTCCAGTTTCTGGAAAAAGCAGCTGTGCCGCCCGGTATGACAGGCAATGTCGCCCTGCTGTTCCACTTTAAGCAGTATCACATCCTCGTCGCAATCAAGGCGGATTTCCCGGACCTTTTGCACATGGCCGGATTCCTCACCCTTATGCCACAATTTCTTGCGTGAGCGCGACCAGTACACCGCCTCGCCGGTTTTCACCGTGCGTTGTAATGCATCACGGTTCATCCACGCCACCATCAGGATTTCGCCGCCGTCCGCTGCCTGGGCGATGGCCGGCACCAGACCGTCATCACTCCAGTTGACTTTGTTCAGCCACGTTTCAGTCATAGCCTGACCTCGATACCATGCTGCGCCATATATTCCTTGGCCTGACGCACAGTGAACTCGCCATAGTGAAAAATGCTCGCCGCCAGCACTGCATCGGCATGGCCTTGTAGCACGCCATCTACCAGATGTTGTAGGTTACCCACACCGCCGCTGGCGATCACCGGCACATTCACTGCATCCGACACAGCGCGTGTTAGTGGCAGATTGAAACCTATCTTGGTACCGTCGCGATCCATGCTGGTCAGCAGTATTTCTCCGGCGCCCAGTGCTTCCATTTTTTTTGCCCATTCCACCGCATCCAGCCCGGTTGCCTTGCGTCCGCCGTGGGTAAACACTTCCCAGCGTAGCGGTTCGCCGTCCACCGAGACGCGCTTGGCATCGATTGCCACCACGATGCACTGCGAACCGAAGCGCGCCGCAGCATCTGCCACCATCTGTGGGTTGGTCACTGCGGTGGTGTTGATACTGACCTTGTCCGCACCGGCATTCAGCAAGCGGCGCACATCCTCTACCTGACGCACACCACCGCCGACAGTCAGCGGAATAAACACCTGCGTGGCGACTTCTTCGATAATGTGCAAAATAATGTCGCGCTCGTCACTCGACGCGGTGATGTCGAGAAAAGTCAGCTCGTCGGCACCTTGTTCATCATAACGCTTGGCGATTTCAACCGGGTCACCCGCATCGCGCAGACCGACAAAGTTGATGCCCTTCACCACGCGGCCGGCGGTGACATCAAGGCAAGGAATAATGCGTTTGGCGAGGCCCATGCTCAGCCGTTCAACTCGTCGGCCAGTTTCTGCGCCTCGGCAAAATTCAATGTACCTTGGTAAATGGCACGGCCAGTAATCGCGCCCATGATACCTTCGGCTTGCACAGCACACAGGCGATGAACGTCATCCAAATTGGTGATGCCGCCGCTAGCGATCACTGGAATTTTCAAACCACGCGCCAATTCGACGGTCGCGTCGATATTCACGCCGGACAGCATGCCATCGCGACCAATATCAGTATAGACCACTGCTTCTACACCATAACCCTCGAATTTCTTGGCCAGATCGAGCACATCGTGGCCAGTCAGTTTCGACCAGCCATCTACTGCCACTTTTCCCTCCTTGGCATCCAGGCCGACGATGATGTGACCTGGAAAAGCATCGCACGCCTCATGCAGAAACCCGGGGTTCTTCACGGCGGCTGTGCCGATGATGACATAAGTAATGCCATCGTCGAGATAGCGCTCGATTGTATCCAGATCGCGGATGCCGCCGCCTAATTGCACCGGGATTTCGTTGCCCACGGCGGCAATAATCGACTTGATGGCCGCTTCGTTAACCGGTTTGCCAGCAAAAGCACCGTTCAGGTCGACTAAATGTAGGCGGCGCGCGCCGGCATCCACCCAGTGGCGCGCCATGGCGCCGGGGTCTTCGGAAAACACGGTGGCCTGTTCCATCAGCCCTTGTTTCAGGCGAACACAATGCCCGTCTTTCAAATCGATTGCAGGAATGAGCAGCATACGAATAGTGTCGTTGGTTGGTTAAAAAATTTGTGGGGCTCAGCTCGAACTGCCGTCCCAGAGCACGAAATTGCCCAATAGGGTAAGTCCGGCATCGTGACTCTTTTCCGGGTGGAACTGTACGGCAAAAATATTATCCCGCGCACAGGCGCTGGTAAAGGAAAACGGATATAGCGTGAACGCGGCAATCAATTCCGGATTGGCGGGTTCAACGTAATAACTGTGCACGAAATAGAAGCGGCTGTCCTGCGCGATACCTGTCCACAGTGGATGACTCGCCGTTTGGTGCACGCCGTTCCAGCCCATGTGTGGCACTTTCATCTTCTGGCCGTGCTCGTCCACCATCGCTTCTGCCGGAAAGCGCAGCACGCGACCGGGCAGAATACCCAACCCCGCCACGTCACCTTCTTCAGAGTGTTCAAACAGCATTTGCAGACCGATGCAGATGCCCAGGAAAGGCTTGCTGCGCGCGGCCTCCAGCACGGCCTGCCGCAACCCGCGCGCATCCAGCTCGCGCATGCAATCCGGCATTGCTCCCTGACCAGGAAACACCACACGCCCCGCCTTAGCAACCATTTCCGGATCACTGGTGACCACAACACTGGCCTTGGGGGCTACGTGCTCCAGCGCTTTTGCGACCGAGCGCAAATTGCCCATGCCATAATCGATAACAGCAATATCTGCCATAGAAAGCTTATAGCGTACCCTTGGTGGAGGGCATCACGCCGGCCATGCGCGCGTCGGCCGCCACAGCCATGCGCAGCGCCCGACCGAATGCCTTGAACACGGTTTCAGCCTGGTGATGTGCGTTGTCGCCGCGCAGATTATCGATGTGCAGCGTCACCAGCGCGTGATTGGCGAAGCCCTGGAAGAATTCCTTGATCAGATCGATATCGAACTCGCCCACCATGGCGCGCGTGAATGGCACCTCGAACACCAGACCGGGCCGGCCGGACAAGTCCAGCACCACGCGCGAAAGCGCCTCGTCGAGCGGTACATAAGCATGCCCGTAACGACAAATCCCCTTCTTATCGCCAACCGCCTTGGCAAAAACCTGGCCGAGCGTTATGCCAATATCCTCAACAGTGTGATGTGCGTCGATGTGCAGGTCACCCTTGGCGACAACTTCGATATCCATCATGCCGTGACGTGCTACCTGATCCAGCATGTGGTCAAGAAACGGCACGCCGGTAGCCAGTTTGGAATCGCCTTTGCCATCCAGATTGAGCTTGACGCTGATCTGGGTTTCCAGGGTGTTGCGCTTAACTTGAGCGGTACGCATTTGAATTTTGCCGAAGGTAATGAACTGAGATATTTCTATTCTAACCTAGAATTTCCCTCAACGCCGTGACCAGCGCATCACACTGCGCATCTGTCCCGACAGTAATGCGCAGAAACGGCGCAATGCGCGCTGGATTTTTGAAGTGACGCACAATAATGCTGCGTTCACGCAAACGGGTTGCCAACTCAGCACCATCACGCTTGCCATGACGCGCAAAAACGAAATTGGCCGCAGAAGGCAGCACCTCGAAGCCTAGTGATTCGAGGTCTGCAACCAAGCTGGTACGGGTCGCAACAACCTTGGCGCAAGTCTGCTCGAAATATGCGCGATCCTCGATTGCAGCAGCAGCACCGGCGATGGCAAAGCGATCCAGCGGATATGAATTAAAACTGTCCTTCACCCGGCTAAGCGCCTCGATCAAGTCCGGATGACCAATGGCGTAACCCGCGCGCAACCCGGCAAGTGAACGGGATTTGGAAAGCGTGTGGATAACCAGCAGATTAGGATAACGATCCACCAGACCGACAGCCGACTCGCCACCAAAATCGATATAAGCCTCATCGACCACCACCACCGATCCTGTGTTCATCTGCAGCAAGCGCTCAATCTCGGACAGCGCAAGCAAACAACCTGTTGGCGCGTTGGGGTTGGGGAAAATAATACCGCCATTGGGCCGGACATAGTCGTCGACATGAATCTCGAATGACTCGGTCAGCGGTATTTGCTCATGCGCAATGCCATACAACCCGCAATACACCGGATAGAAACTGTAGGTGATATCGGGAAACAAGATCGGTGCGTCATGCTTGAGCAGCGCCAGAAAAGTATGCGCCAGCACCTCGTCGGAGCCGTTGCCCACAAATACCTGCGCGATGGTTACCTTATAGAAAGCGGCAACGGCTTGCTTGAGGCGGTCGCTGTTGGGATCCGGATAAAGCCTCAGCGAGTCGGCAACTTCACCACGCAAGACGTCCAACGCGCGAGGGCTGGGGCCGTAGGGATTCTCGTTGGTATTCAGCTTGACCAGATTAGGCAGCTTCGGCTGCTCGCCTGGAACATAAGGCGTCAAGCCGTGTACGATCTCGCTCCAATAGCGGCTCATCACAGCACCTTGCTATTTTCGAATGCGGAATTCAGCGGAACGGGCATGAGCCTGTAGTCCCTCACCATACGCCAGGGTTGCAGCAATTTTGCCGAGTTGATCGGCACCGGCTGCAGATACCTGAATCAAGCTGGTGCGTTTCTGGAAATCGTAAACACCCAGCGGCGAAGAAAATCGTGCTGTTCTCGAGGTAGGCAGCACATGATTCGGCCCCGCGCAGTAGTCGCCCATCGCCTCGCAGGTATTACGTCCCATGAAAATGGCGCCGGCATGCTTGATTTTTTTGGCCCAGATTTCCGGAGCATCAACCGACAACTCCAAGTGTTCGGGCGCAATGTAGTTAGCGATCTCCACAGCTTCATCCAGGTTCTTCACATGAATCAGCGCGCCACGCCCTTCCAGAGATGCGCGGATAATGGCTTTGCGTGGCATCTCTTCGAGCAATCTTGCAATGCTTGCCGCCACTGCATCAAGGAAAGCCGCATCGGGAGAAAGCAAAATTGCTTGCGCCAATTCGTCGTGCTCGGCTTGCGAAAACAAATCCATCGCGATCCAATCAGGATCAGTTTTACCATCGCAAATAACCAGAATCTCGGAAGGGCCGGCGACCATATCGATGCCAACCACGCCGAATACACGCCGTTTCGCAGCCGCCACATAAGCATTACCTGGGCCAACGATTTTGTCCACTTGGGGAACCGTCTGAGTGCCATAAGCCAAGGCGCCGACGGCCTGTGCGCCCCCAATCGTAAACAGGCGGTCCACGCCACACACAGCAGCCGCAGCCAGCACCAGCTCATTCAAATGCCCGCCGGGCGTCGGCACCACCATGACCAGTTCAGCCACGCCTGCCACCTTGGCAGGAATTGCATTCATCAGTACCGATGAAGGATAAGCCGCCTTGCCGCCCGGCACATACAAACCGACACGATCCAGCGGCGTCACCTGCTGCCCCAGCATCGTGCCGTCAGCTTCGGTATAACTCCAGGATTGCTGCACTTGCCGCTCGTGATAGCTACGCACGCGCGCTGCGGCAGCTTCCAGTGCAGTTCGCTGATCGTCGGGTAGTCCATCCAGTGCTTGTTTCATGCGCGCTTGCGAAAGTTCAAGCTCTTTAAGCGAAGCGGCTTCAAGCTTATCGAAACGGCTCGTATATTCGAGTACTGCCTCGTCGCCCCGCGCCTTCACGGCATTGAGAATATCCGCAACCGTATTTTCAATTGCCGTGTCTTGCGCGCCTTCGAACGCCAATAATTGCTCGAGCGAAGCGCGGAAATCGGCTTGTGTAGTCGCGTAACGTTTGATGTTGAGCATGGTGCAAGGAGAAATCAGAAAGAGGATAAATTCTACAGGAATAGATAAGGCACCGCCATTGCAGCGGTATGCAATGCAAGCGCCCAAAAGCAAAAACCCCGCCTAAGTGACGGGGTTTTTGTTTACTGCATAAGGAGCCTGGCGGTGACCTACTTTCGCATGCGTAATGCACACTATCATCGGCGCGGTCTCGTTTCACGGCCCTGTTCGAGATGGGAAGGGGTGGGTCCAAGACGCTATGGCCGCCAAGC
>JBBRTU010000002.1:0-196765 GCA_038244115.1 Burkholderiales bacterium
TATACCAGCGGATATCCTGGTGCGGCGCTATGAAACGCGCCACGCGGCTTAGCTTCTGTGCAACAAGTGGGTGGCGGCTTAAAGAATATTTAACCCGACATATTTTTTCAAAACCGTGATGTCAAGACATGGTACCTATGGCAGGGGCGACTACGTACACCACCACAGTTTCGAGATCGAGTTGTTTCAGTTGCACGGCGCAAGCCTCTGAAACCCTCAAACCATGCCGGAATGAAAGCAGGATCAGCCCTTGATCAGACCTTCTGCAAGCAGCGCCTGGTGTACCGCGGGTCGAGCTGCCACGCGCTCCCGGTAGGCGACCAGCGTGGGCCAGTGTGAAATATCGAAACCGGCATATTTATCCCAGCCAAGCACGGTGAACAGATAGCCATCAGCCACTGTGAAGATATAACCCATCAGGTACGGCTTGTCGCCCAGCTGCTCGCTCACGTACTGCAAGCGCACAGCAAGTTGCTCCTTGACCAGCAGTTTCCATTCCTCCGGCGCTTTGGGGTTGAACAAGGGAGCTATCCCCTTGTGCAGTTCGGTTGAAATAAAATTCATCCATTCCACCAGGCGGTAGCGCTCCATGGTTCCAGGCGCCGGCACCAGCCGCTTCTCAGCCACCTGGTCCGCAATGTACTGCACAATTGCCGGACCCTCGGTGAGAATCTGGCCATCATCCAGTTTCAACGCAGGAACATAGCCTTTGGGATTGATAGTGCGAAAATCACCGCCGCCATCCATCTGCTTGGTGCTCAGATCGACCTTGACCAGTTCAACGGGGAGCCCGGCTTCGCACAAGGCAATGTGCGGAGACAAGGAACAGGCACCGGGCGAATAATAGAGTGTCAACATATCGCTTCTCCTTTAACAGCGGTTAATCTTTGGATGCTTCAACCTGGATAGCAATTTTCACTTCATCGCCCACTGCAGGAGCGTACTTGCTGACGCCAAACTCTGCAAGCACCACAGGTACCAGGTCTTAAGCACCACAGGTACCAGGTCTTGACATCACGGTTTTTAGACTACAATACCCGGCCTAGCTTCGAAGCATTTCTCGCGAAAACTATAGGCCCCTAAGCCAATACCAATTCAATATCCGTCAGCTTCTCCGCCCGCTTGATCAGCTTCTTATCGAACGTAGCGAATCTTCCCGCGCGGCGACTACCGGCGAGGTGCAGCGCATCGGAAAAATCAAGTCCTCGCTCGAACCCTTCAAGCGCTTCAGCAATTTCACTCTGCTGTTCCACCATGACGTTCGGCAAGCCGATGATATTGCGTAAGGCTTGCAAAATGACTTTCGGGGGCAGTTCGTAGGAAAAGCGCAACACCCACTCCGCTTCAAGCAGCACGGTTTTCGAGATAAAAATCTGCTCGCTGGCAAATAGCGCTGCCGCGCGGCGTGTCTGTGCCGCGTCGTCGTTGGCGAGCAGCCTTACGACGAGGTTGGTATCAACTGCGAGCATGGCGTTTCTTGACACCCTTTGCTATGGCTTCTTCCATTTCTTCCAGCGTTTTCGCCGGCCCTTTGTAGCCAGTGCAGCCGATCACGTCTTCCAGGCGCGTGGGTTTGAAAGACTTAGCGGGACGGAGCAGCACGCCATCGGGTGTGTCCTCGACCACAAATTCGGTGCCGGGCTCCCAGTGATGCGATTCCCGCACCGACTTGGGAAGGATTACCTGCCCCTTGCTGGATAGCCGGGTTGTTTCCATTTGGAACCTCTGATTGGTAAGACTTGGTAAGACAGGACTATACGCCCCGCTATCGCTCATGACAAGCGTAAGCATCCCGGTAAATCCGGCCAGCAGAAAAACCTACCCGTGCTTGGCGAAGTGCCCGTTCTCGTACACGACATGCCCCTCGACCAAGGTGCAACACACCTTGCCTTGCAGTTCCATGCCATTGAACGGCGTGTTCTTGCCCTGGCTCTTCAGCGCTTTGGGTTCGACGCGCCAGGTTTGTTCGGGGTCGAAGATGCACAGGTCGGCGGCGTGGCCGGGAGAGAGATGGCCGTTGGCGATGCCGAGGATGCGTGCCGGTTCGACGGTGATTTTGGCGATTGCATCCGGCAGCGAAGTCTTGGAATTTTTGGCCCACTTGAGGGTAAGCGGCAACAGTAATTCCAGGCCGGTGGCGCCAGCTTCCGCTTCGGCGAAGGGCAGCAGCTTGGCGTCATCGTCCACCGGCGTGTGGTCGGAACACACGGCATCAATCACGCCCGCCTTCAGCGCCGCGCCTAACGCATCGCGGTCGCGCAGCGAGCGCAGCGGCGGCACTAGATGGAAATTGGCATCGAAATAACCGATGTCCATGTCGCTGAGATGCAGGTGATTCACCGCGACATCGCAGGTCACCGCTAGTCCTTCGCGTTTGGCGGCGCTCACCATTTCTACCGCATTGCGGCTGGAAAGTCGGCAGATATGCAGCTTCGCGCCGGTCTTGCGGGCAAGCTGCAGCATGGTGGACAGGGCAATGGTTTCGGCGCAAGCAGGGATCGCGGGCAAGCCCAGGCGGCTTGCCACTTCACCGTCATGCGCGACACCGCCCTTGGCAAGGTAGGCATCCTGCGGCCGTAGCCAGACAACAAAATTGAAAGTGGCGGCGTATTCCATGGCGCGCATCAACACCAGATTGTCGAGTAGCGGGGTATCCGCGTGGGAAAACGCGATGCACCCTGCGTCATGCAGCTCGGCCATTTCGGTCAAGCGTTCGCCTTGCAATCCCTGGGTGAGCGCACCCAAGGGGAATACGCGCGCCTGATTCAGGCTTTTGGCGCGATGCTTGAGCATTTCCACCAGGCCCGGTTCGTCTAGCGGCGGTTCGGTGTCCGGCGGACAAACCAAACTGGTAACGCCACCCGCGACGGCGGCCTGCATTTCCGATTCCAGCGTGGCTTTATATTCGAAGCCCGGCTCGCGCAGGCGCGCGGAGAGGTCGATCAGACCGGGGCAGACTATCTTGCCGCTGGCGTCGATCACACGGTTGGCGTGAAAATCCTGCGGTGTCTTGCCGATTGCCAGCACTTTTCCGGCTGCGATAAATACATCTTGTTTCGCGTCGATACCATTCTTGGGGTCGATCAGGTGGCCGTTCTTGATGTGAATTTTCATCGCGCATCCCCCACGGTACCAGCGAGAATACTCATCACCGCCATGCGCACTGCGATGCCAAAAGTGACCTGTGGCAAGATGACCGACTGGTTGCCGTCTGCCACGCTAGAGTCAATCTCGACCCCGCGATTCATCGGCCCGGGATGCATTACGATGGCGTCATGTTTGGCATATGCCAATTTATCTTGAGTCAGGCCGTAGTATTTGAAGTATTCCTGCGATGAAGGCAGCATCGCGCCGCGCATGCGCTCGTTCTGCAAGCGCAACATGATCACCACGTCCACATCTTTCAGGCCGTGCTCCATGTCGTGGTATACATGCACGCCCATCTGCTCCACGCCGGTAGGCAGCAGCGTCTTGGGCGCGACCACACGCACTTCCGGTACACCCAGAGTAGTCAGCGCATGGATCTGCGAGCGTGCCACCCGCGAATGCAACACATCACCCACGATGGCCACGCGCAGGTTGTGAAAATCTTTTTTGTAGCGGCGGATGGTGAACATATCGAGCAATCCCTGAGTGGGATGCGCGTGCCGTCCGTCGCCCGCATTCACCACGTGGATGTGCGGTGCGACATGGCGCGCAATCAAATGCGCCGCACCGGACTGGCCATGCCGCACCACGAACATGTCCGCCTGCATGGCGGCAAGGTTGTCCACCGTGTCCAGCAGGGTTTCGCCCTTGGACTGCGAGGAGCTATCGACGCTCAGGTTGATCACGTCCGCTGACAGGCGCTTGGCGGCGATTTCAAAAGTGGTGCGGGTGCGGGTGCTAGGTTCGAAAAACAGATTGAAAATTGCTTTGCCGCGCAGCAGGGGAACTTTCTTGATTTCGCGGTTAGTCAGGGAAACAAAGGATTCGGCAGTATCGAGAATATGCCGGAGGATATTGGCGGACAGCCCCTCGATTGTGAGCAGGTGCTGCAGTTCACCGTGTTTGTTGAGCTGCGGGTTGTTCAGCGTGTTCTCCTCAAATGCGCGCCAATTCTACCAGAATTAGCACCTAATAATTAATCGCCTTCAATTTCCTCCCACGTGTGCAGACTCATGGAAAGCTTGCCGTCGTCTTCAATCCCTATCTGGATACTCTGATTGTCTGCAAGTTCCACCTTGGCACCACAGAAATCGGCGCAGATAGGCAATTCACGCCCTCCCCGATCAACCAGCACGACCAATTTAATACTGGCTGGCCGACCGAAATCGAACAGTTCATTCATGGCGGCACGCACCGTGCGTCCGCTATACAGCACATCGTCTACCAGAATGATGTCGCGATCTTCCACTTCGAAGGTAATGACAGATGGTTTAACTTCCGGGTGCAGCCCCATGGTGCCGAAATCGTCCCGATAAAAGGAAATATCCAAGGTGCCCAGCGGAACGCCCGTGCCAAGCGCGGCGTGCAATTTATGCGCAAGCCAGGCACCGCCGGTATGAATGCCGACAAAAGCGCTATTAGCGGTGATGTGCGGACGCAATTGCTCAATCAGCTGCTGTGCCAGCTGTTCCGCATCGGGTAAGGTTGTTTGATCAGTCATATTTTTTGCCGGTCTGCTAGAAACTGTCTTAAATAAGTTTGCAAAATTTCCTGCGCCGCCACCTGGTCAAGCACAGTTTTCTGCTTGCGCCCGGTAACGCCAGCTTCTGCTAGCGCAGAGCTGGCCGAGGCAGACGTGTATTGCTCGTCCACCAACACAACCGGCAGCTCGAAGCGGCCTCCCAGGCGCCGCGCAAAACGGCGGCAGGTATCCGCCAGCGCATGCTCGCCGCCATCCTGGTGAGCCGGCACACCCACTACCAGCAACACCGGTTTCCATTCTTCGATCAAGGCTGCAATAGCGGCGAAGCGCTTATCATTGACCTCATCCGCGATGGTTGCCAGCGGGTGTGTCGTACCCAGTTCGATTTCCCCTACCGCCACACCAATACGCTTCAGACCGAAATCGAATCCCAGCACAGTCCCACGGCTGGGGTTACGAGTTTCGGGTTTCGGGTTTCGCGTCAAACCATCCAACCCGTAACCCGTAACGCGCAACTCGAAACTACCCTATGCATGCCCCGCTTCCTCAGACAAGGAAGCAAAATCAATGCCCAACATTTCCATCGCTGCAGCTAGACGTTCCTCATGGGGCAAATCAAAAATCACCTGGGAAGAGGCAGGCACGGTTAGCCAGGCATTCTGCGCCAATTCATATTCGAGCTGCCCTGGCGCCCACCCCGCATACCCCAGGGTAATCAGAATTTTGGGGGGGCCTTCGCCCTGCCCCACTGCTTCCAGAATATCCTTCGAGGTAGTCAAGCCCAGTGCGCTGTTAACCGCCAAGGTAGACTGCCATTCGCCCACCGGCTGATGCAGTACGAAACCGCGATCCATCTGCACCGGACCACCGAAATATACCCACTGATTGCCCAACTCTTTGGGTAGCAACTCAATGTCCACTTGCGCAAACAGCGCCTGCACGGTCATATCAATAGGCCGGTTCACCACCACACCCAACGCACCTTGATCGTTGTGTTCGCAGACGTAGGTAAGCGTCTTGGCAAAATGCGGATCGGCCATGTTAGGCATGGCGATCAAGAAGTGATCGGTTAGATTGACGTTTTCCATGCTTTCATTGTAATCGGCTCGGCTATCATTCTCAATGAACGACACGAGTTAGTATTGGCTATTCGCCACCGGTCGCCAATTGATCGGCGCGGGTATAATTCCATGTGCGTGTGATACTGAGGATATCAACCGTCTTGCGCACTTCCGGGGGAAGCGGTGAAAATGGTGCGGCAAGTTCGACGGTGCGTATTGCCGCCGCATCGAGTACTTTATATCCTGAGCCGCGGTTGATTTCCACACTTTCCAGACTGCCATCTGCCTTGATGCTCACAGTAAGTCGTAAGGTGCCATGCATTTTTTGCTTGGCCGCTTCCGGGTAATTCAAATTCCCCACCCGCTCAATTTTCTGACGCCAGTCCTCTTCATACCGTGCCAAGCTGTATTCCTTCGCCCGGGCACCAATAAACATGCGGCGCGGGCGCTTTTGGTATGCATCCCATTCGCGCGATATCTGTGCTTCCAAATGCGCCATCTGCACGCTGCGTTGTGCTAGATCCATGGTATCCGGGGCAACTTTCTGTTCTTTTGGATCTACCGGTGCTGTCTCGCTTTGCGACACTGCCTGCTTTGATTTCAGCCGGGTTATCAAGCGTTGCGCCTGTTCCTCCATGTGTTTGATACGGGCAGTGACTTCCTCCGCATCCGCATCAGGGGTATCTCTCTGCGTCGATGGAAGAGGACTTTTGGCACGGCGGTCTTCGTCGGTGTTGCCACCGCCATCCAGATTCGCCTGGGCCAGGACATCGGCGTGCTGTGGGCGCGAAGCGGATTTGCTGTTGACCAGCACCACATCCAGTTGCATGGACGCATTATTCTGAATTTTGAAATCAGGGACAAAATGCAGTCCAAAAATAATAAACAGGTGCAGCGCGGCAGAGAAAAATAAGGAGAGTGCGAGACGATCGAAATAATCCAGCCCGGGTAAGGAGCGGAACGAAGATACAGAAAATTTCATGAAAAAAAGAATCGCCTCATAGTGAGACGCATTGTAAGCAAGGGGGTCGCCCTTGTCACATTTCCGCCTCATCGAGCTTGCGCGTAAACTGCAACCCAAAACTCAAATCGATCAAGTCCACGCCCGTTAGCGCCAGTTCCACACGGCCGCCAGCATTCAAATCGGGTAACGAAGGCACGCGATTCACCAGCGGTACGCCATCGAGCTTGACCAAATTTTCTCTCAGCACCGTGGCAGTCACGAGCTCCAATTTTTCCTGCAACAGATAACGCAGACTCCAGTAGCGTTCCATATTGCGCTGGAAGGTGTTGTACGCCTCGGAAGCCAGTTCGAAATCACGCATGGCGATCAACAGCGCGTCACTGCCTTGCGCATAGGGCGCGGCCTCACCGCGTATCACCGCAGCAATCTGGCGCTGGTTAACCAGATCGACATAGCGGCGCAGCGGCGAACTTGACCAGGCATATTGCGCCACGCCCAAACCCTGGTGCGGCGCGGGCGTTGTGCTCATGCGCACTTTGCCGTTCGACTGGCAACGATATAATCCCGGCACATTGGCATCCGCCAATAATTTCCCCCACTGGCTGTTGACATAAATCATCAGCTCGGACACTACTTTGTCGATGGGGGAGCCGCGCGGACGCTCAGTGATGGAAACCCGGTCGTTCTCCACCAAAAAATTGTAGTCCAGCGGTTGCATTCTGCCGTCATCCTGTTTGCCGCGCAGCGCTTCCAGCCGGTGCGACAATTGCCACAGTATGCCCAGCTCGACTTTGTAGGGATAATCCGGCCCGCCCTGGGACAAGGTGGCCTCGTTAAATACCTGTTCCAGCGTATCGTGACGCAGATTAGCGGCAATGTGCACACGATCGACACGGCTATGCATTGTCTCGACTTCGAAGTTCGGCGTCACTTCGAGATACATCGAAACAGCCGGGCACATGCGCTCTTCGGCCAAGGTAAAGTGTTCAACCACCGAATCAGGCAGCATGGTGATCTTGCCGCCTGGCATGTACACCGTGGAAAGGCGTTGCGCAGCAAGCTCGTCCAGCGAGGAACCGGGCTCGATGGACAATGCCGGCGCCGCAATGTGAATGCCGATGCGGTAATTCCCGTTGGTCATTTTCCGCACGGAAAATGCGTCGTCAATTTCAGTGGTGGCCGCATCGTCAATGCTGAACGCCACAGCATCGCTTTCCGGCAATTCGCCCGGATCGGGAATAGGCGCAACCTCTCCGAAACCAATGCCACGCGGAAAATTCTCGAACACAAATGCGCCGAAGTGATAATCCTGGCTGGAAGCCAGGGCGCCGCATTTTTCCAGCAGACTCGGCGCAGACAAACCGGTTTCCTTGCATGCCTGTTCCAGCGTCTTGCATTCCAACGTGTTGCGGTCGGGCTTGTACAGCAGCGCGTCAAGGTGCGGCATCAAATCTTCCGGCATCTTGAAGCTGGTCAATTCCTCCACCCAGCGCGCCGTTTGTTCCGCTTCGCGCTTCTTGCGATCGACACTGGCAAGCGCGGCTTTGAGCGCTTCTTCCGGCGCAGCCTTGTAATGTCCTCTGCCTTTCTTGTAAAAATACATGGGCGCGCTGTGCAACTTGATCAACAGACCAGCTGCTTCAACTGGATTGAGCGCATGGCCAAAATAATCACTGCCTAGCGGCTCAAAAGCGAACTCGTCTGAGCCGCAGCATTCCCATAGAAAATCCAGGTCGATATCGTCCGCAGCCCGCTGGGCGCGTTCCATAAATTCGCCTAGTGGCGGCTCGGCAAAGCGCAGCAGCACATTGGCTGCCTTGATCTTGCTGCGTTTCCCGTGCGGCGCCTCAACCTGCAACGAGGCGGTGTTGTCTGCAAGAATGGAGCCGACTTTAAAGCCGCCATCTTCTTCGTAAAATACATTCATTTAAGCAATATCAATTCAAAAAATCACTTACCGTAGAGGACAATGACCTCCGCGATTTCTAGTGGTTAAGTTAGGGTTAGTTGCTACTTAAGCAAGAGCGGCGAGCAGCTTTTCGTGGATGCCACCAAAACCGCCGTTACTCATGACCAGGACGTGGTCACCGGGCTTGGCAGCGCTGGCAATCGCCGCCACCAGACTGTCGATGTCGTGGTGAATTTCCGCCTTACTCCCCAGGGATTGCAACGCGTCTGCAGCATCCCAACCCAGGTTCGGCGCAGCATAGCAAAACACCACATCAGCAGACAGCAGACTATCAGCAAGCTGGTCTTTCATTACCCCCAAGCGCATGGTGTTGGAACGCGGTTCCAGCACGGCAAGAATGCGCGTTTGACCGGCCTTGGCGCGCAACCCTTCGAGGGTAGTGGCGATAGCCGTCGGGTGGTGCGCGAAATCGTCATACACCGTCACTTCGTTCACCACACCCCGGATTTCCATGCGGCGTTTCACGTTGACGAATTCACCCAGCCCCTCAATGCCCATGCCCACCGGCACCCCGGCGTGACGTGCCGCGCCCAGTGCAGCCAGCGCATTGTGCCGGTTATGCGCGCCGAGCAGCCCCCAACGCACCGTGCCCTGTTTTTCACCTTTCAGGAACACATCAAATTCGCCATCGGCGGTTTGTTCGCCTGCGTCCCAGCCATCAGCACTGGACAACAATTCCACCGACGTCCAGCAGCCGCGCGCCAAAACCCGCTTCACACTTTCCTCCTGGCCATGGGCCAACACCAAGCCATTTCCCGGCACAGTACGCACTAAATGGTGGAACTGCGTTTCGATGGACGCAAGGTCAGGAAAAATATCCGCATGATCAAATTCGAGGTTATTCAAAATGGCTGTGCGCGGATGGTAATGAACAAACTTGGAACGCTTATCGAAAAACGCCGTGTCGTATTCGTCCGCCTCAACCACGAAAAATGGCGAATCCGTCAGCCGCGCTGATACCCCAAAATTCTGCGGCACGCCGCCAATCAAAAAACCGGGATTGAGGCCGCCATGTTCCAGCAACCAGGCCAGCATGGAGGAGGTGGTGGTCTTGCCGTGAGTGCCTGCTACGCCCAGCACCCATTTACCTTGCAGGACATTCTCTGCCAGCCACTGCGGGCCCGAAATATAGGGCAAGCCGCGATTGAGGATTTCCTCCATCAACGGATTGCCGCGTGACACCACGTTGCCGATTACAAACACATCGGGATTTAGCCCAATCTGCGCTGGATCGAAGCCTTCAACCAGACGGATACCCTGCGCTTCCAGCTGGGTACTCATGGGCGGATAAACATTGGCGTCGCAACCTGTCACGGCATGTCCTGCCTGCTTGGCGAGGACAGCGATACCGCCCATGAAAGTACCGCAAATACCGAGAATATGGATGTGCATAGTAGAAATCAGCGCAACTAAAAAATTACCGCCCCCGGCACATACCGGGGGCAAGCCGGTAATTTTAGCACGGGGCAGAATCGACCACCTGCGTAGCTTGTAGTAATATACTTTCCCTATGACACGCATACCCCCCAAATCCAGCGACAACTCCCAATCGCCCGCAGACGTTGCGCGGGCAGCGTTATATAAATTGGCAGAAAAAGAACTGCCGCCTACGCCAGAAAATTTCACCAAGCTTTACTACGAAATTTCCGGTGTCGAACCGCCACAGGATAAAGGGGGCAGTAAACGCTCCCTGGACTTACTGAGAATGATCAAGGAAATATTGATCGGTGTATCGGAAAAAACCGGGGATCTTGCCTTTAACCTGCAAAGCGGTAACCAGGCAATAAAGCAGTCGCTCGACGATCTGTCTGCCGCCGAGGAAAAAGCGCATATCCAGCAGCTTCTCAGCTCAGTCATTACCGTGACCAGCGCCCTCCAAAACCGCGTCGAAGATAGCCATGAAGACATCATCGCCTCGCGCCTCACCATGGAGCATATCAAGGAGGAAATGCAGGAAACGCGCCAATGGCTGCAGGAAGATATGCTAACTGGCGCGCAAAACCGGCGCGGCATGGACATGACGCTCGCCCGGGAAATTGCACGCGCCAAGCGGTATAAAAACTCCCTTAGCGTGGTGATGATCGATGTCGATCATTTCAAGCGTATTAACGACAAATACGGGCATGATGCAGGTGATGCAATGCTGGTCCATTTGACCACCGTGATCAAGTCCGTTCTGCGCGAAGCTGATGTTCTGGTGCGTTACGGTGGCGAAGAGTTCCTGCTCATTCTTCCCGATTCCGATATCAACGGTGCAAATTATGTAGTGGATCGTCTGAAGCAAGTTGTGCAGAAATCCCCCATGGTTTACGAAGGGAAAAAAGTTGATGCCACGTTTAGCGGTGGGATTTCCCAGTTGAAAGCGGATGAAAATGGTCATGCCCTCATCATCCGCGCTGACAAGGCGCTCTACGATGCCAAGCAGGCCGGTAGAAACTGCTTCAAGATTGCGGATTAGTTCTTTCTTCCCACCTTGCTACAGGCATGTATAACGCCCATTTCGGCTTTTCCGAACATCCCTTCTCCATCGCGCCAGATCCACGTTATCTCTACATGAGCGAGCGTCACCGGGACGCGCTTGCCCACCTGCTATATGGTGTGGAAAGTGACGGGGGGTTCGTGCTATTAACGGGCGAAGTCGGTACCGGAAAAACCACTGTATGCCGTTGCCTGCTGGAACAGTTACCGGAACACTGCGATGTCGCATTCATTCTCAACCCCAAACTCACCGTGCCGGAATTGTTGTCAACTGTGTGTGATGAATTCGGCATCAGCTACCCGCCCGGTACCGACAGCGTCAAAATCTTCACCGACCTGATCAACGCTTTCCTGCTCGATGCGCATGCTAAGGGGCGAAAGACTGTGCTCATTATCGACGAGGCGCAAAACCTGTCCAGCGACGTGCTGGAGCAAATGCGCCTGCTGACCAACCTTGAAACCAATCAGCGCAAGTTATTGCAGATCATTCTGCTGGGGCAGCCGGAATTGCGCGATATGCTGGCGCGCACCGAGCTGCGTCAACTGGCGCAACGCATCATCGCCCGTTACCATCTCGACGCATTATCGCGAGAAGAAACCGAAGCCTACGTTAATCACCGGATTGCGGTGGCCGGGTGTCGCGGCGAGCTGCTGCCACGTAGCGCGCTCAACCGCTTATATCAGTTGAGCGGCGGCATTCCGCGCCTGATCAACGTACTCGCCGACCGTGCCTTGCTTGGCGCCTATGTTCAGGGCAAAACAAAAATCGACCGCAAGACACTCGCCAAAGCAGCAACTGAGGTGTTCGGTGAGGGCAAATCAGCAAGAACGATGCGCTTGGCCAAATGGCTGACAGGGCTTCTCCTACTCGGCCTTGCTGGAGCAGGCACCTATTTTTTTTACTCCTCGCAAGGGACGGTACCCGCAAAATCCACCCACTTGCCGGCAGCGAAAACCTATCCGTCCAAACCAGCGCAACCATCAACCCCATTGGCCAGCATTGCGTGGCCGTCTGATCAACCCATAGAACAAAGTGAAGCGCGGGCATTCCAGGCCGTGTTCCGCTTATGGGGTGCTGATTGGCCAGAATCGGAGAGCAATGCGCCCTGCGTGCTGGCTGAGGCCCGGCAACTTCGCTGCTTTGCAGATCGCAGTGGCCTCGACGCCTTGCGCCGGCTCAATCGACCGGCGGTGGTCAAACTTTACAATGCAGAAGGACGCCCCTATTTCGCAGCGCTGACCAAGCTGGACGATCACTCCGCCACACTATTGCTCGGCACGGAAACGCGCACAGTAGCCATGGAAACATTGGCGTTGGCCTGGCGCGGCGACTTCACCCTGCTGTGGCGGCTACCGCCCGGCTACCAGAGCAGCCTGCGCCCCGGTAGCCGCCAGCCTGCCGTAGCTTGGCTCGACAAATTGTTGGCCCAATATTTTCACCGCCCGCTCCACGCCGGCGCTCCGCTCTATGACGACGCGATGGTTAAGGAAGTAAAACGCTTCCAGTTAAGCGTCGGGCTGCAACCGGATGGTGAAGTTGGAACCTCCACTTGGATCTGCCTGGAAAATGTTACCGCAGGCGGTGTGCCTTTGCTGCACAGCACCGCGCAGAACTAGCCATGTCTTATATTCTGGATGCCCTGAAAAAATCTGAGCAGGAACGCAGCCGAGGCCGCACGCCGGATTTGCAATCAGTGCATCAGCGTGCAGCGCTTGCGCCACACACGCGCCGCTGGTGGCCTTATGCAGTGGTAGCGACCTTGCTTGTCAACGCCGCTGTCCTCCTGGCCTGGTTACATCCGTGGAAAGAGGACAAGAACATTGTCATTCAGCCAGCCAATGACAGCAATGTCGCTTTAACTCGCCCCGCCGTCTTGCCGCCTAAAATGCCAGCGGCGGCACCACATTCCCCCGCGCCAGCGCATAAATTGCCAGCCGCACCGCCTCAGTCAGTTGCAGCAGATAACATCGCTCACGCGCCTGCAGCCCCGCAACCGCCCGCTGTGAAAGAACCCACTATAGTTAATTTCACCGATTTGCCAGCTGATGTGCGGCGCAATATTCCCGAAATGAGTTTTTCCGTTCATCTGTATTCGGCCAAGCCGATAGAGCGCATGGTCAGCATCAACGGCAGGATGATGAAGGAAGGTCAGGAAGTTAGCGCTGGACTAAAGTTGGAGCAGATTACCCAGGATGGGATGGTGTTCAGCTATCAGGAATACAAATTCAAAAGAAGCGTGTTCTAATCCAACAGCACATCGAGCTTGCTCAACGTATTTTGCCAATCATAATCGGCCATGATGCGGCTGCGTGCAGCTTCTCCCATCTGCTGCGTTCCACCCACCAGCAAACTGGCAATGGCATCCTGGAATGCCACAGCATCGGAAGCGACAATCAAATCCTTACCCGCCTCCGCACAAATCCCTTCCGCCGCTTGTCGAGACGCCACCACTGGCTTGGCCATAGCCATTGCTTCCAGCACCTTGTTCTGCAGGCCGCGTGCAATGCGCAGCGGGGCCACCGCCATTTTGGCGTGCGCCAAATAGCCGCGTACATCGGGCACCCGGTCTGTGACTTTCACGCCGGGAATTTGCGCTAATTGCTGCACGGATGGCGTGGGACGGCCACCCACAATATAGAAACATGCTTGCGGGAAACGGGCATACACCGCCGGAAAAATTTCATGCGCAAACCACACGACTGCGTCGATATTAGGCCAATAGTCCATTGCACCGGTGAACACCAATGGCAGTTCATCCGGTGAATAGGGATTGGGGTAAGTGCGCGTTGGCGAAAAAAAATCGAAGTCCACGCCGTTGTTGAACCAGCCGATTTTCGCCGCGCTTTCCGGCGCAAGCTGACGAAACAATTTCGCTTCTTCTTCCGTCACAAATAAGCTGGCGCTCAGTTCAGCGGCCACCTTGCGCTCGTAAGCCAACATGGTTTTCGCCTCGCGCGCATAAATCCAGGAAAGCGGCCAGGGCTTGGTGGGCGCGTATTGACGCCACTTATCTGAATCCACATCGACGAAATCTGCGATGCATTTAAGCTGGGGCTTGCCCTCAACATATTGCGCCATGGCTGAGGAAAATATGACAGCAGTTTTGATGGGAAAATCATGCAGCGTTTTTTCTACCCACTGACGCAATTCAGCGTTGGCATAGTAAGAAAGCGTAAGTGGTTTTCCAGTAAGCAGCCCGGACAAACTTCGCAAGCGCGCAGTGCGTGGGTTTAATTCGATAAGGCAAGTTGTAGTACACATGGTGCGCACTGCTTCGGCATACTGCATATCGGAAGAATCATCGACGAACGCGCCGAGATGAACGCGGTAAGTTTTGCTCAAATGCCGCAGCAAATGGTAGGAACGAATTTTGTCGCCCTTGTTCGGCGGGTAAGGAATGCGATGAACCAGATAAAGCAAATCCTGCATCGCATTAACCTAGGCTTTTAACGATGTGCGGCCCAATAAAATTGGCGACGGGTAACGGCAAGCGTTGCCACATGCGGATAAAAAGTTGGTACTTTGGATTGAGCGGATTCTGGTCAGGCACTTGCTTGGCGCGGTACAACTGGTATTCGTAATGCAGCGGCTGCGGCTCAAAGCCCCAGTTTTTCTTGAAGTGGTAGGGGCCAGTTCCCAGCTTGCTGCGACCATAGTCGAACAACTTGTAGCCGCGCTCGCAGGCGCGCCGCATGAGTTCCCAATATTTAAAATCATTCGCGGCATAATCCCGCGCCGCTAAATAATCACCCGCATAGTAGGGCAACACTTCGTCACGGAAATAAAAGGTCAGCACACTGCTTAGCACTTGCCCATCTTTGGTGACTGTAAGCACTTCGCAATCCGCACCGAACACTTCACGCAGCAGTGCGAAATATTTTTTGGGTAATGCCGGTGTACCGTGCCGGTGAACATTGTCGGCAAACACCGCGAAAAAACGATCGATACCTTGATCAATCTCGCTCACTAGTCCTTGCTTGATACCCTTGCGCACCATGGCTCGCTGCTTGCGCGGGATATTGTTCATGTTCTGTTCCAGATCAGGATCAATCGCCTTGCGGAAAGTAACGTACAAATCCTTGCTCGGCCAGTCGGTATGAAAAGGCGCCAGATTACGGTACTCGAGGTATTCAACATCCAGTTTGGCGGCTAAAGCTTGCGCCGCTTGATCGAGCACTGTGCGCGCTTCTTCGGTACTGGCCGCGATGCCTCCATACACACCAAACGGCAGCGACGAGAGCGAATGGCCGAACAGACGGCTTTTGACTTCAGCCAGCGGCAACACGCCCTGAATCACACCGTTATTTTCTGCATAGAGAAAATAAGTGCGATGGCCAAAGGCACGCTGAATAACGGTCTGCCAGCCGGCGCGGTGAAAAAAAGTTGCCTCTGGGCAGGCTTGCACAAAAGCGTCCCAGCGCGCATGGTCTGACTCGCCCAGCTCGCGTACCACAGGCATGACTAACTCTGGCGCATTCACCTTAGGTGCTCCAGGAATACCCGGTCCATGCGATCCCACTGGAAATCACGCAGCAGCGCACTAATTTTTCCCTCCATGCGCGAAAGGTTAACGTAGTGGCGGAATCGCGTTTTCAGGTTGAGATCAGGCTGGCGTGGTTGCCCAGGATCAATTTCCCATGGGTGGCAATAGAAGATGCATGACTGGCTGTCTTGTTGATTAACGCGCTGCACACACCAGCGCGACATCGGATACGGCAACATGCGGAAATAGCCGCCGCCGCCAGCGGGCAGATTGCGTCCGAATACGTTGACAGTGGTTACTGGCAATTCCAGCAAACCATTCTCCCCGCGCGGATGGAAAGCAAAGCGCGGCGCTTCGGGCATGCCATAGTGGTCATGCTGAATTGGATAAATGCTGGAGCTGTAACAGTAGCCTTCCTCATGCAGCAAATCCAACGCCCACAGATTATCCGCACCGATGGAGAAACTGGGCGCACGATAACCTCTGACGATTACGCCGCTGATGTCTTCCAGCAGTTTTTTGCTGCGCGAAATGTCGTCCCGAAAATTATCTCTAGTTTGCTCGCTGGCACGTAAATGAGCATAGCCATGACTGGCTAGTTCGTGGCCCTGTTCGACAATGCGCCGAACCAGCGCTGGATACCGCTCTGCGATCCAGCCCAAGGTAAAAAAGGTGGCGTGTGCGCCTTGCTCGCTCAACAGATCAAGCATGCGCTCCACGTTGCGTTCCACGCGGCAGGGGATGGTGTCCCATTGATGGCGCGGGATGTAGGGCGCCAGGGCAGAGACCTGAAAATAATCTTCCACATCGACGGTAAATGCATTTCGCATAACTGGGTGGGTCGCCATAGCGCCCGGTTACGCCACCGAGCGTGCGGCGTTCAGGCTGAGCCAGTCGCGCAGCACGGCAGCAATCCGCTGCGACGCTTTGCCGTCCCAATATTCCGGCACGCGGCCAGATTTACCGCCGGTGGCAAGCACGTCTTCAAACACCGCCAGGATTTTCTCAGCGTCTTGACCAACTACGATGTTGGTTCCTTCTTCCGCAGTAATCGGGCGTTCAGTGTTGTTGCGCAAGGTAATGCAAGGCACACCCAGGGCAGTAGTTTCTTCCTGAATGCCCCCCGAGTCAGTCAATACCAGGCGCGCTGCTTTCATGAGTCCGAGCATTTGCAAATAGCCGAGTGGTGGCAAGAGAAGGATGTCCGGCGAATCCAGCAGCGGCATCAGGCCGAAAGCCTCTATACGTCCGCGCGTACGTGGGTGCAGCGGGAACACCACCGGCAGCTTGCGGCTAATGGTACGTACCGTCTCAAGCAGGCCACTCAGAATAGCGCGATCATCTACGTTAGATGGGCGATGCATGGTCAACACCGTGTAGCCTTGCTCCGCTCTTTTAGTGAACGCTGCAGACGCGCCTGCTGAAGCAAAGGTCTGTGCCGCAGGTACGGCACGTCCAAGATTCATGTGCAGGGTATCAATCATCACATTGCCGACGAAATGCACCCGCTCTTCGGCGATGCCTTCCTTGCGCAAATTGGCCAAAGCCGTGCGTTCGGTAGTAAAAAGCAAATCGGAAATCTGGTCGGTCAGCACACGATTTATTTCTTCCGGCATGCCACGATCATAGCTGCGCAACCCCGCTTCAACATGCACCACCGGGATACCCCGCTTAGAGGCAACCAGCGCGCAAGCAATCGTGGAATTCACATCCCCCACCACCAGCACGCAGGCCGGCTGTTCCACCTCCAGCACAGGTTCAAACCGGCGCATGATTTCTGCTGTTTGTAGCGCGTGGCTGCCAGAGCCCACTTCCAGATTCACATCAGGACGGGGGATACCCAATTCCTCGAAAAACTGGTTATTCATCGCTTCGTCGTAGTGTTGGCCGGTATGCAACAACCTTGCCCCCAGTGGATTCGAGCCTGCATTGAGCGCCGCCATCACCGGGGCAATTTTCATAAAGTTGGGGCGAGCACCCACTACGCACAGAATGCTACCCGCCATTACTCGGTCCTCTGCTGATTCTTTTCGTCTACCAGGAACAGAATCTTGCGTACCAACGGCAACAGCCGGTTGATCGATTTTTCCATTTGATCTACCTTCAGTTCCAGTCGTGAACTATCTGTTGCCTGCGCTGTGGAAGCGACCTGACCACTTGGTTTCGGCGCGGTTTGCGGCTCGTTTATACCCGTCACCTCCAGTTGCAGGTCGCTGATAACTTCACGTACATCCTGCCCTGTCAGCCGGTGCTTCTCTTCCAGAAAACCATACAGCAACAAACGGTCGCTTAGGGTATTGATGCGGCGCGGGATGCCGCCGGTGAACATGAAGATGGCCTCGAACGCATCATCGTCAAAGGCAGGGTCGGCCTGCCAACCAGCAGTTTTCAAGCGGTGTTCTATATATGCGCGCGTCTCGCCCGCTTCCATCGGCCCGAGGTGATAGGAAGCGATCACGCGCTGGCGAAGTTGTTGCATATCCTCGCTTTGCAAGGTCTTACGGAACTCCGGCTGCCCCAGCAGAAAGCTTTGCAGCAGTGGCTTATCGCCAGACTGGAAATTGGATAGCATGCGCAGCTCTTCCACCGCACGCAGACTGAGATTTTGGGCTTCATCGACCAGTAGCAGCGCACGTTTTCCCTGGCGCTGGGAAGCTTGCAAGAAACCTTCTATTTTCTTAAGCAAAGAAGACTTGCTGATGCCCTCACACTCCAGGCCAAATGAAGCGCCGACCATGCGCAAGGTATCTTCGGCATCCAACTGGGTACTCACCAACTGCGCAGCAACCACATTCTCGGATTCCAGCTTTTTCAGCATGCTGCGTACCAAGGTGGTTTTGCCCGCGCCCACGTCGCCGGTAATCACAATAAACCCCTCGCCGAGTGATAGCCCATAATCCAGATAGGCAGCCGCGCGCTTGTGGCCTTTGCTGCCATAGAAAAAGCGGGGGTCGGGACTAAGCTGGAACGGCTTGGCGTTCAGGCCGTAGAATGATTCATACATAGGGGTAGTTTTTAGTTGGTTTCTGCTTGTCGGCTTCTTACCTGCCTAGAACGTCCACATCAGTCTGCCGGATAGGACGTTCTCGGTATAGTCGCTCTGACTGGCAGTAGAATTATGCAGTGTGTGGCGGAAATCCGCCGATCCGGTAAGCTTCTTCTCCAGCTTGCGCGTCATGCCCAGCTTGATGTCGCGCTGATCGTCAGTCCGGCCGAGGTCGGGAAACAGACTTCGCGACACACCCACGCCCATATTGACTGTATCCCGCGTTGACACAGTGATATTCCACTGTGCGTTCAGGCCGTATTGTTTGACAGTGCTTTCAACAGGCGCTGATAAGCTATCCGAAAAAATACTCGTGAACGCGGTGGTTTCCTGTGCCCGGCGCACCGAGTGCGTCGCGGATAGCGTAATGAGGTTCTTCCCATGCTTAATGGCAACGGCGCCAAGGAACTGCTTGCTTAAATAATATTGATTGCTAGCCACTTGTAGCGGCCGTCTAGAAAGCATAGCGTCCACTATAGCTGCTTGCAGCAGTTCTTGATCGGAATACGGTCTGCCGTCCGCATGTGTAACACCCGATTTCCGAAATAGACCCGCCTCAAACAAAATATCAGGATTCAGTATGTCATTTCGCGTACTGGTGATGTCTTGGCTATAACTGGCTATCCATGTTGTATCCGCTGCTCGATGGTTAAAACCAAAGGAATAGGTTTTGCCAAAGTAGTGTTCGCCGACTGAAGCATCCAAACTGGTAACAGTGGTTGGCGTCCAGTTCAACCCTGCACTCCAAAAGGAACCTTTCGGTTCCTGACCGGGCGGGAAAAGATAGTTATTTTTTTCATAACCCAGCGTTGCAACGGCCCGCAACTTGGGGAGTACGCGATAGGACGCAGTACCGGTCAAGGTCTGCGAGTCGACATCCGGGCGAAGGTCGTAATTCACTTTCTCATGCGTGTATGCAATTCCCCAGCCGAGATCATTGAAACTCGATCCGTTGTCCAACTTTAGGTCCACGCGGTCGGCGGTGCTATCGGACAGCGTTCCCACCCCGTTGGTCACGGCATCATGCGTGAACCTCAGCTCGCCCACCGCCATGTCACCGAATTTGTGTTTAAGATAGGGGCTCACGCTGTAGCTGGAAACGTCGGAAACATTTCCTGGATTCAGATTATTGTTGGACGCGGGGCTAAGCAGGGAAGTGACTTGTTGTTGAATATTCCCCTTCGCATCCAGAAACAGCGTATTTTCCACCAGGGTTGCGTTGGCATTGGCACTCAGTTGATGATGGAAATTGTTGCGGCTGGAATCGTTGGCGTAGAGCAGATTCTGCAATGAATAGTCCACATTGACGCGCAGCCGTGCGCCCGTGCCTGCAATCGAAATTCCCGGGGTAATCTGGGTTACCCATTCGCTCTGTTTCTGACCCGATGGGGCGAGCGTCACGTTGTCCGAATAGGACTCTTCCAGACTCAACCGGGGCGTCACCTTCCATTCCGTAGCCTGCGCCTTGGCAGACAAAACTGCCAAGGCCGCGATTACCAGCAGTACGCTTGTCCGTATTGCAAAGCGGGAATCATTCATTCTGTCAAACTTGCAGTTATGTACCGTAGTTGCCATAGTTGCCATAGTAGTAGTCAGAACCTGGAATCGGCGTAGCCTTGTTGAGAAGAGTACCGATCACGTCGCAAGCCCCTTCGATGCGCGCGAGTGCCTCCTTGACAGCTTGCTGCGGTGTGCTCTCCGCTGCCACCACCAATACGATCTGACCCATATGCGAGGCAAGCACGCTTGCCTCGGTGGTAACGAGCAACGGCGGAGAATCAAAAATCACGATGCGATCGGGATAGCGGCTAGCAATTTCCTCGATCAGGTCATTCATGGCATCGCTTGCCAACAACTCCGTAGCCTGCTTATAGGTGTGCCCTGCCGGCAGAATGGTGAGGTTTTCAATGTTGGTTTTAATCAGCACGTCCGCCAAAGTCAATTTTTCATCCTGCAACACATCAAGCAAGCCTTTCTCGGCCTTAGCACCCAAATAGCGCAATACAGATGGTTTGGCCACATCGGCATCAACCAGCAGCACCGTGCGGTCGAGTTCCATGGCAATACTTAGCGCCAAATTGATAGAGCAAAAAGTCTTGCCTTCTCCAGGAAGGGCACTAGTTACCATGATCATATTGCCGTTATGCACGGGTGCTGCACCATGCCCGAAAGCATTTAGCAGCAACGGCCGTTTGATCAACCGGTATTCCTCTGCAATCTGGCTGCGTTCGCTGTCGAGGGTAATCATCCCCATGCTATTGAGTTTCTTAGTGCTGATTGTAATTTGATGCCTGACATTCTCATCCGTAACCGGAAGCGCTGCAGTGTGAACTGGCGCGGCTGACGTAGCCGCTACTGGTTGCGCGACACGTTCGGAAATTTTCTCAATAAAACTTTCCTGCGCGGGTTCGACCGGGATGGCGCGTGCCTCCTCCTGCACGGGCTGTACCCCTGGTTTACCCAGTTTATCGACGGCTTTCTCAATAATACTCATATCGTATTCCTCATCGCCGTTCAACCCAAGCGCAAAGCCCACAGCGACACGCCGAGAACAACAGCATAGGCAGCCAGCAGGCTAGCCATGGTCGCAGCGAACGAGACCATGCCTTTCCTACGTTTCAATTGCTGTTCGTTGGTCCAGATCATGGTCACCGCGCCAAGCATTGGGAGGCCCGTCAGTTCGCGCAGGCCATGACGATCATCCACCGTAGGTCTGATCAGCCCTACCCCGAAAGCCAATGCAATGCCCGCAACCAAGCCGCCCAGCAACACCAGGGAATAAAGCAGCGGCCGGTTAGGTGCCGAAGGTACAGTTGGCACACGAGGCGGGTCGATAATTTTGAATTCAATCACGTCGGTTTTGGCGCCCATTTCCTCGGACATTGAGGCCGTTTCACTCCGACTCATTAACTGTTCATAATTTTTCTTGGTGAGATCGTAGTCACGCATGAGCTGGGTGTAATCTGCTTCCACCTGCGGCACATTGTGCGCCGCAGCGCGCAGCTGCGCTAACCTTCCGTCGTATTCCCCGACACGGGCACGCATGGAGGCAACGTTAGCTTCCGCCTCGGCGAACGACAAACTCAGTTGTTGATAGTACGGATTTGTCCCCGAGGTAGGCTTGCGAATTTTTGCCTCCTGTTTTTTCTGCTCTTCCAACTGGGCAATAATGCGCTTGGTGGAAATAATGTCCGGGTGCTGTTCGGTAAAAGTAAGGCGCAAGTTATCCAGATTTTTCTGTAACGTCTGGATACGCGAGTCCAGTTCGGGGTTAGCAGTAGCAACGCTGTTTTCACCCGGCAATTCCTCTGATTCGCCAGAGAGCTGTCTTTTCAAAGCATCACGGCGGTTTTCCACCTCGCGAAGAGAAAGCCGGGCCTGATTGGCCTCATTGGTGGCGACTGTGATCTTCTCGTAATAGCCACCGCCTTCGCCCGGCATCATGCCTAAGTGCTGACGTTTGAATTCCTTCAGCGCGTTTTCAGCGGTAACCAATTTCTGTTCATATGCTTTTACCTGTTCGTCGATGAAGCGTTTGGCCGAATCAACATCCTTACGTTTTCCGCCGAGGCCGCTCTCAACAAACACGGTAAGCATCGACTGCACCACACGCTTGGCAACTGTCCTGTCTTGATTCTGGTAGGAAATCGTGTACAGATTATCGCGCGGATCACCACTGATTCGAATATTGGACGCGAGTCCGTCGAGTAATGCCTCTGTTTGACCGGATGTCTTTGCCTTTAAATCAAGATCCGTCATACGTGCAGCCTTTTCAAGATTGGGGCGGCTTACCAGCGTACGCGTCATCATGGAGACCATCTGTTCGTAATTCGGCTGTACCGTCAACCCGGAAAGAAGGGGTTTCAGGATGGACTGCGTATCCACATAGACTCTCGCAGAAGCCTCATAACGGTCGGGGATCGCATAGACGGCAATCCACCCGATGGCACTGACGATCCACGCGACAATAGCGATATACCAGCGACGGCGCCAAATGGCGCGCAAGTAGGACAAAATCTGGGAGAACAATTCATGCATGGGTGATTTTAAATTTGTTATTTAATTAAAATGCCGACTTCTTGCGCTGCTGCGACCCATTCGCCGCAGCAGCGCAGAAGAATCTAGAACCAACCTTCGGGAATAATCAGGACATCGCCTGGCAGCAACCCAACATTAGCCGAGACGTCACCATCTTTGATCAGATCGTTGAGTCGAACCGAAAGCTGCTGCTGCTTGCCATCCACAGTTCGCAGAACGGAGGCTTTATTGCCGGCAGCAAACTCAGTGATGCCGCCTACGGCAATCATGACATCAAGCAATGTCATATTCTCACGGTATTGCAGCGCTTGAGGCTTGGCAGCCTGGCCAATAACACGGATCTGCTGGCTATAGGGGCCAATGAAGCCAGTGGCGATCACCGTCACAATAGGTTCCTGCACATATTTGGCCAACGCTTTTTCGATATCACGCGCAAGCTGGCTTGGCGTCTTGCCGCTGGCGGGAAGATCCTCCACCAGTGGCGTGGTAATCATGCCATCCGGGCGCACTGGAACTGACATGGAAAGATCTGGGTTGCGCCAAACAACAACGTTAACGTTATCTCCTGGCCCAATCAGGTAATAGTTTGAAGACACTTTCTCAGCAGCAGTCGGCGCAGGCGAAAAATTCGACGTCGCGCAGCCAGTAACTGCCAACACAGTAATGAGCGGAACTAGAATACGAGCACTCTTCGCGCGCAGGTCGTTGTATTTCACGATTCTCTCCCTTGTACCATTGAATTAAGAAACTCGGACTGAAATGTATGTCGCATAGATTATTGTACTTTAGGAAAATAATAAAGATCTTCCACAGATTTCAACCATTTTCATCCATAGTAGCAAAAAACGCACCATACCTCCTATTGCACGAAATCGTGGTTAAATGCACTAAATTTGACGTGCTTTCGGCAGCGGTGATGAAACCACGACAAATCAAGGCTCTAATAGGATTTTTAGGACACGTCAATGATACCGGATACGCTAGACAATTTGCGCGATACTATTCGTGCATTCGCTGCAGAACGAGATTGGCAACAATTTCACACGCCCAAGAATTTAGTTATGGCGCTAAACGTCGAAGTCAGCGAACTGATGGAACATTTCCAATGGCTCACGCCGGAGCAAAGCACAACACTCGACACCAGCAAACGCGGCGAGGTAGCACAGGAACTCGCCGATGTGCTCATTTATCTGATTCGTCTTTCCGACGTACTCGGTGTGGATCTCGTCGCGGCTGCGCAGGAAAAGATACTTCTCAACGCCGAGAAATATCCTGTGGAAAAAGCCAAAGGACTGGCTGCGAAGTATACCGAGCTTTAGCGCTGCCCCCCACTGGTACAATACTGCACACCAAGAACTTTGATTACCCCTCAATGAGCCATTTCAAATACCACGTTTTCTTTTGCACCAATCAACGCGATGGCAACGAGCCTTGCTGCGCCAACCATGGTGCGCAGGCCATGCGCGATTACGCAAAAAACCGCATCAAACAGCTCACCCTATCAGGGGAAGGAAAAGTCCGTATTAACACCGCCGGGTGCATGGATCGTTGCGGCGAAGGCCCCGTGGTGGTGGTATACCCTGATGCGACGTGGTACACCTATGTCGATCAAACCGACATCGACGAAATTATCGACGAACATTTGGTGAATGGCCGCATCGTCGATCGCCTTAAGATTTAACTGGTGAGCCAGTGAGTCGCTACAAACTCCGGGTTGACGGCCCAGATGGAAAGATTGAGGTTGTCATCAACGACCCCGGCCATGCGCGTCGGGGTATCGCGTTAGTCGCCCACCCCCACCCACTGCACGGCGGCTCTATGGACAACAAAGTCGTACAGACAGTGGCCGACACCTTGTTTGAGTTGGGTTACGTGGCAGTACGCCCGAATTTCCGTGGTGTGGGTCAAAGCGAAGGTAGCTACGATAATGGCAATGGCGAGGTGGAAGATATGCTGGCGACCGCCAATTTCGTATTATCTAAGTATCCTGATCTACCCTTGGTTTTGGCTGGATTTTCCTTCGGGGCATATGTGCAGTGCCAGGTTTGTTCCGCCCTTTCACCCCAGCGCGTCATACTAATCGGCCCCGCAGTCAACCTATTCGAGTTCGGCGCTCCCCCTGCAGGCGCAGTGGTTATCCATGGCGAAAAGGACGAACTGGTTCCCTTGGAAGCAGTGCAGACATGGACTGCAGCACTCGGCGTAGAAGTGGTAATTGTCACCGATGCCGATCATTTTTTTCACCGCAAGTTGCCCGAACTAAAGCGCACCATCATCGAAAAATGCCAGCTCTAAGCGCAAAACAATTACGCAAATCCTACGGGCAGCACGAAGTCGTGGCGGGGGTTGATCTGACTATTCAGCGTGGCGAATGCTTTGGCTTGCTAGGTCCGAACGGCGCAGGAAAAACCACCACCCTGCGGCTTCTACTCGGCCTGATCGAGCCGGATGCCGGAGAAATCACCCTGCTCGGCCATGCAGTGCCGCAGGAGGCCAGACAAGCCCGGCTGCGGGTGGGCGTGGTGCCGCAGATGGACAACCTCGATCCGGATTTCACCGTAGAAGAAAATCTAATGGTATATGGGCGCTATTTTGGCCTATCCGACAATGCGATCAAGCAGCGCATCCCGGAACTGCTTAAATTCGCTGGCCTGGTTGGCCGCGCCGATTCCCGCATCCAGGCGTTATCTGGCGGCATGAAGCGGCGTCTGACTTTGGCCCGTGCCCTGGTCAACGATCCTGATCTGATTTTCCTCGACGAACCCACAACTGGCCTTGATCCTCAAGCCCGACACCTGATCTGGCAAGGCTTGCGTGGCTTGATTACCCAAGGCAAGACTGTACTCCTCACCACTCATTTCATGGAGGAAGCCGAACGCTTATGTGACCGCCTGATCATTATGGACAACGGCAAGCTGATCGCCTGCGGCAGCCCGCGAGAACTGGTTGATCAGCATATCGAACCCAGTGTAGTCGAGCTCTATGGTGACACCGCCCATAGCTGGGCCGAGCGCTTCGGCACATCACTGTGCGAACGCACGGAAATCGCGGGTGAAACCCTGTTTTGCTATACGCACGACAGCGAAGCGCTGATAAACACCCTACGGTCACAATCAACCCTGCGTTACCTGCACCGTCCGGCAAATCTGGAGGACGTGTTTTTAAAACTCACCGGAAGGGATATGCGGGAATGAAAGATTTTCTTCGCCCTCCCGCACTCAGCTTGCGCTTTATCCCGGTATGGCGACGTAACTTCATGGTCTGGCGCAAGCTAGCCATCCCCTCTATTCTGGGGAATCTGGCTGACCCAATGCTTTATATGCTGGGATTAGGCTACGGCCTTGGCGGCTTACTACCGCAAGTTGCCGGCGTGCCTTACATCGCTTTCCTTGCCGCTGGCACGGTCTGTTACAGCACCATGAACAGCGCCACGTTCGAAGTGCTCTATTCAGGCTTCTCCCGCATGCACGTGCAAAAAAGTTGGGAGGCGATACTCAATGCCCCTCTGACGCTGGATGACGTTATGCTAGGCGAGATCACCTGGGCAGCGTCCAAGAGCCTACTGTCCGGTCTGGCAATTCTCAGCATCATCTGGGGACTCGGCCTGTACCAATCCTTTTCCTTGAGTTTGTGGCTCATTCCCCTGGCACTGCTAATCGGTTTCTGTTTCGCTGGCATAGGACTCATCATGACCGCAGTATCCCCCAGCTACGACTTTTTCATGTATTACTTCACCTTGGTGATCACCCCCATGACCTTGCTCTGCGGCGTATTTTTTCCTGCCACACAACTTCCCCACACATTGCACCAGATTGCAGCATTCCTGCCGCTTACCCACGCCGTCGATCTAGCGCGCCCCTTACTCTTGGGGCGCATGCCTGAACATGTATTTATGCATGTTCTCGTCTTAGCCGGTTACGGCATTATTGGCTTCCACATTGCGCTATGCCTCGTGCGGCGCCGCTTGCTTAAATAGCCCAATGGTCTGAATCTACTAAACTTCTTGACAGATTTTTTATTTCAGATAGGATTTAGGGGTTTCCATCGGTTGCTTTTGCTCGGCTCAGACTGCAGCAGAAAAATAAATAATTAGCTTTAAATTTAACGAACTAGGAGGAGTTATGAAGATCAATCGTCTTGTTTTGTCGGCCCTGTTAGCCAGCCTGTCCGCTGGCGTCTCTACCATCGCCGCAGCCGATGATGGTCTCACTAACTGGGTTGGCGTCTCAGTCGGGAACACCGACTTTAACAGCAAGAATCTGAGCGGCATTACCCCAGGCACCCTTGACGATACCGGTAGCGCCTGGAAGATGTATCTCGGTTTCCCGATCACCAAGACGCTTGGCCTTGAAGTTGGTTATATGAACTTGGGTAAAGGCTCTATCAGCAATGCCGCTGGCACTTCCACTTCCCACACCCGCACCAAAGTCTACAATGCCGACTTGGTGGGTAGCTATGACATCAACGAAAGCTTTTCCCTGTTCGGGAAAGCCGGTATTTACTTTTGGCAAATGCACTCCGACACAACGGGCCCTGTTTCTACCTCCGACGATGATGGCACCAAGTTAACCTATGGCCTTGGTTTCCAATACAATCCAAACAAGGAACTGGGTTTCCGCTTGGAGTGGGAACGCTTCGACCGGCTTGGCTTTAAGGGCACCACCGGCACAATGAATGCTGACCTCTATTCAATTGGTGCCGTGTACAAATTCAAGTTTTTCTAGTCAGCTAGAACTCTGTTGGAAGAAAGCGGGCAAACATCTTGCCCGCTTTTTTATTTGTTAAGTGCTCCCTGTGCCTGCAAGTCCGCATGATAGCTGGAACGCACCATGGGTCCGCAGGCCGCATGCTTGAAGCCCATTTCCTGTGCTGCAACCCTGAACGCTTCGAATTGTGCCGGCTCCACGTAACGCACCACGGGCAAATGATGCGGGCCCGGTTGCAGGTACTGCCCTATCGTGAGCATATCTACTTCATGCGTTCGCAAGTCGCGCATCACCCGCAGGATTTCTTCATCCGTTTCCCCTAATCCCACCATCAAACCCGACTTGGTCGGAATGCTTGGGTGACGCTCTTTAAATTCTTTCAGTAGCTGAAGTGAGTGCGCATAATCCGCGCCAGGCCGTGCTGCTTTATACAAGCGTGGCACCGTTTCCAGGTTATGGTTCATCACGTCAGGCGGGCTAACGCTCAAGGCATCCAACGCAGCTTCCAAGCGACCCCGGAAATCGGGGGTCAGTATTTCTATGCTGGTCTGCGGTGCATTTTCCCTCACTGCTGCCACGCAAGCTGCAAAGTGCCTTGCTCCCCCATCGCGCAAGTCATCCCGGTCAACACTGGTAATGACAACGTATTGCAATTTCATCGCCGCGATGGTCGCCGCAAGGTTAGACGGTTCCTCGGCATCCGGTACCAATGGCTTGCCATGACCTACATCGCAGAAGGGGCAGCGACGCGTACACAAATCACCGAGCACCATGAAGGTCGCCATTCCATGACGAAAGCATTCACCCAGGTTTGGGCAAGATGCCTCCTCGCACACTGTATGCAATTTGTGGGCACGCAGGATTTCTTTCAGGGCAAACACTTCAGGACTATTAGGCGATTTAGCGCGAATCCAGGCCGGTTTGGCCAGCGCAGGCTGCGGCACGATCTTGATCGGAATGCGCGCAGTTTTCGCTTTACCTTTGTGTAATTCAATGTCGGCCATATGGGCACCTCTATAAACCTAAAAAAGTAGTTGGACGCAGAGGAACGCAGATAAGCGCAGATAGAACAAGAAATTGTTGGCATACCTGTTCACATCCAACGGGTGAAGGGGCGCTCCTCTTCAACAAATGGAATCATCTGCGTTAATCGGCTTTTATCTGCGTCCAATTGCCGTTTCTAGGATAAACCAAATCTCTGCGTCAACTGGCACACCAGTTTTTCTGTCACCGCCTGCACCCCATCTGCGATGCCAATATCTCGCGTCTGAGTAACCGCAAGACCGGGGTAGCCACAAGGGTTAATGGCCAAGAACGGCGACAAGTCCATATCCACATTCAGGCTCAGCCCATGGTAACTACAGCCACGCTTGATGCGCAGCCCCAGGGCGGCGATCTTGGCGTCATTTACGTACACGCCCGGCGCACTGCTGCGAGATTCTGCGGTTACCCCGTATTCTGCCAGCAAAGCGACGACCGCCTGTTCCATACGACTCACCATCTCTCGCACACCGTAGCCACGGCGTTTTAAATCCACCAACAGATAAGCAACAATCTGGCCGGGGCCATGGTAAGTAATCTGGCCGCCCCGGTCTATCTTGATCACCGGAATATCGGTGGGATGCAGCAAGTGCTCCGGTTTGCCATTCAATCCGACCGTATACACCGGCGCATGTTCCACCAGCCATATTTCGTCGGCAGTATCCGCGCCACGCCGCGCGGTGAAATCCTGCATTGCTTCCCAGGTGGGTAAATATGCTACCCGCCCCAGCTCCCTGACGATAATCTGCACCATGTTAAAGAACCATGGACACTAGGGGATGTGCTGAAAGTTCTCGATACAGGTCGTCAAGCTGTGCGCGGGAAGTGGCGCGGATAGTACAAGTCAAGCTTAGGTACTTGCCGGTTTTGCTGGATTTCGTTTCCACCGCAGTAGCCGCAAAGTCAGGGGCATGCCGCATCACAATCTCAAGCATAATCCGGGAAAATTCATCGCGGCTTTCTCCCATGATTTTGATGGGGAAGTCGCAGGGAAATTCGAGCAATGATTCTTCTGTCATCATTTACCCCGCATAACTGTCGCCTTATAGGCTTGGTAAGCTGTGTTCATGCGGCGATAAAGCGCTCCCGGCTTGCCGTCACCCACCAGCTTGCCATCCAGGCCAGTCACTGGAATCACCTCACGGGTAGATGATGTCAGCCAAAGCTCGTCGGCAGCGCGCAGTTCAAACTCGGATATTTCACGCACCTCGCATGGCAGTTCATTTTGCTCGGCAAGCTCTAGCACCACATCATAGGTGACGCCTGGCAACACCAGGCTGCTCTTGGGAGGCGCAAGCAACACGCCTGCACGTACTACAAAGACATTGCTTGCCGTTCCTTCAGTCAAAAAACCATCGCGCAACAGAATCGTTTCCATCGCTTCCGCGTCCACCGCCAACTGGCGCAACAACACGTTGGGCAAGAGCGATGTTGCCTTGATATCACAGCGTAGCCAGCGGTTATCGCTTGCAGTTATCGCCGTTACCCCGCTTTCGCGCCAGGCTGCCGGCGGCGACCCTAGCAGGCTGCTCATGACGAATACGGTAGGCGGCACACCCGTTGGGAAAGCATGGTCGCGCTTGGCAACGCCGCGCGTGATATGCAAGTATATCGACTGATCATCGCCCTCGTTAACTTCGATCAAGCGGGTGATCAACCCACACCATTCAGCCTCCGTATGCGGATTGGCCAGCCGAATGCCATCGAGACTGTACTGCAGCCGGTTAAGGTGTTCGACGAGGCGAAACGGCTGCCTGGAATAAACCGGGATTATTTCATACACGCCATCGCCAAAGATAAAGCCGCGGTCCAGCACAGGCACCCGCGCCTCCTCCAGCGGCAGAAAGTCGCCGTTGAGGTAGACGATGCTCACTTGAACCAAAGACGCACAGCATCCCAAGTACGCCCAAAAATATTGGCGACTTGCACACCTTCAAGCGCTTCCAGGGGGCGTTCGGCAAGCAGTTTCCCATCTAACAAAAACTTCACAGTGCCTACCTTCTGACCGACGGATAATGGCGCCAATAACGGTTGAGTCGTGGTCATTTCCGCTTTCAACCGCTGTTGCTGGCCCTTGGGCAGTGCCACGTACACATCTTGATTGAAACCGGCCTTAAGCGAGTTCTGACTTCCTTTCCACACACGCAGATCAGCAATGCTCTGTCCCTTCTGATAAAACCGCACAGAGTCAAAAAACTGAAAACCGTAATTAAGCATCTTCTGGCTTTCCATTGTGCGCGCGCTGTCTGAGGCGGTACCCAACACCACGGATATTAAACGCATGCCGCCGCGCTTGGCGGAGGCAATCAGGCAATATCCGGCAGAATCGGTATGCCCGGTTTTCATGCCATCCACGAACGGATCCTGCCACAGCAGACGGTTGCGGTTAGGCTGCGTAATATTGTTGTAACGATATTCTTTCATCGAATAAAGCGGATAGAACTCTGGAAAATCACGAATAACTGCTGCGGCCAGGAGACTTAAATCCTGCGCCGTTGTGTAATGTTGAGGGTGCGGCAACCCGGTTGAATTCACGAAATGGGTATTCGCCATACCCAGGCGCTGGGCCTGTTGGTTCATCATGGAAGCGAAAGTTTCCTCGCTACCGGCAATTCCTTCGGCCAGAGTTATGCAGGCATCATTACCCGATTGCACAATCATGCCGCGCAGCAATTCGTCTACGATTACCGGCTTGTTTGGTTCAATAAACATGCGCGAGCCTTCGGTGCGCCACGCTTTTGGAGATACCGTCAGTACTTGGGTGAGCGCCAAACGTCCCTGCTTAATGGCAGCAAATGACAAGTAAGCCGTCATTAGCTTGGTGAGCGACGCTGGTTCGATGCGCTCATCTGGCTTTTGGCTCACCAGCAGATGGCCGCTGTTGAAGTCGCGCAACACATAAGCGCGCGCCGCAAGGGCTGGCGCAGAAGGAACCGGTAGTGCATCGAATGCTTGCGCCATCACGACCGGGGTAAACAGTGCCAGAAAAACAGTAACGAGTAGTTTCATGGGAGTACCGAAAATAAAAAATTATAACGTTTTGATGCCTGAAGGCCTAACGTACCACCCTCAGCGGTGAAATATTCAGACTTTTCTTGACCAGCGCAATTGCTTTTTCGACTTCTGATTCGCTGTGGTAGGGCCCCATATGGACGCGATACTTGCCATCCTTGGAAAAAACCTGCAATGCCTCTGCAAGTGCGCCCAGCTTCAGCTTCGCACGGGTAGAAAAACTTTCCGCGTTTTGCTGTGCCGCAAATGCCCCTAACTGTAAATAAATATCGCCGCTGGAAATTGGCTGTGGCACCGGTTCCAGCTTATCAGCGGACAACACAACCGTTTCGGCAGGACTGTCTTTTGCTTTCGCCACGATATCTAGCGGATTGATGCGCTCCACTTCCACCGTGCCGCTGCCGGTTTGAACAATACCCAGCTTGTATGCCGCCGTATAGGAAAGATCAATTACGCGAGAGCTGTGAAATGGGCCGCGGTCGTTGACACGCACCACAACTGACTTGTGATTGCTCGGGTTGGTGACCCTCACATAGCTCGGAATTGGTAAGGTTGGGTGCGCAGCCGTCATGCCGTACATATCGTAAGGTTCGCCTGAAGAGGTGCGTTTTCCATGAAAACGCCGGCCATACCAGGAAGCCAATCCTTTCGCCTTATAAGGTTTGAAACTGGTATCGGGAACGTATTCCTGTCCAAGTGCGGTATAGGGATTATTGGCGAACTTGTGCAGCGGCTCAAGCTTGGGCTCTGCATCGGGAATCGCTTCCAGATTGGGAGGTGGATTGTCACCCGGACCATCGTCCAGGTAATAACCGCCGACGGTGGCGGGTTTCGAGTTACGGGTTTCGAGTTTCGTGTTGGGTTCTGCGGTGGTTGATCTTTCAATTGGCGTTGAACGCTGTGGGGTACTAGAGCAGGCAGCCAGCAATAAACCGAGCGCACACGCGCTCGCACATCCAGCTCGTAACCCGTAACCCGCAACTCGAAACCGGTTCATGATTGCACCAACTTCCTGTGTGTCTGAATACTCATCAAAATACCAATCGCCAACAGCACCGTCACCATGGATGTGCCGCCGTAACTGATAAGCGGCAAAGGAACACCCACCACTGGCAGAATGCCGGAAACCATGCCCATATTGACGAAGGCGTAGGTGAAAAAAGTCATGGTAAGACTGCCGGCCAGCAGACGTGCAAACAGTGTCGGCGCACCGGCTGCAATGACTAAGCCGCGTCCGATGATGAGCATGAGCAACAACAGCAATAACACGTTGCCGATCATCCCGAATTCCTCGGCAAATACTGCAAAAATAAAATCCGTGGTGCGTTCCGGCAAGAAATCCAGGTGCGCTTGGGTACCTTTCAACCAACCCTTGCCGATGAGGCCACCCGAACCGACGGCAATAGTCGCCTGAATGGTGTGATAGCCCGCTCCAAGCGGATCCTGCGAAGGATCGATCAGGGTCAGGATACGCTGGCGCTGATAGTCGTGCATGACCGACCATAGCACCGGCAACATGGCAGCAAATGCGGCCAGCAAACCCACCAATATCTTCCAGCTCAAGCCGGCCAGGAAAATCACGAAAAATCCGGAAGCCGAAATCAATAGCGCGGTACCCAAATCAGGCTGTTTAACAATGAGCCCTACCGGCACAGCTAGAATAATTGCGCCCACCGCAAAATCCTTGAGCTTGAGCGCACCTTCATATTTATCGAAATACCAGGCAAGCATGAGCGGCATGGCAATCTTCATCAACTCCGAGGGTTGTATGCGCGTCACGCCGACGTGCAACCAGCGCCTTGCACCATGGCTAACCTCGCCGAACAGCGCCACGCCGATAAGCAGTGCCAGTCCGACAAAGTACATGGGAACCGCCAGCCGCATTAGATGCGGAGGCGGCACATTGGATACCAGCCACATGATAGAGACGGCTACCATGACATTCACCATCTGGCTGATCACCTTGTCCAGTACCTGATCAGTAGCGCTGTATAGCACCACCAGACCCAGCAGAATTTGCGCGCTGACCGCCAGCAGCAGAAAGCCATCGACGTGTTTAGCCAGTCGCAACAACAGGCGCCTAATCATGTGCGCTCTCCTCGACCGCATCCGGTTTGGGTGGGGGCGTATCTGGCAATTTGCCGAGAATATAATAATCGAATACTTTACGCGCAATCGGCGCGGCGGTGGAGCCGCCATGGCCGCCGTTTTCCACCAGGATGGCAAGCGCAATTTTGGGATCCTCCGCTGGCGCAAAAGCGATGAACAAGGCGTGATCCCGGTTGCGTTCAGCCACCCGGCTGGCGATGTATTTTTCACCTTGTTTCATGGCCACCACCTGAGCCGTACCGGTTTTTCCGGCAATGGCGTAAGGGGCATTCGCACCCGCCTGGGCCGCCGTTCCGCCGGGGCGCAAAACATCAACCATGGCGCCCTTCACCAACTCGATATACTCGGGTTTGAAATTTATTTTATGCAGTATTTTCGGCTTCAGATATTGGATCTGCCCAGTACGACTATCTTGAATACCATTCACCATTTGCGGCTGGTTGGCAGTGCCGTTGTTGGCAATGCTGGCCACCCCCACCGCCAGTTGGATCGGGGTGGCCAAGTTGTAACCCTGCCCGATACCCACGCTTACCGTATCGCCGGTATACCACTTTTGCTTGAAGCGCTTCATCTTCCATTCACGCGAGGGCAACAACCCCGGCACCTCGCCATCAATATCAACGCCGGTCTTTTTACCGAAGCCGAATTGGCTAATGAAATTGTAAATGTTGTCCGGCCCAAGTTCCACCGCCAGTCCGTAGTAGTAAGTATCGCAGGAAATGACAATGGAGCGGCGCATATCCACCATGCCGTGGCCACCCGGTTTCCAATCCCGGTAGTGATGGCTGCTGCCGGGCAACATGAAGTAACCGGGGTCAGAGATGGTAAAGGAAGGGCTGCGCTTCCCCAGCTCCAGACCGGCAAGCGCCATGAACGGCTTGAAGGTGGAGCCCGGCGGATAGGCGCCGCGCGTTGCCCGGTTGATCAGCGGTTTGTCGAGTGAATTATTCAGCACCTCCCAGCTGGCCGCATCAATACCATCCACAAAGAGATTGGGGTCGAAGCCGGGTTTGCTGACAAATGCCAGCACCCCGCCGGTTTTCGGGTCAATCGCTACCAGCGCGCCACGGAAGTTGCCAAATGCCTGTTCAGCGACGCGTTGCAGGCGGCTATCCAGGTAAAGGTGCAAATCATTGCCCGACACCGGCGGCGTGCGCGACAAGGTTCGCACTGCACGCCCTCCGGCGTCGGTCTCCACCTGTTCGGAACCGGTAATGCCGTGCAGGTCGCGCTCGTAGCTCTGCTCAAGCCCCAGCTTGCCAATATGATCGGTGCCCCGGTAATTGGCTGTATCGCCCGCGTCATCCAGCTTCTCCAAATCAGCGTCGTTGATACGCCCGATGTAGCCCAGGGCATGCGAAATCTCTTCGCCCAAAGGATAGTGACGAAACAGGCGCGCCTTGATTTCCACGCCGGGGAAACGATAGTGGTTGACAGAAAAACGTGCCACCTCAACCTCGTTCAAGTGACTGCGAATCGGCAGGCTTTCAAAGGTATGACTTTCCTCTAGTAGTTTCTTGAACCGCTTGCGGTCTTTGAGTGTAATTTCTACCAGTTGCGCCAGACCATCAATGGTGGTCTCGAGGTTACTCACCTTGCTTGGCGTAATTTCCAGGGTATACGCGGAAAAATTGTGGGCCAGTACAACGCCGTTTCGATCAAGAATCAAGCCACGGTTCGGCACGACAGGCACGACTGAAATACGATTCGCTTCTGCCAATGTACGATAGTGGTCGTAGTCGATAACTTGCACATAAAAAAATCTGACTGCAAGCAGGGTGAACATGACCAATACAAGACCACCACTGACAAAGAGCCTCAGGCGAAAGTAGTGGAGCTCGCGTTGCGAGTTCCTGATCTCTGCGGCGGGATATCTCATTGACATAGTCCGCTGAATTGCGGCACGGTTAAAGCTGGCGAAGCATTTCGCATGTTATTTACTTGTGGCCTGCCTGGATAGACGGCTCGGTTTTGATTTCCCGATGCTGGGGCAACATCAGCAGCGAAGCCACGACCGGCCAAAATAATGCGCCAGTAAGAGAAGCCACGAAATAGCCCCAACCGGCAAACGCGCTGCCGGCAGCCAGCTTGATGCCAAGCGTAGTGAACTGTAGCAACAGCAATAACGGCAAAATATGCAAGGCCTGCTGCCCAAGCGGAAATAATAAAATGCGGCGACGCAGCAACAACGTGGCAAAAACAAACAAGGTATAGGCCAGCGCACTTTGCCCAAGCAGCATCCCATCCGCCACATCAAGCATCAATCCAAGCAGCCAGGCCGCGCCCATGCCCACCCGCCTAGGCTGATGGATACACCAATAAAGCAATACCAACGCCACCAAATCCGGACGCAACATGAGTCCCACTCCCTGCCAGGGGAGCAGATTGAACATCAGACCAGCTAGCAAGGTAAATAAAATGAATCCGCCTTTGACCGGACGCAATATCTGCTGTTTTCCCATTGCGGAAGATGGCATCAGTGTTTCCTCGCGCTATGGGTCTGTTTGGGCAAAGTAGCCTCTTCTGCCTTGGGCGGTGGCGGAGGTAGGAGTTGCTTGGTACCAGTCAGCACCAGGTATTGCCGGTTGCGGTCAATCCCCGCGCTTGGCATGCAATAAATCTTGGCAAAAGCAAAGGCGGAATTGCGCTCAATTTTCGATACCACCGCCACTGGCAAACCGGGCGGGTAAATCCCATCGATACCGGAAGTCACCAGCACATCACCGTTCTGGATGTCCGCACTGACGGGCATGAAGCGCATCTCTAGCTGCCCTTCCTGCCCAAGCCCATAGACAATGGCGCGTAGACCGTTACGCACCAACTGCACCGGCACAGCCTGATCTTTATCGGTAAGCAGAGTTACCTCACTGCTCAAGGCAAATTCGCGGGTAACTTGCCCTACTACGCCGACTTCATCAATCACTGCCTGCCCTGCCCGCACGCCCTCTCTGGTTCCCTTATCAACAATGATCTTACGCGAGAACGGATCGTGTCCGGCATAGACGATTTCCGCCAGCACAGGGATGTCGTTGAAGTGCTCCCGCACCGCCAGCAATTTGCGTAGATGTGTGTTCTCGGCAAGCAATGCCTGACCCCTCAGCAATTGACTGGCATCCTGCAAATGCGATTGCTTGAGCTGTGCATTTTCACGCTGCAAACGTGCTTGAGTCACGAAAAACTCGCCCACCCGGTCAGCCAGTTCAACCGGTGTGCGTGCCAGGCTCTGTAATGGATAGAGCAATAGCGATAATGTTTCGCGCAAAGGGTTCAGGTAACGGAAACGTGCATCCGTCACCATCAGGGCCAGGCAGAGAAAGGTAAAGAAGGCGAGGCGCGCCCAAATACTTGGGCCTCGATTGAAAAATGGCTGGTGTTCCATTCAGCTCCGACTTGCGGGTTTCGCGTTCCGGGATAAATCGGCCGACCCGAAACTCGGAACACGAAACTCGAAACTAATTTCAGTCATTCGTAAACACGGTACCGAGTTTATCCATTTCCTCAAGCGCCATGCCGGAACCACGCACCACGCAGGTCAGCGGTTCATCGGCAACGAATACCGGCAAACCGGTTTCTTCCATTAGCAGACGGTCGATATCGCGTAGCAACGCACCGCCGCCAGTCAGCACCATGCCTTTTTCTGCAATGTCCGCGCCCAATTCTGGTGGGGTTTGTTCAAGTGCGGATTTTACCGCGCTGACGATACTGTTCAGCGGATCGGTCAATGCTTCAAGAATTTCGTTGCTGGATATAGTGAAGCTGCGCGGTATGCCTTCGGCGAGGTTGCGGCCTTTGACTTCCATCTCGCGCACTTCGGAGCCGGGGAAAGCTGAACCAATCCGCTTCTTGATCTCCTCAGCGGTCGATTCGCCAATCAGCATGCCATAATTGCGCCGGATATAGTTAATGATCGCTTCGTCAAATTTGTCGCCGCCAACGCGCACCGACGCGGCGTAAACAATGCCGCCCAAGGAAATCACGCCCACCTCGGTAGTGCCACCGCCGATATCCACCACCATGGAGCCGGTTGCTTCTGCTACCGGCAAACCGGCGCCAATTGCAGCTGCCATCGGCTCTTCGATCAAATACACCTGCCGCGCGCCCGCACCCACTGCCGATTCGCGAATCGCGCGACGCTCCACCTGGGTAGAGCCGCATGGCACGCAAATGATGATGCGCGGGCTAGGGGAAAACAGGTGGGAATCATGAATTTTCTTGATGAAGTACTTCAACATCTGCTCGGTGATGGTGAAGTCGGCGATCACGCCGTCCTTCATCGGGCGGATAGCGGTGATGTTGCCCGGCGTGCGGCCCAGCATTTGCTTGGCTTCGATACCCACCGCCTGGATGGTTTTCTTGGCGCTGGGGCCACCGTTCTGGCGAATCGCCACTACTGACGGTTCATCCAGCACGATGCCCCTGGTGCGCACGTAAATCAGGGTATTGGCTGTACCAAGGTCAATCGCCAAATCATTGGAAAAGTAGCCGCGCAAAAATCCAAACATATGCAGAATCCCGGTTTTAGGTAAGGGTGCGTCAAATAAATGAAATATGATAACCTATTGGGCTTATTCGAATAAAGCATCTGTGGTGAAATTTATGTTATTAACCCTCGACGATGTCAAGCGCATCGCTCATCTGGCCCGTATCGCTATCAACGAAGCCGAGGCCGAAGCCACGCTTGGCCAGCTTTCCGGGATTTTTGGCCTGATCGAAGAAATGCAATCCGTCGATACCGCCGGTGTAGAGCCAATGTCGCATGCTCAGGACGTCACCCTCCGCTTACGCGAGGATGTCGTCACGGAAACCGATCAGCACGCCCTGTTTCAGTCCATCGCCCCCCAGGTGCAAAACAGCCTCTATCTCGTCCCCAAGGTTATTGAGTAGTCTATACCAATGTTGAACAACAGCCTCAAAGTGCTTTCGTCCCTGCTAGCCGAAAAGAAGATTTCTAGCGTAGAACTCACGCAAGAATTTCTCAACCGCATCCAGGCCCTTAACCCAAAGCTCAATGCCTTCATCACCGTTGATGCAGCAGCCAGCCTGGCCCAGGCGCAGGAAGCTGACACACGTATTGCGGCAGGCAACACCAGCCCACTAACCGGTATACCCATCGCCCATAAAGATATTTTCTGCACCAAGGGCTGGCTCACTACTTGCGGCTCGAAAATGCTGCACAACTTCGTGTCGCCCTACGACGCCCATGTTATCGAGCTGTTCAAGCAGGCCGGCACGGTAAGCCTTGGCAAGACCAACATGGACGAATTCGCCATGGGGTCTTCCAATGAAACCTCGTTCTATGGTCCGGTAATAAACCCCTGGGCGGAGAAAGCCGTGCCGGGCGGCAGTTCAGGCGGCAGCGCAGCGGCTGTGGCAGCGCGTCTTGCCCCGGCGGCGACCGGCACCGATACTGGCGGCTCCATCCGCCAACCTGCGGCGCTGTGCGGAATTTCCGGGCTCAAACCGACTTATGGCGTGGTATCCCGCTACGGCATGATCGCCTTTGCCTCCAGCCTCGACCAGGCCGGGCCAATGGCGCGAAGCGCGGAAGACTTGTCGTTGCTGATGAACGTCATGGCGGGCTTTGACAAGCGCGACTCCACCAGCCTGGAACGCGACAAGGAAAATTACGCGCGCGACCTGGACAAGCCGCTGGCTGGGCTCAAAATCGGCCTACCCAAGGAGTTTTTCGCTGAGGGCCTGGGCGAAGACATCGCCAAAGCGGTGGAAGCCGCCATTGCCGAATACCGTAAGCTGGGCGCGCAGATCGTGGAAATTTCGCTGCCCAACATGCGCCTGTCCATCCCGGTTTACTACGTACTGGCGCCGGCCGAGGCTTCCAGCAACCTGTCCCGCTTCGATGGCGTACGCTACGGCTACCGCGCCCCGGAATATACCGACTTGTCGGACATGTACAGCAAAAGCCGGGCGCAGGGTTTTGGTGCCGAAGTCAAACGCCGCATCCTGATCGGCGCCTACGTGCTGTCACACGGTTACTACGACGCTTATTACCTGCAAGCGCAAAAATTGCGCCGCTTGATCGCCCAGGATTTCGTCGAAGCGTTCAAGCAATGCGACATGATCATGGGACCAACCGCGCCGACCACCGCCTTCAATCTGGGCGAGAAAAGCAATGACCCGGTGCAGATGTATTTGTCCGACATCTACACCATCGCCGTCAATCTGGCCGGCCTGCCCGGCATGTCGATCCCTTGCGGCTTTGGCGCTGATGGCTTGCCAGTCGGTTTGCAGATCATCGGTAATTATTTTGCCGAAGCCAAAATGCTCAACGTCGCGCACCAGTACCAACTGGCGACGGATTGGCATTTGCGAATGCCGAAAGAAATTTGATTCACCACGGGGAACACGGGGCGCACGGGGACAAACACAAAACCCCGTGTTCCCCGTGAACCCCGTGGTTAGAAATGGGGTTGAATAAATATGCAGTGGGAAATCGTGATCGGGCTGGAAACGCATGCCCAGTTAAATACCAAGTCCAAAATTTTCTCCGGGGCCTCGACCGAATACGGCGCTGCTCCTAACTCCCAGGCCTGCGCGGTAGATATCGCCCTACCCGGCGTGCTACCGGTGATGAACAAGGCCGCAGCAGAAAAAGCGGTGCGGTTCGGCCTGGCTATTGGTGCCGTGATCAACCGAAAATCCATTTTCGCCCGCAAAAATTACTTCTACCCCGACCTGCCCAAGGGCTACCAGATCAGTCAATTTGAACTGCCTATCGTGGGCAATGGCAGCATTGCCTTCCAAGTTGGTGACACAGAAAAAACCGTGCGCATCACCCGCGCTCATCTGGAAGAAGACGCAGGAAAATCCCTGCATGAAGATTTCCACGGCATGACCGGTATCGACCTCAACCGCGCCAGTACCCCACTCTTGGAAATTGTCACCGAGCCCGACATGTGCAGCGCGGCAGAAGCCGTGGCCTATGCCAAGACCCTGCATTCGCTGGTGCGCTGGATCGATATATGCGATGGCAATATGCAGGAAGGTTCGTTCCGCTGCGATGCCAATGTCTCAGTGCGACGCAAGGGCGACCCCAAGCTTGGCACACGGCGCGAAATCAAGAACCTGAACAGTTTCCGTTTTCTACAGCAGGCCATCGAATACGAAGCGCGCTGGCAAATTGAAACGCTGGAAGATGGCGGTAGCATCCAGCAGGCCACCGTGCTATTTGATCCTGATAGCGGCGAAACCCGCGCCATGCGCAGCAAGGAAGACGCGCACGACTACCGTTATTTTCCCGATCCCGATTTGCTGCCACTGGTGGTATCCGACAGTCTGATCGAGCAGATTCGCGGCGAGTTGCCCGAACTGCCTGAATCAATGCGGAAGAGATTTATTGAGGACTATGGCTTTGAGCCAGAAATGGCAAATCTTCTGGTATCCGATCGAGATCGTGCTACACATTTTGATCGTTTTTGGAATCATTACATACCAATGGTTGCCGGCAAAGCCGATCATGCAGTAAGTGCTGCCAACTGGGCGATGATTGAAATTGGAACAATGCTTAACCAAAGCGGTTTGTCGATTACACAAATTCCAATATCCCCTGAAGCCCTTGCTGTATTGGTTGCGAGAATTGTTGATGGCACAATTAGCCACAAAATAGCGAAAGAGGTTTTTGGTTATATGTGGGCGGGCGAAGGCGATGCCGATGACATCATCGAAGCCAAAGGTCTGAAGCAAATATCGGACAGCGGCGAGCTGGAAAAAATTATCGACGAGATGTTGGCCGCAAATCAGAAATCGGTCGATGAATTCCGCGCCGGTAAGGAGAAAGCTTTCAATGCGCTAATCGGTCAGGCCATGAAGGCCACCAAAGGCAAAGCCAATCCGCAGCAGGTGAATGAAATCCTGAAAAAGAAACTGGCTGGCTAGACCTGCATTTACTAGTGTTTTAAAAAGTTACGGGGGCACTTGGCCCCCGTAACTTTTTGCAACCACGTAACTTATTTTTTGGCTGGTACGGGCGCTGGTTTTTGCGCTGGTGCTGCGGGTGCAGGCACAGCAGGAACAACCGGCGCAGGTTTGGCCGCAGTGGTTCCCTTAGTCAGTTCCCGAAAGCGCTCTTTATCCGCTTCGAATTTCGCGCTAATCTCCGCTTGTTCCTGCTGCTTCTGTTTAACCGTATCTTGCAAATGTTGCAGCTCCCGCTCAACTTCCTTCATCTCATTGGCAATATCCTGCGGCACCGGTTTATTGCGTGCAGCAAAACCTGCTGTCTGTTTACGGTAGCCATCCAACCTGGCCTGCTCCGATTTAATGCGAACTTCTGTGGTCTTGATAATGCCACCTGCCGCCTGCAAGTGGCGGTCACGCGCCAAATCGATTTCTTTTTCACTGGTGTATGTGTTGATCAACGCCTTGTCGCGCCGCTCAACATCCAGCGCCTTCTGCGCCTCTACTCTCTGACGCGCCTCGCCTTCGTCTTTTTCACGACGCTGAACTTCAGTGAGCGCAGCGTCCGTCTTGTTCACTACCATCCCCTTCTTGCTCAGTTCGGTGTTGCCCTGGCCGGCGTATTGCGGCGGGATGGTGTCGCCGTAATGGGTCTTGCCCTCAGCATCCACCCATTTAAACATCTTGGCCCAAGCGGGCTGAGCCGCCACTGCTGCTATCAGCAAAAATCCCCATAAGCGCATCGTTTTCATCCTCTCGTCAAACCCCGTATTCTTTACGGTATTGTTGTATGGCAGAAAGATTCTGCACCATTTCCGGCAATGTTTGCAAATAGCCGATCAGATCGTTGAGCGTAGCAATGGCCGTCACCGGCAGGCCGTAATCCTGCGCCACTTCCTGCACCGCCGATAGCTTTCCTGTTCCGCGCTCCATGCGATCCAGCGCAATCAGCACGCCGCAGGGCGTAGCGCCGTTGGCATGAATGATCTCGATGGACTCACGCACCGAGGTGCCAGCGGAAATTACGTCGTCGATAATCAATACCTTTCCCTTGAGCGGCGCGCCGACGATGCTGCCGCCCTCGCCATGATCCTTGGCTTCCTTGCGGTTGAAGCTATAAGGCGTATTTTGTCCGGCCTCAGCCATCGCCATCGCCGTTGCGGCGGCCAGCGGGATGCCCTTGTAAGCAGGGCCGAACAACACGTCGAACTGAATCTGCGCGGCACCGATGGCTTTCGCGTAAAATTGCGCCAACTGCCGCAGGGAATCGCCGTCGTTGAACAGCCCGGCGTTGAAGAAATAGGGTGACAGCCGCCCCGCCTTGGTTTTGAATTCGCCGAATAGCAGCACCTTGCGTTCGATGGCGAAACGGATGAAATCCTGCCTAAAATCTGACATTGATAACCTGAATTAAACGGAAAAGATCTTGCGCATTATATCGCTTAACCTCAACGGCATCCGCTCCGCCTCCAAGAAAGGCTTTCTGGAGTGGCTGCCCAAACAGAATGCTGACATCGTCTGCGTACAGGAACTTAAGGCTCAGGCCGCCGACATGGCGCCCGAGATGCTCGCCCCAGACGGCTATCACGGTTATTTTCACTTTGCCGAGAAGAAAGGCTACAGCGGCGTCGGCCTGTATTCGCGCCGTAAGCCGGATCACGTCATTGAAGGTATCGGCGTACCCGAGTTTGATGCCGAGGGCCGCTACGTGCGCGCCGATTTCGGCAAGCTGAGCGTGGTGTCGGTCTACTGCCCTTCAGGATCCAGTTCGCCGGAACGCCAGGAAGCCAAGTTCCGCTTCATGGACGAATTTTTTCCCCACCTCAAGGCGCTCATCTCCAGCGGGCGGGAAATCATCGTCTGCGGTGACTGGAACATCGCCCACAAAGAAATTGACCTGAAGAACTGGAAATCCAACCAGAAGAACTCGGGGTTTTTACCGGAGGAGCGCGCCTGGATGACGCAAGTGATCGACGAACTGGGCTGGGTGGATGCCTACCGCCGCCTGTACCCGGATACCACCGGCGATGCCTACACGTGGTGGAGCAACCGCGGCCAGGCCTGGGCCAAGAACGTGGGGTGGCGTATCGACTACCATGTGGCCACGCCGGGCATTGCAGCCAAGGCAGCGCATGCGTCAGTCTACAAGGAGCAGCGTTTTAGCGACCATGCACCGCTAACCATTGATTACAGGCTAGATTTATAGAGCCTTGCTTCGGCGAAGCTTGGCGACTACAATGCAATACGTGTATAACAATTTCCAGGTGTCATCATGCTAGCCGTCCGCCTGCCCGACGATGTGGAACAGCGCATCGAAGCCCTTTCCCGCCAGACCGGGCGCACCAAGAGTTTCTACGTGCGTGAGGCCATTGTGGAATACCTTGACGATATCGAGGACTACTACCTGGCCGAAGCCCGCCAAAAAAAATCCAAGCCTGGCATTCCCCTCGAAGACGTAGAGCGCGAACTTGGCTTGGCGGATTGAATTCGATCCGCGCGCGCTGGCTGAATTAAAACGCCTCGACAAGCCGGTGCAAATCCGTATTGTCAAGGTATTGCGGGAACGCATCGCCCCATTGGCCGATCCGCGCAGCCTGGGACAAGCCTTGCGCGGCGAGGAACTTGGCCGCTACTGGAAATACCGCATTGGGGACTACCGCCTGGTGTGCGACATTCGCGATGAAACCATCACCATCCTGGTGCTGCGCGTTGGGCACCGGCGGGAAATTTACCGGTAGACCATGCGCCGCTTAGATATTGACTTACGATGCACTTCTAACCGCTTTTGGAATCTCATATCGACTACGATTCAACTCTGAAGGGCTTCTCCACCTCGTTCCACGGCGCTACCTTGAACAGCAGCAGCATGCCGGGTATGGCGAGCAGCGCGCACACCAAAAAGAAATTCATCCAGCCGAGTTTTTCCACCATGAAGCCGGTGGCTGCATTGAAGAAGGTGCGCGGTACGGCAGCCAGGCTGGTGAACAGGGCGAATTGCGTGGCAGTGTAAAGCGGGTGAGTGGTGCGGGCGATGAAGGCGGTGAAGGCTGCTGTGCCGAGTCCCACCCCCAGCGCTTCGAAGCCAATCACCAGCGCCAGCACCGCGCGGTCGTGGCCGGCTTGCGCCAGTAGGGCAAAGCCGAAAATAGCGAGCAACTGCACCGCGCCGAACAGCCACAGGGCACGGTTGATGCCCAGCCGCACCATCCACAAACCGCCCACTAAACCGCCAATCACACTGGGCCACAGCCCGGCATTCTTGGCAATGAGGCCGATTTCCGATTTGCTGAAGCCCATGTCCAGATAGAACGGTGTGGCCAGCGCGGTAGCCATGCTGTCGCCCAGCTTGTAGAGAAAAATAAAGGCCAAAATTAGCAATGCGCTGCGCCAGCCCGCACGTGTTATGAATTCGTGGAACGGCTCCACCACCGCCTCGCGCAGTGTTTTGGGTGCACTGCCAGCCAGCTTGGGTTCGCTCACCATCAGGGTCATGAAAATACCGGGCAGCATGAACAAGGCCGTGATCAGGAACACGCTGCTCCATGGCAGATGATCAGCCAAAATCAGTGACAGGGAACCTGGTATCAGCCCGGCGATCTTGTAGGCGTTGACATGTACCGAGGTGCCCAAGCCTAGCTCTTGGTCGTTGAGGATTTCGCGGCGGAAGGCGTCGATTACCACATCCTGCGAAGCGGAAAAAAACGCTACGGCAAATGCCAGGGAGGCGATGCTCCAGATTTCGAATTTTGGCTCGAACCAGGGAAACATCGGCACCGAGAGCAACAACAGCAACTGCGTCAGCAGCATCCAACCGCGCCGGCGCCCCAGCATCGGCCACACGAAACGGTCCATCAGCGGCGACCAAATAAATTTCCAAGTAAACGGCATCTGGATCAGCGCGAACAAACCGATGGCTTTGAGATCGACCTGCTCCGAGCGCAGCCATGCCGGCACCAGATTGATCAGAATGAATAGCGGCAGACCGGAGCTGAACCCGGTGAAGATGCAGATCAGCATGCGCCGGTTGAAGATGGCCTGTTTCAGAGGTACTGCGTCATTCCTCATGCGGGAGTTTGCCATGAACAAAAGCCGCTACGTTACCGGAAATCGCTTCCCCTGTGTCACAATCCGGCCATGCTGGAAGCCAATCTCTTTGCCATTTTCCTCGTCGGCCTGCTCGGTGGCACACACTGCGCTGGCATGTGCGGCGGCATCGTGGCAGCCGTGTCGCTGCAACTCCCCGGCGACAAGACTCAATTTCCATTTCACCTGGCCTATAACCTGGGGCGCATTGCCAGCTACGCCGTCGCCGGGTTGCTGGCTGGGATGCTGGGTGCTGGCACGCTGCTGTTTGCCGACATCTTGCCCATGCAAAGGGTGCTGTATGGTCTGGCAAACCTGATGCTCATTGCCCTCGGCCTGTATCTGGCCAGTATCTGGTATGGGGTTCGGTATGTGGAAAAAGCCGGGAACTTGTTGTGGAAAAACTTGCAACCGCTCCTGCGCCGGCTGCTGCCGATTCGCACCTTGCCCGGGGCCTTTGCCGTCGGCGCGGTGTGGGGTTGGCTGCCATGCGGACTGGTATACAGCGTGCTGGTCAGCGCGCTGGCCAGCGGCAGTGCGCGACAGGGCGGACTGCTGATGCTGGCCTTCGGCCTGGGAACATTGCCAAACCTGCTGGCAATGGGGCTGTTTGCCCAGCAACTGCGCAGTATCCTGCAGCAGCGCTGGATGCGCCGCACAGCTGGGTTATTGGTAACGGGGTTTGGCGTTCTAGGCCTGATCAGGCTCTACGGATAAACCTTGCGGTCAAATTCAACCTTGTAGGATTTTGTCGAGCCCTGCGGTGTTACCGACAAGGTAAATTTGAGCGTATCCGGCGGACTCATGCGGAATTCGCCCAGGTAGTAAATGGCCGGCCCTTCCTGAACTTCACGCACGTCGATATTACCCAGTTGCGAATATTGGTTGACCATGTGCGCTTCTATTTCCGCCTTGATCGGTTGACCGACGCCTAGCTGGTTTTTCTTGAGCACCGAGACAGTGAGCAGGCCCCTTGTCTGGCTGCGTTCCAACTTATAATTTTTCGCCACATCGGGTTGCAGCTCAGAGGTGGGCATCGCGTTATAGTGAACTTCGATATCACCGAACTTCGCCGCCTGTTCAGCCATTGCGCTTGGTGCAGCCAGTGCCAGTGCCAACAATCCGATCAGAGATTTCATACGCGACTCCTTCTGTGGAAGAAATGGAACACATCCATAGTATAGACGAGCTTCAAAAGCATGCACGTCAATGTTGGATAGCCAAGCAGATGGTTATTTCTTGATGTTCTCAAGATGGTCTTCCATCTCGCGTTTGTAGTAGACGTAATCCATTTCAGGTGTAGGCGAGCCTAAGCGGGTAGCGATGGCCGATACTTGCCCGCGGTGATGCACCATGTGCGTCATGATGTGGGTCAGCGCATCCCTCACCCAGATGGATTGTTCCTTGCCGTTCGAGCTGTGGTAGGACAGCCTCTCCTCGAAGAACTCGTCCGGGCAACCGTCCAGCCAGCGCTGCATATCCCGCACTTCCTGGCGCAGGGCCTTCTTCAATTCTTTCCAGTCGGAGCAGTACACTTTATTGTATGGTAGCGCAGTGGTTTCCTGCTTAAGCCGTGCCATCCAATTTTTGGTGACCACCAGAATGTGATCCACCGTGTTGTGTGCACTGTCGAAAAAAAGACCCTGCGCACTTTTGCGCGCTTCGTCGTCGAGCATGTCTAGCGAACTGAACAGCACATCGTTGGCCCAGTGTTGATAATCCGCTTGGTAGGTGAAATATTTTTTCCAAGTAAACACGTCGTCTCCTTTTCCACTCAGCCTTGGCAATCTATTTATGATGCCAGTTCTTTTTCTATCAATGCATCCAGTTTGGTAAAATCCGGTTCGCCCACTGTTTGTTGCAGAATGTCACCCCGCTTGCCGATGAGAAACAAAGTTGGCGTAAGATGCACGTCCCCAAAGTCATGCGCAATCTCTCCCTCGAGATCAAGCGCCACGATGAAGGGTAAAGCATGCTGGCGCGTGTAATTCGCCACAAGCGCAGGGTGATCGTACCGCATTGCCACCGCAACTGTCTCCAATCCTTTGACACGATATTTCTGATAAGTCTTGACCAGCGCCGGCATTTCCTGGATGCAACCGGGACAACTGGTAGCCCAGAAACTGACTAGCACCACTTTACCGCGCAGGCTTTCCATCGGCAATTTATCCCCGGTAAGCGTGGCGAAACTGACTGCGGGCGCCGATTTATTTTGCGTGAGCAACAAGACCACCGCGCCGAGCATAAGCAAAACGGCGGCAGCGAGCAGGAATTTATTGAAACGGGGTTGGATGCTCATGGAATACCGGATGCCAATAATTCTAATGGAGGTCTATTGTGTGTGGTTTCTTTTGGGCGCATTGTCATTATTCTAGCTGTTTTTGACTCTGAGCAACGTTTGCCTGCCATTGCGCTATTGCTACAGCGCTATAAACCCTGCGTGAAAAGGGTCTTAATTTAGCTGCCTGACGCTACGCGTTGCGGTAAAATTGCTTTTTATAGCTGCGCTAATCCACCCTCCGAGCTTTGCCCAAACATGACCGTACGCCTGCGAGAAATTCCCTACAACTACACGTCTTTTTCCGACCGGGAAATTGTTATCCGCCTGCTCGGTGCATCCATGTGGGATGTGCTCAACGAGTTGCGCGGCGAGCGCCGCACGGGCCGTTCGGCACGCATGCTGTTCGAAGTGCTGGGCGATATCTGGGTGGTGTCGCGCAACCCTTATCTGGAAGACGATTTACTGGCTAACCGCAAGCGCCGCCAGGCCTTGGTGGAAGCATTGCGCCACCGTTTGCGCGCTATCGAAGCACGTCGCCAGAACAACCCGCTGGTGGCGGAGCTGCTGGCGGCAGCGCACGCAGCGGTGGATCGTTTCGAAGCCCAGTTCGACCAGAGCGCACGTTTGCGCCGTCAGGTGATGCGCCGCCTGTCCGGGACTACGCGGCGCGACAATATTCGCTTCGATGGCCTGTCACGCGTATCCCACGTGACCGATGCCACCGACTGGCGCGTGGAATACCCGTTCGTGGTGCTGCATCCAGATAGCGAGGCAGAAATCGCGCACCTGGTCAAAGGCTGTATCGATCTGGGCTTGACCGTCATTCCGCGCGGCGGCGGTACGGGCTATACCGGCGGCGCGGTGCCGCTGGATCGCCTGTCGGCAGTAATCAATACGGAAAAACTCGAAGCGCTCGGCCCGGTGGAACAACAAATCCTGCCGGGGCTACAGACAGCCACAGCTACCATCCACTGTGGTGCAGGCGTGGTGACCAAACGGGTGATGGACGCTGCTGAGGCATCCGGCTTCGTGTTTGCCGTTGATCCTACTTCCGCCGATGCTTCCACCATAGGCGGCAACGTGTCCATGAATGCCGGCGGCAAGAAGGCCGTGCTGTGGGGCACTGCTCTGGATAACCTGGCGTCGTGGCGCATGGTGACGCCGGATGCAGAGTGGCTGACGGTGGAACGGCTAGACCACAACCTGGGCAAGATTCACGAAATTGCCTTGGCGCGTTTCCGTGTCAGTCGCTTCGGGCCTGATGGCCAAACGCCACGCGGTGAACCGGAAATTCTGGAGATTCCCGGCGGCCATTTTCGTAAGGCTGGATTAGGCAAGGACGTCACCGACAAATTTCTTGCCGGCTTGCCGGGCATTCAGAAAGAGGGCTGCGACGGCCTGATCACCTCGGCGCGCTTCATCCTGCACCGTATGCCCAAACATGTGCGCACGGTCTGTCTCGAATTTTTTGGGCAGGTGCGCGAAGCCGTTCCGGCCATTGTTGAAATCAAGAATTATCTGGATGCGCTCCCGAAAGTTCAGCTTGCTGGTCTGGAGCATTTGGACGAGCGGTATTTAAAGGCGGTGGGTTACGCCACCAAGGCAAATCGCTCCGACCGGCCAAAAATGGTGCTACTGGCCGATGTGGTATCGGATGATGAAATTGCGGTAGGCGAGGCAGCCTCGCATATCGTGCGCTTGGCCAACGCACGTCACGGCGAGGGCTTTATCGCGGTGAGTGCAGAGACGCGGCGCAAATTCTGGCTCGACCGTGCGCGCACCGCGGCCATTGCCGCCCACACCAACGCGTTCAAGATTAACGAGGACGTGGTGATTCCTCTGGAGCGGCTGGCCGATTATTCGGATGGCGTCGAGCGCATCAACATTGAGCTGTCCATCCGCAACAAGCTTAAATTGCTGGATGCGCTGAAAGCCCTGTTTGCGGCACCGCTACCCTTATATCAGGATGAAGAAACTGTAGCCGACGCTGACATGGTGGAAGGCCGCCGTCAGAGGGCGCTGACATTGCTTGGTGAAACGGCATCGCGCTGGCAATGGCTGCTCGACAACCTCGATGCGCCGTTCGCTGGCTTTGCTGAAAAAATTGGGACGCAGATTACCGCAGATTCTCAGGATCAAATACCATCTAGCTATCCTGAAAATCAGCGTGTATCTGCGTCCGATAAATCAATCTTTGATGGGCTTCAAGACCACTCTATCCGAGTGTCATGGAAGCGCGAGGTCAGGCTCGAGTTGCAGCAAATTTTCACCGGGCGTGAGTATGTGCCGGTGCTGGAGCGTTGTGACGCCATTCATAAGCAGGTACTGAAAAGCCGCGTGTTCGTCGCATTGCATATGCACGCGGGCGATGGCAATGTGCATACCAATATCCCGGTGAATTCCGATGACTACCTGATGCTGCAAGAGGCCAACCAGGCGGTCGCACGCATTATGCGGCTGGCCCAAGATTTGGGCGGAGTGATTTCGGGCGAGCATGGCATTGGTATAACCAAGCTGGAATTTCTGGCGACTGACACGATCGATGCCTTTGCCGCTTACAAGCACAAAGTTGATCCGCAAGGCCGTTTCAATCGCGGCAAGTTGCTGGCGGGCGCTGACCTTACCAACGCCTATACCCCCAGCTTCAGCTTGCTGGAAACCGAATCCATCATCATGGAGCAAAGCGAGATCGGCGACATTGCCGACTCGATCAAGGATTGCTTGCGTTGCGGAAAATGCAAGCCAGTATGCAGTACGCATGTACCGCGCGCTAATTTGCTCTACAGCCCACGCAATAAAATTCTCGGTACTAGCTTGCTGATTGAGGCATTCTTGTATGAAGAGCAGACGCGGCGCGGCGTATCGCTAATGCATTTCGACGAGTTCAGCGACGTGGCCGACCACTGCACGGTGTGCCACAAATGCGAGAAACCCTGCCCGGTTGATATCGACTTCGGCGACGTATCGATTGCCATGCGCAATTTTCTGCGCAAACAGGGCAAGAAAAAATTTAATCCCGGTACCTATGCTTCGATGCTTTTCCTCAATGCGACCGACCCGGCTGTGGTGCGCGGAATACGCAAAGTGATGATCGAGTGGGGCTATCAGGGGCAGCGTTTGGGCCACCGTGTGGCTAAGACATTGGGGTTGCTGCGCGAGCAGGTAGCGCACCCGCCGGCTACCGTGGGCAAGGCTTCGATCCCTGCGCAGGTCATCCATTTTCTGAACAAACCCATGCCTGGCAATTTGCCGAAGAAGACCTCGCGTGCGCTGCTGGGTCTGGAAGATCCCGCTATCGTGCCGGTGATCCGTGACGCTGCCAAACTGGGTGAAGAGTCGGAAGCGGTGTTCTACTTCCCCGGTTGTGGCTCGGAGCGGCTGTTCTCGCAAGTCGGCCTGGCTACTCAGGCCATGCTATATGAGGTAGGCGTCCAGACCGTGCTGCCGCCGGGTTACCTGTGCTGCGGCTACCCGCAGACATCATCCGGTAACCAGGACAAGGGCGAGCAGATTACCGCAGCCAACCGTGTGCTGTTCCACCGCGTGGCGAATACGCTGAATTACCTCGATATCAAAACAGTGATCGTGTCTTGCGGCACCTGCATGGATCAATTGCTTAAATACGAATTCGACAAGATATTTCCAGGCTGCCGTCTGCTGGACATCCATGAGTACCTGATGGAGAAAGGCGTCAAGCTAGAGAGCGTGCAAGGCGTGCGCTATCTTTACCATGAACCCTGCCATACGCCGATGAAGACTTACAACTCACTCAAGGTGACCAACGACCTGATGGGTGGTGGCGTGAAGTTGTCCGACCGCTGCTGCGGTGAATCCGGCACGCTGGCCGTGTCGCGTCCGGATATTTCCACTCAGGTGCGTTTCCGCAAACAGGAAGAAATCCTGCAGGGCGTCGGCGAGTTCCGCGCTGATGGTCACGTTGGCGAAATTAAAATATTGTCATCCTGCCCCTCTTGTTTGCAGGGACTCAAACGCTATAATGATGACGCAGGCATCGACGCAGATTACATCGTGGTGGAATTGGCGCGCCATCTGCTCGGGCCGGCATGGATGGAAGACTATATTGCCAAAGTTAACAATGGCGGTGTCGAGCGGGTGCTGTTGTAGTTTTCAGCTATCAGTAAAGGTGCTATGTGCGAGCTATGTGATGGTGTAGGTGGCGAATTGCTCTGGCAGGATGAACTGTGTCGTGTGGTGCTGGTGAACGACGCTGATTATCCCGGCTTCTGCCGCGTCATCCTGAATCGGCATGTAGCCGAGATGACCGATCTAGCAGCTGCTGAGCGCACTCACTTCATGCAAGTCGTATTCGCTGCGGAAGCAGCGGTGCGCGAGCTGCTCAAGCCTGACAAGGTGAATCTCGCCAGTCTGGGAAACGTCGTGCCTCATCTGCACTGGCATGTGATTCCCCGCTTCCGCGACGACCGTCACTTCCCTAACCCGATCTGGGGCGAACCGCGTCGCACAGTTATTCCGAATTACCCACCTAACCTGAAACAACGACTTGCCGATATTTTGAAGCAGGCATGCGCACAGCCAATGTGACAGAAATAGAGGGTATTGGAAGCTATCTTAAACAATACCACGGGTGCGACTATGGCATGTGTTTCTCCGGCGCGAAGCGGTGCAGCGCCGTTTGGTCATTCCAAACAAGCAAGACGCGACAAAGCCGGAGGAATACATGCCGACGTCTCGAAGGGTTGCAGCCAGCAAGGCAGCAGCGTCAGCCCTCCCCTCAATCCCCTCCCGCTTGCGGGAGGGGAGACGATCGCTCCTTCTCCCGCAAGCGGGAGAAGGTTGGGATGAGGGTAGACGCTCCTTGGCATCGTAGAATATCTACGACCGGCGTCGCGCAGCCTAGCTGCCAGCCTTGCTGGCTGCAACTCACCCGCGGTATTATTTAAGATAGCTTCTTATGGTGATGCCTATGAAACCCTCCGCTCCTAACGGCACTGCCGCCTTCGATGGCTTGGCCGAGTGCAAACGCTGGCTGGCTGCATTGCCGCTGACCAATATACAGTCTGCCCAGGCTGAAATAACTTCGCAGCTGAACTTGCTGCAAGGGGTAGACGTTCCTGCGCAGGAGCGTCTGCGAATAGCTGAGCATCTGCGCGAAACCGTGGATTTTATTCAGGGACAAAGCGCCAGGAAATATCTAAATAAACCCATGCCGTTGGGCGCTGCTGAAGCCGCCGCTTCGCAGGCTTCCAACGGTCTTTGGCAAGCGCTCAGAGGCACCTATCAGCGCTGCCTGGACGCTGCCTTGGCCGGGGATGCGGAAACGACAGAGTGGATGCCGCTGATTACCCAGCGCTGCCTGCGCTATACCACTTTTCTCATTATTGAACAGTGCAGGATGTATCAAGGAATAGGCGGCATCCTGTGGCAACAGTTGAACCAGTTATTTCTCATTGCGGAAGAACGCGGTTTCTCCGGGAAGCCGGTGAAGGACAGTTTGAATCGGCAGATGGATGCCAGCACTTGCCAGGCTGCCTATGTGCATGCGCTGCTGGTTGCTGCCGCCAATCCTAACCACTTGTCTGCGCGCCATTTGAATGTACTGGATAAGTGGCTGGATAAATGGGCCGCGCGCGTGCCGATATCCAGCCAGCGTCCCAACCAGCCCGACCTGCCAATACTGGCTGTGGATGTGTCCGGCCAGGCGGGGCCGTTCCTGGTTGATGATGGAACATCGTCGTCTACCTTGCGTTTTCTGCATACCACCAGACTGGCCGAAGGCTTGCGCAAGCGCATCAAATTTCTACGCAAGGGCGGTTCGCCCGCAGAACTGGATGTGGGCGAGGAATGTGCTCAGCCGGGTTGCGAAGCTTTTCTCACAGAAATTTATCGCCAATGGTTCGAGTCAGTAGCTAGCCGTGCGTCAACACGCCGCTCGGGCGTGCAACAAGCCGAAGTGGTTTTCGGTATGGCTGGCGCATATGTATGCAGCAATGGCATGAAGCCTTTCGAGCAGCCGGCAAAGAACACGGAGTTCAGCCGGGAAGAGTTGCTGGACTTGCAGATGTTTGGCCATGTGCGGGAACGTCGCGCCGTCGTTTCACCCCAGCAGCCGGGTATTGCATTGGCAGAGTGGGACATTCTGGATGAAAGTGCCCTGGGTTTTCGCCTTGCGCGCGCGAGTACGACAGATGTTCAGATCGTGTTTAACCAATTGGTTGCGCTACGCCCCAAGGACGCCAACGCGTTTGTGCTAGGTAGTGTGAAATGGCTGAGTTTTGAGGCTGACGGCAGCGTGGTATTTGGTGTGCGCACGCAGCCTGCCACAGTAGTACCCGTTGCTGCCCGGCAGGTGAAACTGCAAGCCGCAGAACTCGACTTTGCGCCGGTCTTCCGCTTGTCAGCCTCGCCCGCGCAGCAATTACCCGAATCTCTGGTACTGCCGCGAGGCTGGTTCAAACACGGGGCACGGGTAGAGATTTTCGATGGCGCGTATCAGACGCTGATCATGTCTGGCATGCTGGAAGTGGGGAGCGATTTCGAGCGGGTAAGTTTTACGCTGGGATAACGCTTGCGGAGCCTTTAATCCTAGAGATGATCATTGGACGCAGATAAAATCCGATTACCGCTGATGATTCAATTCGTTGAAGATGTGTGCCACTTCACCCAAGTGAGCGTGCGCAATATACCAACAACTTCCTGTTCTTTCTGCTCTTATCTGCGTTCCTCTGCGTCCAAATGAATCCAGGATTATTACGGCGCTGCCACAGCCTGTTCCACGATCCGGTGTGATGGAAACCAGGCACTGAAGCGGCTGCCTTTGCCAGGTTCGCTGGTGATTTCCAGACGCGCCTGGTGGCGGGTCAGCACGTGTTTAACGATGGCGAGGCCGAGGCCGGTTCCTCCGGTTTCCCGCGAGCGGCTACGGTCTACCCGGTAGAAGCGTTCGGTCAGACGCGGCAAATGCTGGGCTTCAATACCGTCCCCGGTATCTTCGACGCTAAACACCGCCTCATTTCCCTTCTTTTCCCAACGCAAGGTAATTTTGCCGCCCTCTGGCGTATAACGCACAGCGTTGCTGATTAAATTGCCAAGCGCGCTGCGAAGTTCGTCGTAGGCGCCACGCAGGCAAGCATCAGCATCAATAACCAGCTGGATATCATGCTTGCCGTTGCTCAGCGATTTAGCCTCTTCATGCAGTGAGTGCGCCAAGGCGGGGATATCGACGCAGTCCTCATGTGGAGCGCTTTGGTTATTTTCCAGGCGTGACAAAGTGAGCAGATCTTCAATCAGACGCTGCATGCGCTGTGTCTGCTCCCGCATCAGGCGCAGGTAGGAGCGGAGTTCATTATGATTCAAGAGCTCGCTATCCACAAATGATTCCAAAAATCCGCCGACCACGGTAAGGGGAGTGCGAAGTTCATGCGAGACATTGGCGACGAAATCGCGTCGCATAGCTTCAATTCGCTCTATTTGCGTGACATCCCGGCTAATCAACAACTTCTGGTTCTGGCCATAGGGAACCAGCTGGATGGTCAGGGAGGTGTCTCGATTGATGGGCGATTTGAGAAAAAGCGGTTCGCTGTAGTTCTGTGCATTGAGATAATCGGTGAACTGCGCCTGGCGTATCAGGTAGCGGATGAACTGTCCGTGGTCGCGCTCTGAATCCAGCCCAAAGTGTGCGCCTGAAACCAGATTGCACCAGATGATCTGGTCGGCCGCATTCAGCATGACAATGCCATCCGGCATGGCCTGGGCGGCGGTTTGAAATCTTTCAAGCACTTCCGAAAGTTCCACCTGGTTACGGTTCTGACGGCGTTGCAAGCGTTGCAAGTTGTAGAAAATATCGTTCCACAGGCCAATTCCCTGAGGAAGTTCGGAATGTTTTGGGTTCTCAAGCCAGCGGTCGAGTGCAGCCAGATATTTAAGATGGAACAACAGATAGGCTAACAAGCCCAGGAACAGGGTGCTCAGCGATACCGCCAAGTCAAAAATTGCAAACAACCCCAAAGCAAGTACAAATAACATGCTAAGTGTGGCAATGGGGCGCATCCAGAAATTGGGCACGTTAGAACCTTGAAACGATCAGGATGCGCCCATTATGGCATGTACTTGGCCGACAAGGAGAGCGGGCTAGTTGACGGAAAAGCGATAGCCGGCACCCCGTACGGTCTGGACGAGTGCGTCATGCCCCGTGTTTTCCAGGGCGCTGCGCAGTCGACGAATATGTACGTCCACCGTGCGCTCTTCAACAAAGACGTGGTCTCCCCAAACCTGGTCGAGTAGTTGCGTGCGGGAGTAAACGCGCTCCGGGTGAGTCATGAAAAAATGTAACAGACGGAACTCAGTCGGCCCCAGTTCCAAGGATTGACCGTTGCCGGTGACACGATGGCTGACCGGATCAAGCGCAAGACCTTGGGTGGTCACAACATCTTCAGTCATTTGTGGTGCACGCCGACGCAGCACCGCCTTGATGCGCGCCATCAATTCGCGTGGAGAAAATGGCTTGGTGACGTAATCGTCGGCACCGGTTTCCAGTCCCATCACTTTGTCGGGCTCCTCGCCCTTGGCGGTGAGCATGATGATAGGGACGGTTTTTGCGCGCGCATCGTTCTTTAAGCGGCGCGCCAGATCGATACCGCTCATGCCCGGCAGCATCCAGTCGAGGAGGATAAGATCCGGCAGTTCTTCGTGCACCAATTTCAACGCCTGCTCGGCATTGAGGGCGCTGATTGTCCGATGTCCAGCCTGTCCCAGGCTGAACTTGAGCAGCTCCTGAATGCCCGGTTCATCTTCTACTACCAAAATGCTCGCTGCCATGATTTTCCTAGAAACAACGTAATGCTCGCCATATTATGACGCGTCTGTTACAAACAGGTTACACCGAAGCAAACAATCCTGATCTCTCGCTTGGTTTATGTTTCCTCTCAACTGGGCTATGATTCCGCTTTATTTTCCGGGTGATGCACGTGGACAAAACGACCCATTTCGGCTTTAAGACGGTAGACGAGTCTGAAAAGGCCGACAAAGTGGCAGAGGTGTTTCATTCTGTCGCTAACCGCTATGACTTGATGAACGACCTCATGTCGGCTGGATTACATCGCTTGTGGAAGCGTTTTACCATAGCGCAAAGCGGGGTGCGCGAAGGCAGCCGTGTGCTGGATGTGGCAGGCGGCACCGCTGATCTTTCGCGACTATTCGCCAAGCGGGTCGGCAAGACCGGCCAGGTGGTACTGACCGACATCAATAATTCCATGCTGACTATTGGCCGCGACCGCTTGCTGGATGACGGCTTGCCCACGCCAGCGGTGCAATGCGACGCGGAGAAGGTGCCGTTCCGTTCCGATTATTTCGATTGCGTGACCATCGCTTTTGGTCTGCGCAACATGACCCATAAAGACGCCGCCCTGAAAGAAATGTACCGTGTACTGCGCCCCGGCGGCAGATTGCTGGTGCTGGAATTTTCTCGCATTTGGAAACCGTTGCAACCGATTTACGATGCCTACTCCTTCAAACTCTTGCCATTCATGGGCAAGCTGGTGACGGACGATGCTGACAGTTACCGTTACCTGGCCGAATCCATCCGCATGCATCCGGGACAGGAGGAACTCAAGGAAATGTTCCAGCAAGCCGGTTTCGAGCGCGCTGAGTATTTCAACCTGACGGGTGGTGTGGTGGCGCTGCACAAAGGGTATAAGTTTTAGATGGAAGCTGCGGCGGCGCACCAGACGGGCAACCTATTTTCTGCGGTAGGCACAGTCGCTGCTTTTCTCAATCACCTCCTGCGCGGCAATCCCTGGGCGCTTGAACGCTTGCGCCAGTTTTCGGGCAAGAGCGTACATTTCGACACCACGCCTTTTCGCTTTACCCTCACCATCGGCGGCAACGGCGAAGTGATGCCCGCCATCCCTGACGCCATCGCGGATGCAAATGTTGTGGCCACTTTGCCGCTGCTGATGCGTATTGTCGCCATGCGCGAACCGGACATGAGCCTGGTCGAGCTTGCCGGCGATCCGGCGCTGCTGGAGGAAATCACTTACCTTGTGCAGCATTTGGTGTGGGACGTGGAAGAAGACCTAAGCCACGTGTTCGGCGATCCTGTCGCCCATCGGCTGGCCGATTCCGGCAAAAAAATGATGGGCTGGCCCGGCGCCGCGCTGTTCGGCTTCGCCGGAGCACTGAGCGAATACTGGACGGAAGAACGCCCCTTGCTGGCGCGGTCTGAGGAGGTACGGCGTTTCTTGCGCGAGGTGTCGCTGCTGGCTCTGGAAGTCGAAACGCTCGAAAAAAGAATAGCAAAACTGGAACGGGTATAGCCCATGCTGCGGTTATTGCGCCTGATCAAAATCATTACCGTTGCCCTGCGTTTTGGCCTCGACGAATTTTTTCTCGGCCACGAGCGCGTGCGCGCGCTGCGTCTGTTGGTGGGCTTTGCTCTGTTCTGGCGGCCCTTGCGCGAACCGCGTGCAGTGCGGCTGCGTCTGGCGTTGGAAAATCTTGGGCCGATCTTCGTCAAATTCGGCCAGATGTTGTCCACCCGACGTGACCTGGTGCCCGCAGACCTTGCCGACGAGCTAGCCAAGCTACAAGATCGGGTACCGCCCTTCCCGTCTAGCCAGGTGACGGCCACGCTAGCGCGCGCTTACGGCAAACCGGTTGACCAGGTGTTTGCCGAGTTCGATCCGCAACCGGTGGCCAGCGCTTCCGTGGCACAGGTTCATTTTGCCAGACTGCCGGATGGCAGCGAGGCCGCGGTCAAAGTGCTGCGGCCCGGCATTAGCAAGGTGATCGCACATGATGTGGCGCTGCTGTATGCGGGTGCCGGTCTGATTGAAATGTTGTGGTCGGACGGAAAACGTCTACGCCCAAAAGAGGTCGTCGCGGAGTTTGAGAAACACTTGGCGGACGAACTCGACCTGATGCGTGAGGCGTCCAATTGCAGTCAGTTGCGACGTAATTTCGATCACTCGCCGCTGCTCAAGGTGCCGGAAGTGTACTGGGATTTTTGCAGCACCGAAGTGATGGTAATGGAACGCATGCACGGCATACCGGTGAGCCAGAAACAAAATCTTATCGACCAGGGCGTGGATATTCCCAAGCTTGCCCGCGATGGCGTAGAAATATTTTTTACCCAGGTGTTCCGCGATGGGTTCTTTCATGCGGACATGCATCCCGGTAATATTTTTGTTTCCCCTTCCGGCCAATATATCGCGCTTGATTTCGGCATCATGGGCACGCTGACCGATGTGGACAAAAATTATCTGGCGCAAAATTTTCTGGCTTTTTTTCAGCGTGATTATAAGAAGGTCGCCAAGGTGCATATCGAGGCGGGCTGGGCGCCAGCGGATACGCGCGAGGATGAATTCGAGGCGGCCATTCGTGCGGTATGCGAGCCGGTATTCGACAAACCGTTAAAAGAAATTTCGTTCGGTAAGGTACTGCTGCGCCTGTTCCAGACTTCGCGCCGCTTCAACGTAGAGATACAACCGCAACTGGTGCTGCTGCAAAAAACCCTGCTGAACATCGAAGGGCTCGGGCGCCAGCTCGATCCCGAACTGGATTTGTGGAAAACCGCCAAGCCGTTTCTGGAACGCTGGATATCGGAGCAGATGGGTTGGCGCGGTCTGGTAAAAAGTCTCAAAACCGAAGCGCCGCAATGGGCCGTACTGCTACCGCAATTGCCGCGCTTGGCACACCGCATGCTGGCGCGGCAGGAAGATAACGCCATGCCACAAGTGTTTGGCGAGCTTGCCCGGCAACTTAAGCGGCAGAATTTTCTGTTGGCACTGATCGCGGCGCTACTGCTGGCGGGGCTGCTGTGGGAACTGCTACTTTTCTGACCACCTTCTCAGCCACTATAATTCTGCAACGTTGTAACCGACTTCCCGAAACCAGTGAAATTAACCTAGAAAAAACAGTTGGACGCAGAAGAACGCAGATAAGCGCAGATAGAACAGTTAGTTGTTGGCATATATGCACACACCATACGGGTGAATGAGCACATCTCTTCAGTGAATTGAATCATCAGCGGCAATCGGATTTTATCAGCGTCCAATAGCAGTTTTTAGGATTAAGGAGATCCTGTGTCAGATAAAGGCGGCTTGGCAAAGGAATCACTCGGCACTTTCGAATCTGCCGTCATGGGCATTGCTGGCACTGCGCCAGCGTTTAGCGTAGCCGTCACTACAGCGGCCATCGTGGCCTCAGTCGGGGTGCTGTCGGTGGGAAGTATTCTCTACTGCGGCCTGATCATGTTTGGCATCATGCTGGCGTTTATCCACCTCAGCAAAATTACTCCCCACGCCGGTGCTGCCTATGCCTGGGTGGGTCATGTCTTCGGTAAAAAATGGGGATTTTTTACCGGTTGGGGGCTGCTTGTCGCATCGATATTTTTTATGGTTTCGGCAACCATACCTGCGGCCACATCAACCCTGGTTTTGATTGCACCCAGTGTGGTTGAAAGCACCGGCTGGGTCACGTTCACTGCTGCAATTTGGCTGACCTTGGTCACCATAGTAGTCACCAAGGGGATCAAGCATGCGAGCTATACGCAGCTGATCCTGACCGGGATTGAAACCGCTGTGATTTTCGCGCTGATTGCTGGCGCTTTTATCCAGTACGGCGGCAAGCCAGCCCATACGCCCTCATTCATCTGGTTCTCGCCATTTTCTTTCACGCCGCAATTGTTTGCCACGGGCGCGTTGACGGCCATCTTCTTTTACTGGGGCTGGGATGTCACCATGAACCTGAGTGAAGAGACCAAAGGAGGCAAAGAGGATGAGCTGCATCCAGCCAGCCAGGGTGCTTTTTGGGCCATGGTTAACCTGATTCTTTTTTTCATCATCATGATGATTGTGGTGCTGATCGTGTTGACTGATGACGAGATCGCCAAGGCCAATACCAATGTGCTCTACGCGATTGCCAACAAACTGTTTCCAGCGCCGTGGAATTATCTGGCGGTGCTCTCAACCATCCTCAGCACCATAGGCACGATTGAAACCCAAATCCTGCAATTCAGTCGCAGCATGTTCGCCATGGCGCGCGATGACATGCTGCATCCGCGTTACGCCAAAATTCATCCGGAGTGGCAAACACCTTGGGTGGCAACCGTTGTCATCTGGTTCTTGGGCATGCTGCTGTTGTTTAGTTCGTCGTATATGCCTTCAGTGAAGAGCATTCTGGAAAGCTCGATACTCGCCATTGGCTTTCAAATCTGTTTCTACATGAGCTTGGCCGGATTTGCCTGTGCCTGGCACTACCGAAACAAATTGAAGAGCGGTGCTTACAACGCCGTCTCCTATGTGCTGTGGCCTATGCTCGCGGCACTCTTCATGGTGTTCATTGCGCTTTACAGCATTCCGACGTTTGACAAGGTGACAAACATTTTGGGGATTGGCGGAATCTTGGTCGGATTTGTGCCTTTAATTTTGGGTAGTTTACGGCGCGTGAATGGCGCGCAGGCGTGAATCGGCCGCACTGCATCAATTTAGGCAGCTAACCCACCCTGCTTCCCCGCAGTGCGGGGAAAGCGATTTCTAAAAGAGCAGGCTCGATGTCACCATGCTCCATGTGATCAGCGTGAGGTACATCATCGCCGCCCAGCCGACCATGCCTCCAGCGACGGTCAGGTAACGGAACAAAGCCCCTTCACCTTTTTCATCGAGCTTGAGCATCCCTGGGGTCGCGTAGTACAAGACCAAGGCTGAGGCGAGCAGTGCCAAAGCCCCAATGGTCATGTTGATCATAAAGCTCGGGATGAACAGGCACAACGAGCCGATCCACAGCGGCGTGGGCGCTATGGCCGCCAGAGTGAAGGCATCGCGGTATTCCACCTTGGGTACGTTCACCGGCTGACCTATCGTCGGTGTTTCTGACGGGTATTCAAGCAGCGTTTGCGGGCTGTGGATCACCCTTAATTCAGTGCGCGCAACAAATTCGATGGCGCCGGCCATCGCGAAAACACCCGCCAGTTCGTAGACAAAAAATGCCACGCTGAGGAATTGCAATTGGCTGGCGGTCAGGGTGAGCGCAGGCAGAAAGTTCTCGTGATAGGCCGTTCCCGTGTAATAAAGCATCAACGCGGGAATAAGCGACATCGGCAGGACGTAGAAGAAGAACATAACGGCCACCGACAAGTGGCTGCGGGATAAAACTTCCCACCCGTGAAAGTGGGGAAAATGGAGCATATTCATGTTACACCTCCAATTCGGGTAATCGGTTCACAAAAGTTAGAGTTTTAGTTATAGATTAAATTCCCGACGAAGATAGTCTGGATTAGTCAGCAGGCGATAATCATCCTGATTGGCCGCAGCTGTCAGTCGATGTGCGTTGGCGTCGACCAGGAAATCCATGAAATCGATGCCCCAAATAACTACTCGCGGTTTTCTGGTCTGACTGCCTTCAGCACTGGCGAGCACATGCTGCAGATAACGCAAACTTGTCTCGGTAGACTTACCCGGAAGCGCCATATTGAAAACCGGGCGCGCACTTGTTGGCCAAGCTGTTTGTTCGGGGTCGAGACCATATTCTGCTCGCGAGTTGCCCAATATCAGTCCCTGCGGCTGCAAGTACAACACTTGGTAAGCCTTGACCATGGCGCCATGGGCGTCGGCCTTTGGTTTGGTGACATTGAATCCCGGCTTGTCGATCAGATGGAACAAGCGATATGGGTCAACCAGCAGGTTGAATGCGGCTACGCCCAGCAATAATGCACTGGTCAAAGTCAGCCAGAGGAGGAGGTAGCGTTTCATTTATGACGGGTCAGTTTAGAACTGGAAATAAAGAAATTCGCTCGGGCGGGTCAGTGACAACAGACCGCATGCCAACACGAATGCCATCGCTATCGCCCAGCGCCGTTGTGCCGACCACGTCAAGCGGACGCGATTGCCAGCGGCACGATAGTTTAGGGCGGGCTGAAAACGCTGCATGATCTGTTGCGTATTCGGCGCCAGGAATACCACCGGCAATAACGCAGCCACCCAAACGAAATTCATCAGGAAGTCATGCCCACCAGCGGGGGTGAACACTACGCCCAATTTCGCGAGCCAGGTAGCAACGCCACCTGCATGCAAAGCGATGGCGTCAGGCAAGGTGACGCCGTTCACACCGGCCATGGCGCGCAGTATAGATAGCGCGCCTTCCAAGGTCTGTGCGCGAAAGAAAACCCAGCCTACCAAAACAGCCAGAAAGGTCGTTGTGATACCCACAAGAAACGACTGGTGCGCGAGGGGGTGAGATCATGCCCCAGCCAGCTTCGTGCAGCTTGCCAGGCTTGATGCACAATTAAATAGAAACCATGCAATCCGCCCCAGATGATATATGTCCAGCCTGCGCCGTGCCATAAGCCACCGAGCAGCATGGTTGCCATCAAATTAAGGTAGCGGCGTGCCTGCCCTTTGCGGTTTCCACCCACCGGAACATAAAGATAGTCCCGCAAAAAACGAGACAGTGTCATGTGCCAGCGGCGCCAGAAATCACTGATGCTGGTAGCCTTATAAGGGGAATTGAAATTGAGTGGGAGCCGCACGCCAAGCATATATGACAGACCAATAGCCATATCGGAGTAGCCGGAAAAATCAAAACATAACTGCAGGGTATAAGCTAATGCACCTCCCCAGGCTTGAAACAAATTGAGCACATCACCCTGTTCAGCGGCGGCAAATACCGGGGCGGTGTAAAGCGCGACGCCATCGGCCAGCACAACTTTTTTGAAAAGGCCAAGAGCAAAAACGGTGAGCCCGATGCGCAGATAGTCCCAGTTGAGGCGATAGGCATTGGCTTTCCCAAACTGCGGCATTATTTCTTTATGGTGCAGAATCGGGCCAGCGATCAAGTGCGGGAAGTAGGAAACAAACAAGCTGTAATGGATGAAATCAAATTCCTTGGCCTCGCCGCGCGCGGCATCGACCAGGAAGGCAAACTGGGTAAAAGTAAAAAATGAGATGCCAAGCGGCAGAATGATCTCAGCGAAACTGTACGACGTGCTCAAAGAGGCATTGAGGATGCCAATAAAAAAATTGGCATATTTGTAATAGCCAAGCAAAGCCAGATCGCCGGCCACCCCCAATGCCAGCAGGTGTCTGCGCCGGAGTGAGCCGATATCATTGCCGCGTGCCAGGCTATAGCCGATGAGATAGTTGAAAACTATAGAGCCGAGCAGCAATCCAAGGCCGGGTTCCACCAGCCGTAAAAAACAAAGAACCTGCAGTCAGCCAAATGGCAGCCAAACGATGGCTATAGCGCCCCAGACGGAAAAACACTATCAGCATAACTGGAAAAAACAGGAATAGGAATCCGAAGGAATTAAATAACATTTTTTCTGATATTCCAGATTAATGGTAGCGCCTACAAACAGGCATATCCTACATGCTCAATCGGTGACCATGAAGAACTTAGCCCGAAGTGCCGAAGCATGTATTTCTGCACCACCATTCTACGGAGCATGTCGGTGAACTACAACATGAGCATTTTCCTGAGCACCAGGCTTAGAGAAGAGCTAGCCGAATACTGCGTAAAATTTAGAATTCAACGGGGGTTAGGAATCAATTGACTGGCCCATTGATTCGTTACAGAGTGGGGCCTGCTCTTTCCTATACGATAGCGGGGTAATTGGAGGGGAGTGGTGAAAACAATGATGTCAAGATGTGACCCTTTTACGTGCGTGACCCTTTTACGTGCGGCGTGTGAATGGAGCGAAGTCGTGAATCAAATCAATCGACCTGCCAGTCGCCCTTGTTTCAGGCTGCTTCCGCGTGAAGCCGCACGCCCAGAGCGTGAGCGACTTTTAGGATAGTTGCAAAGCTCGGATTCGGACGTTTATAGGGGCCGAACGAATATTAAAGAATCCCCATTGCACAGAATCAACGAGTCTGATCCCTTGTTTCCGCTTGGAGGGAAAGGACAAGTTGCTCAGTCTCATGGGTTATCCACTCTTGAAGTTGCGCTTGGCGAGGTGATGGTGAAGGCTGGTCACGCATGCGATTGACAGAGTAGCGCGCAGGCCTGAGTGTTGGCTTATTGCCATTGAAAAACAGTTGCCACAGTGCTTCGTGCATACGGCGAAGGAAAACCAGCAATTGCTGCAACTCTCGAATGTTTGTCTTTGCAAACAGTGCAGCTACATCCGTGCTTTGCGATGCGCTGCGATGGGCGAAGAACTGATGGCGAAGTGGACGATAGTTCTTTTCATAAGTGCGGCGACGAACTGATACGTGCCGCTTGAGCCTTCTAAAATCATCGCTGTTTGGAACATAAACATCTTTGAGGTACTCCGGAAGCCACTCGTCAGCGTTGATACTCAGTTCGCGTTTACGCTCAGCGAGTGCTTCTTTGGAGAAGAGTTCTAAATTACTGTGGGCAAGGCTGAGCAATCTTGTGACGCTGTGGTTCTTTGGGTCTGGGTCGAACATGCGGCCTAGCGTAACTAGAGTCGCTGATTGCAAGGCGCCAAGACTCGTGTTCCAGAATAGCGGCGTCCTGTTTAGCGCCCGATGAATTGACTTATTGCTGTCGGCGACGGCATTGACCGTTTGCCATGTGTAGAAGAATTGAACGGCTGCATCGCCCTCAGTACGAAAAATCTCCAACTCGCGTTTGAATTCCTTACTATTCATGACTCTAAGACGCCCAACGAAATGAGGTAACCGGCCGCCGGAGCCCGAAGCGCGGAGGGAACCCGCAAGCACAGCTTGCGGGCAGTCCGGTTGACCGAGAGGTTGGACGGCTGCATGGGAACGCTAATTCTTTAGCTTCACCCGCTGGTCTTTGACGAGTGAGAAGGCCGCGAGGGTGAATGGATTTAATGGATTCTCTCGGCAATACTTGTCAATGTATAGAGCTAGGGATGCGAGATCAGGCATTGCTGAGAGGAACCTGTTGGGTTTCGCTGCCGAAGTTATAACCTGACACAAAGCCGCGGAACCAATATAGGTAAACTTCTCTGGTAGCGGGGTATTTCTGTGACTGCATCCATGCTCCACAGGAGGTGCCTTCAAAGCTCAGTACGGGGATGGGGGCGCCGCTCTCGCCTGCTCGCGCCGAATACGGTACTAACACCACAAAGGCTGCAACTAGAGAAGCCAAGAATTTAAGCGACATTATCGATGTCCTTCCTGTTCACTAAGACGCCCAACGTAAAGTAGCTACCCTATTTGACGCAAGATATTGCATCAAATGCTTAGAAATAGCATTTTGTTGATTATAAAATTCCCAGTATCAATCTGATATAGATTTTTAGAGGAAAAAAATGGTCAAGTCTAGACATCACTGTTCCAGAGTAGCTGTGGCCTGAGGTAATCCTGCTGATTCTCTATCGAAGATAGCACATGACAGGGTCGTATTTCGTATCATAACATTTATTCCAATCCATTTTTCGAAACACAAAGTCAGAAAATGACTAGCCGAAGACCGCGTAAAATTCAGCAATAAATTTTTCTAGCTGATCTTCTGGCAACAGGTTAATACCCGCCGCGCCCTTGCGCCCACCGCCGGTTTCAAACTTTGAACACACTTCATCCGCCCCGGTTTTGGTGGCGATCGGCGCGCGCACGCTAACCACGTACCCGCCCTGCGAACGTCCGGTAAGCACGGCGGTGGCGCGATCCGGCGAGCCGGTGGCCAAGGCGTTGCTGAATACGCCGGATATACGCCGGCTCCAGGACGCTTCAGGGAGGAGGTAAATGCTGCCGCTGTTGGTGGCTTTTAGCGGGCTGATTTCCTGCGCCAGGGCCATATCCTCTACGTAGCCTTTTTTCAGCGTCTGGAAGGTGGGCTCCTCGTGGATGAAAGTAAACGGGTCAACGTGGCGATGCACAATCCGATACAGCTCATCCGGCGCCAAGAACAGGTCCGCGACGGTTTCGCCATAGCCGTTGTAGTTGAGGCATTCGCCCAGTTCACATAAGGCGTCAAGCTGGACGTCGGACAAGTTAAGGCCTTGTGCGGCGCGCCGGGCAGCATCGTGCAGGTTGTCGCCGAAAGCTGCAGTGACGGCCCATATGCGGAATTTGCCCGCAAGATATTTGTCCACCAGCAGGCTGGTGCAGACCTCGGCGCTGGTATCGACATGCGCTTTTAAATTCGGGTGATTGGGTATATCGCCAGGAATGTGGTGATCGAAGTAGGCGACCGCTACGCCGCGCTCAAGCAACTTGTTGAGAGCATCGAGGTTTTTGCTCATAGCGATGTCGAGCACGGTGACCCGGTCGCCAGCGCTAGCCTCTACCCGTTTCAACAGAGAAATATCTCGTTTTACGCCGGTGACCAGCGTGCTTTCCACCGGCTCGGCCAAACGCAGTTGGTGCAGGGCGCAGATGCCGTCAGCATCGCCATTGAATACGTCGAAATGCATGGTGCCAGCCTATGTTTTTGCAAAGACTCGATTGTAGCGGAGCCTGTCGCGTTTTACTAAGCCAGCACCCTGTGCTAATTTTGACGGCATATGACTATTTTCCTCGTGCAGCGTAGACCAGCAGCTGTCTGGCGCAGGTATCGACATCTTGTCTGGGCGGCGGCGTACTGCGTCTTGATTGTTTACGGCAGCCTTTACCCTTTTTCCGACTGGCAGCGGCCGCATCAGCTCCCATTTCTTTTTTTGTTCCAGCCCTGGCCGCCATACGTCACGCGCACCGACGTGCTGACCAACGTGCTGGCTTACCTGCCGTTGGGCTTTCTGCTGTTCAAGGCGACACGCGGCATGCTGATGATTCCGGTTTTATACGGTGTCTTGTTAAGCTTTTTGATGGAGACATTGCAAGCATTTGTACCGGGCCGGGTTTCGTCCAATCTCGACGTACTCACCAATGCTGCCGGCGTATTTTTTGGCGCCACACTGGCCTGGTGGATCAGCCGGCAACTATGGCCTTGCAACACTTTAGCTGTATGGCGTCAGAAGTGGTTTCTGCCGGGCCGAACGGTAAATACCGGGCTACTGTTATTGGGTCTATGGGTCTTGTCTCAGTGGAGCCTGCAATTACCGTCTCTGGTGGCGGGAAACCTGCACGGTCATTTTTCTCCTTATTGGGAGACTCTTGCTGATCCCTCCCGTTTCAAGTTCATGGAAGCGCTGATCTATTTTCTCGAAATCGCGGGGCTGGGCTTGTTCGCGGCGACCTTGATGCGGCCCGGCCGGCGCCTCTCCGTGTTTTTTGTCGTGCTGTTCGCAGTCGCAGTGTTGCTCAAGCTGCTCACCGTAGCGATCCTGCTCAAGCTGTCGGTGCTGACGCGACTGTTTTCCCTGGAGGCGCTTGTCGGCCTTTGCAGCGGCCTGGCTTTGCTGTTGGTGTCGAGCGGCTGGCGGGCAGAACTGCGATCGCATGCGCCGGTGGTCGCTGTGCTGGCGGCTTTCATCGCCGCACAGACGATCTATTGGCTTAACCATCCGGCCACGGCGGCGCTGGCCTCCGGCTGGCCGTCCGCTCCCGTAACCCTGCTAAATGTCACCGGGCTGGCTTTCCTGATTTCGCTGCTTTGGCCTTTGCTGGCGATTGCGCATGTGATGTTGAACAGTCTCTTTGTCCGGCGTCGCTGAAGGGCTGCTCGCCTGCTGCCTCGCGGCAAAGGCACCGGACAGGAGAATCAGAAAGAACAGCAGCGTGAAACGGGGCGCATCGAACAGGCTGTCGACTACGCCGACCGTCAGAAAGCCGCCCAGGGAAGCCAGCAGTACAGCGGAAAACGGTCTGCCCCGCCATGCCTGTGCCGCAAGCTGCGCCAGGCTGTAGAGCACCAGGGCCGCGAACGCCAGCAGTCCAAACCAGCCTTGCTCGAATAGTATTTCCACCCACAGATTCTTGAGGTGCCAGGGCAGATGGTTGTCGGTGGAAAAAAACCAGCGATCACTGCCCTGCGAAAAATCTCCATTGGTCACCAGGTTGCGGCCTTCCCGATCCACCAGCCGGACATTGTCGACGTCGATGAGGGTTCCTTGGCGCGGGTTATACAGCGACAGCTTGACCGTCCGCCGTGAATACCACGGCTCAGCGCCGAGGGCTTTCGAGTCGAAAGGCACTTCGTAGTGCCCCCATTCCCTGCCGTTCGCGCGTATTGAGGTGGTGAGCCATTGGCAACGGAGAGAATAAAGCATCCACTTTTCGCACAACGGCGTGGTCAATTCTGCTCCCGGGTGCTGGCTACGCATGTCAAACGACAAGACGTAGTTGCGCTGGGGCTGCAGCGCGACGATCTGCTCGAAGTACAGCGAATCGCCTGCCCCGAGCCGCAAATAGGTATTTCCGCCCTCCCTTGCCAACTGGTAAGTCGCGGGAACGACGCCCTCGGAATTGTTCCAATAGTAGGTTTCCGGGTAGCGGCCGAGGCCCATGCCAAACAATGTCGTTTGCCAGCCGGGGCTGATCATGTGCAGTGCGTCGATCCAGTGTGCCTTGCGGATGCCGAAATCCTGGCTCAAAGTGGCGAAGCGGGACTGGATATAGCTGCCCTGGAGTACCGGAAGCGCCGCCAGAGCGGCGACACCGAGCAGAACGGGAAGTGCGATTGCGGCCTTGCCCCACGCCTGCCGCCGGAGTCCGTGCAGCGTCATGCCCACAACCAGAATGAGCGTTCCCACGGCCAGGGCCGCATAGCCCCCGCGAGAGAAAGTCGCCATGAGCGCGTACACACCCAGGCCGAACAACCCTAATGCAGCGGCGCGCAGCAACAGATTGCGCGCGAGCAGTATCCAGGCGGCGGCGAAAGGCAGCGCCGTCACCAGATAAGCCTCGACGAAAGCACCGCCTGTGTGCATTGCGGAAAAGCTCGCAGTCACACGGTAATCGTTGGTGAAATTAAGCAGGCCCGGAAACGCCAACCGCTCCCATAGCGTTACCGCCACCACACTGGCCAGCCCTAGTGTCATTCCCAGCGCAAAAAGGCGCAGCACGTCATCGCCTTTGCCGACGCTGCGGCGCAACAAAGGCAGCAATGCCAGCACCCAGACCAGTCCCTTTGCAACGCGCAGACCGTTGTAATGGCTGTAATAGCTGGAAAAAGCGTTGGCGTCGATTGCCTGCAGGGGCAAGACCCCGGTCAGCAGTGCAATGCCGCCGGAAACGGCGAACAACGCAAGCAACACCGCGAACGCGGCAGGCAATCGTGCGTTTGCATTTTCTGCAGCACGCCACATGCCAGCGGCAAGCGTCACCAATAGCAGCAGATCGAATTCGTCAAAGAAAAACCGACCGCTCCAGGGAGCAAGGTCGAACACTGGCAGCAGCGCCGGGACGACGATCAGCCAAGCGGAAAAATACCGCGATAGCAAGGTGGCATAGGCCACGAAGCCTAGCAGCAGCCACCCCCAGCCAAGCGGATAGGCGTACACGCCCCAGCCGGCGAGGGCGAATAGGGGCAAGGATAACAACCTGTAACCCCAGCGTGTGGAAACAGCAACTTCTTGGGCTGGCTGGCGTACCGGTGGCGTGGGTGCGGGCGCCGTCTCCGTGCTGTCCGCTGACCGCATGACCAGCGCCGCCACGGCATAGGCAAGGGCCGCAGCGAAAAATGCCAGCAGTATATTGGTGGGATCCGGTCGTTGCGCCGCCAAAAACAACTTGGAGACTTCCACGGCAAAACCGAGGATACCCCCGAGCAATCCGGCTTGGATAACACTACCCGCACGCCTCTTTGCCCGATCACCCGCCAGCCACGCCCAGTACGCGAGGCCGACGGGGAGATAGAGCGACACATTGAGCAGTGCGCTTACCAGTGCAACACCTTCCGACGTGTAGTAGTGGTAGTAGAAGGGGAGAAAGTGCAGCTGCGGAATCCGGCCCAGCGCTTCGTCCATTGCCAGCCGGGTGCCTCCGTACCAACCGCTCAGGACACCCAGGAAAACCAGATAGCACGGCAGCAGAATCAGTATGCCTGGCCGCAGGTAGGGTTGTAGGGTGCGCGTCGTGAGCGTGCCCAAGGTACGGTAGAGCATTAGCCCAGAGGCTGCGCCTACGCTACGTGTCAGGACTGAGATGCCCTGGGCTGAACCTGATGCGATGAACAATTGCACGCCTTCGATTACTACCCCGAGTACAGCGCCGGACAGCAAGGCCACGCTTAGGGCGCGCGCGCCGCCGCGGAACCGCATCCCGATCAGCAAGCCGAGCGGGAGCACTGCGACCGCTTCCGACAGCAGCTTTGCAGCACAGCGCAAGCCAGAGCCACACGACCCCGCAGAGACGAACAGGCTGTCGCGGTGGGCCGCGAGCTTAACCAAAAACTCGGGCCAAGAGACGAGAAAATCATATGGGAAAAAACTCAGTGCAAAGTAGCCGATCAAGTAGAGCGTCAACATGGCACGCACGGTGCCAGGCCCGCCCGCGCCAACCACCGTGCCGAGCGCAACCAAGCGCCGGCCTGCGGCAAGCCATAGCGCGACGCCGATGGCGCTACCGATGGTCTCGGCCAGAATATCGTTGAGGGACACCGTGCGCGGCGGGAAATAGATCTGCACGAACTCGATGCCCACGCTTAGGGCTACACCGCCAGCCACGATCAGGATGCAGGCCAAAATCCGCAGCGCCGGGTTGCTGCGTGACCAGAGCGCGCCCGACCAGAGAAAAGTCAGGGGAATAAAAAGCACAATGTTGGCCACCCAGTCGGCGCGAGAACCTATCCCCAGCTGCAAATAAGGGATGGCCTGGAAGCGCAGCCACGCTTGCTCCCAAGGCAGGGGGCGAAAATCGAGCGGAACCAGGCTGCCGTAGATGACGAAGACTAGGTAACCCAGACCCGCCCAGGCCAAAGCGCTGCGAGAGGACGCGTCAACTGCCGGCATGTTCTGCATGGGATGCGCCGCTTATGTACTTTGTCATGGCCGCTTCCTCTCCAGGCGGGGCAGCCACACCGGCGCACCCGCTTCACCATTATAAGCGCCAGCGATAGGCAGATTGAGCGGGCGTCCATCGAAATCCAGGTTGGCGTGCGGCCCGGGAGGGAGCGCGGCCTGAGCGCTTTGGGGCAGCGCCAGGCGGCCCGGCTGCGGTCGCGGATCGAATGTCCCCAGGGAGTCGAGCGGGTGCATCAGATAGTCGTTCGCTTTGGCGAGCGGTGCGGTGATGTTACCTTCGCCATCGATTCCCGAAATGGGCGTTGCGGCGAATACCGCGTTGGCCGACGCAATTTGCGGATAGTGCGCCGCGCCTTCCGGATTGAGCACCCTGATCCCGGTGCCCGTAGCCAGCACGGTGTTATGTACCAGCGTGATACGCTTGGGTACGTCATTGTGGGGCTGGATGTGGATCGCATCTCCATGCCGATTCCAGAAAACATTGTGGTGCAGCTCGATATTACCTTCCCCCTGGAATAGCGCTTCGCTGGGGTTGTCATAGAAAAAATTGCCATAGACTTGGTAGGAGTCGTCCGCCCCGGCACCCTTTAACGGCCCGTGTCCAAGCAGCACGTTGGGCCGCGCCATGGCCTCCGTCGCCGCGCCGTGCTGCTTGCTGAAAACATTGTGCCGAACGATGGTGGCGCTGGGTCTGCCAGGCATCCCAGCCAAGGCAGGCCGCGCCTGCTGATGTTTGATTTGCAGGTTGTAGCCGAGCGTATCCACGATCAGATTGTATTCTATCAACCCCGCAACAAATGGCGCGCTGCCGTCGGAGTTGCCTAGATAAATACCGGTTCCTGCGCCGACAATAACGTTGTTCCGGATCACCCAGTTCCAGGCAGGGCACTTTGTGGAAATCCCCACCGTCTGTTGATCGCCGCCATGGTTGCGGATAAGCAGGTTTTCAAGCGTGATGTGATGTGCCCAGTGAGCGTGCCCCTCTGCCTTTACAGCATCTCCGGCCAGGTTCAGGCCATCCAGTTCGAGATTTCGAATAGTGATATAACTCGAATCGACTATGCTGACGGTATTGGCACCGCTGCGTGCCATGAACACAGGGCGCGGCCCTGAAGCAGGCCCCGCTATGGTAATTCGCTGGCCGGGCCGACCATTGATGCCGTGGATGGGCAAGCCATTGCGATATTCCCCAGGCATAAGTTCGAGCGTATCTCCAGGGGACATCTGCTTGACTTGAATGAGGTAATTATCGGGCGCTGCATGAAGTATTCCGGCTTGGCATGCGCTGGCAAGCAGGAGAGTAGTGGCAAGCGTGGCGAAAGATGCTGGGGACATGGGGAAATAATGATAGCATCAAAGCATGTAAAAGAAGATCACGGGCCTTTTCAGGCGCGCGGGATATATGTGCAATAATTGAAATTAGCGTAAGTGAGAACAAGTAAATATTTCATTCACTACGCGGATGATGCCAATTGAGTAGCTGTCGATAATTTGGCATCATTGTTGAAATATTAAGGCGTCACGGCGCTATGCTAGCGTTGAGCAAAGTGCCTGGTTTTGGCCAAGAGCACATTGTTTTGGCGTTGCTAATGAAGTATCTGCTTTCGAAAGAGCTCGTTTGACCTGACAATCTAGCCATGGCATAACTCTTGCGAGATAAACCAAGTTCTGCGCCAATATGGCCTTTTGTAACACAATACTAACAATCGCATTTCAACCTATTTGGCATAAATGTTGCGCCTAGCTAAAAACCTTTATTTACATCGCGAGCTGATGAGCGTGCTTGCGTGGAAAAACATTGCTCTGCGTTACAAACAGGCCTACCTGGGCATTGCCTGGGCAGTGATCAAGCCGCTTACCCTAATGCTGATCTTCACCTTGGTCAAAAGCTTTGTCGGCATCGACAGCGGCAACATTCCCTATCCCATTCTTACCTTCGCTGCACTGATGCCTTGGACCTTTTTTCAGGAATCCGCATCGGATGGAGTTAACAGCGTCGTGGGCAATACCAGTCTAATCAAGAAGATTTATTTCCCGCGTGAGATATTCCCCCTCACAGCGGTCATCACCAAGCTGGTGGAACTGGGTATCAACTTTGTCATCCTGGCCGGGCTCATGATCTGGTACCAGATGCTGCCCAGCGTTTACGTTCTCTGGGTGCCCCTCATCATTCTCTACACCGTGCTGGCGGCGCTCACCATCGCTTTCGTCGGTGCCGCCCTCAACGTCTATTACCGCGATGTGGGCGCTGCCCTGCCCGTGGTGCTCTCTCTGCTCATGTATGCCTCACCGGTGATCTACCCGTTGCAACTGGTGAAAGATAAACTGCTGGTGCATCAAGCTGCAGGCGAGTGGTCAAACCTGCTTTATACCCTTTACACCCTCAACCCTCTGGCCGGCATCATTGATGCTTTCCAGAGCGTGGTGCTTAGAAACGAACCACCCGACTTTGCCGCCATGGTTCCGGGCGCGATCCTGATCGCAGTCCTGCTCCCCCTGAGCTACGCGTTTTTCAAACGGGCGGAATCATTTTTCGCCGACGTTATTTGAGTCTGAATCCATGTCCATCATTGAAGTTGAACACCTCACCAAGGAATATCGCCTGGGGGCGATGCAAGGTCTCAAGCAGAAGCTGCTCCACACCGCAGCCCGTCTTCGGGGAAAAAAGACTGAACAGCGCCCGCTATTCAAAGCGCTCGACGATGTCAGCTTTTCCATCGAACAAGGCGAGGTGGTCGGCATCATCGGCCACAATGGCGCTGGCAAGAGCACATTGCTTAAAATGCTGGCACGCATCAGCACCCCAACTCGCGGCACAGCAAAAGTGAATGGCCGGATCGCTCCCCTGATCGAGGTCGGCGCAGGTTTCGTACCCGACTTCACCGGGCGTGAAAACGTCTACCTCAATGGCGCCATCCTCGGTATGTCGCGCCAGGACATTGACAAGAAATTCGACGAGATCGTAGCCTTTGCCGAGATGGAGGAATTCATCGACACACCCGTGAAACGCTATAGCTCAGGCATGCAAGTCAAACTCGCTTTTGCCGTGGCCACCAGCATCGAGTCGGAAATTTTAATCATCGATGAGGTGCTGGCGGTGGGCGACCTGGCTTTCCAGCGCAAGTGCTTTGACCGAATGGACGACGTGATCAGAAGGCAAGGGAAAACCGTCTTGCTGGTTAGCCACAACATCCGCCAAGTTGAAAGAATGTGCACACGCGTGATGATGTTGAGCCATGGTTCAATTCTGCAGGATGGAGACCCGCACGCCACGTGTGATCGGTTTTACCAGGTCAGCAATCAAACCATCAGCCATCAAAAAGCGAAAGACCGATCGACTCGCGTCATTTCATCCGGCGAGGTACAAGATATCGAAGTTGCCGTACTTGATGCACAAGGCAGCGAGGCTGATTCGCTGACGGAAGGCAGCGCATTAAGGATACGCATACGATTCACGCTGAACCAACCGCTGACCAATCCTGAATTCCACATCGGGACGCATACCACCGACTTCGTCTATCTCACGGGCGAATCTACCGCGGTATTGGGTCAGTCCCATGAATTTTCCGTGGGAAGCCATGAGATTGAGCAGCTCATTCCCGTCTATCCCATGGTTCCCGGCACCTATGGCATCCGCTTCGCGGTTATCGACCAGCGCGGTCGGGTAGTATTTCATGGTGAAAGCCTCAGGTTTTTTACTGTGACTGCAAAAACGATGGATGCTCCATTACAGGATGAGCTTCGCCTCGTATCCGTTCCGATCGAATGGAAGTTACAAGGCAAACATTATTTTAAGCAGGATAAAAGCAATTAAAAAATGCCGAATACAATAGCCAACCCGCTGAGAATCGCTTTCCTTACTGCAGCCGATCCGCGAGATCGGCGCTCTTGGTCGGGAACCTTACATTTCATGGCGCAGGCCCTAGCGCAACATTGCGGGGAAGTTTTGTTTCTCGGCCCCATCATCACAGATAGGGAAAAAACCCTAAGAAACTGGAATCGCCGTTCCATGCGTTACCTTAACAAACGCTACGATGTTAGCCATAGCCTATATCTTTCCGCCGCCTATGCTCGCGCATTTGCGGAAAAACTGGCTCGGATGCAAGTTGATGTCATTTACGCGCCTGCCTCCTCCACCGAAGTTGCACTGCTTCGTACAAAAGTCCCGATTGTTTACATGTCGGATACCACCTTTGCCTTGATGAGAAATTATTACCCGGGCTATCGCAACCTGCTTCCCATATCATATTGGGAAGCAAATTTCATAGAAAGCCGCGCTATCCGCAAGGCTTCCAAAGTGATTTATCCATCGCAGTGGGCCGGGAATTCGGCCATTCTGGATTACGGAGCGGATCCCAGCCGCATCCATATTTTTCCCATGGGGGCAAACATGCAAGAACTGTCCGACCGCAAGCTGGTGGAATCCAGAACGCGCTCCGATCATCTACGCATGTTGTTCGTGGGCGTTGACTGGGAGCGTAAGGGTGGAAGTATCGCTTTGGACGCGCTAATCGCCCTGCGCACAATGGGCATTCCCGCCAAACTGACTGTTGTTGGCTGCACTCCACCCGCTGGTGTTTCCCACCCGGACATGGTGGTGGTGCCTTTCCTGGACAAAAACAAGCTGGAGGAGCGGGCGAAGCTGGCCGAGCTTTATTTCCAATCGGACCTGTTCATCTTGCCCACGCGTGCTGAATGCGGCGGCATTGTGTTTTGTGAGGCAAACGCTTACGGTTTGCCAGTCCTGGCCACCGACACCGGCGGTGTCAGGGGGGCGCTCGAGCACAACGTGAACGGATTTCTCTTTCCAGAATCCGCAGGGGGCGATGACTATGCCCTGGCCGCGAAGGATTTGTGGGAAAACCGCGAAAAGCTCGAATCCATGGCCGTCTCCAGCCGCGAGGCCTTCGAGGCGCGTCTCAACTGGGATGCATGGGGCATCGAAGCGACCAAGGTGTTGCGTGCAGCGGCAAGTTCCCGGGGCCGTAATGTGCCAGGCTAAATGCATAAATTTCAAAACCCGCCCCACATTCCAGTTGCGATGGCACCTGAACATCAACCGCTCCAAAGCGGAAAATAAGCTATCTAGCACTGCTTCTTCCAACATAACTTTGAGTTGATCACAATCAAGAGTGAGTCTGCAAAGATGCTTAGCAATGTTATAAAGAAACTACCTTTTATTCGCTCTCTTGTAGAAGAAAGAGATCAATTGCATGACCTCGTCACGGCATGGAAGCGGCACCTGCGTTATGCGCCCCCCGGCCACTTTTACTCTCCAATTCCCAACCTGGACGAAGTTAGAGAAAATGAATCCGCCATTTTTGATAGCACACCCAAAGTCATACCCGGGATTGATCTTGCCGAAGCATCTCAATTGCATCTTCTGGATGAGTTTAAAACTTACTACGCCGAGTTGCCATTCACCGCGCAGAAAACGGCCGCGCTTCGATATTTTTTTGAAAATCCGTCCTATTCCTACTCGGATGCGATCACTTTGTACTGCATGATCAGACATGCGCAACCCAAGAGAATCGTTGAAATTGGATCAGGTCATTCATCGTGCGTTACTTTGGATACGAATGAACTTTTCTTTTCTGGGGGGATCAAGACGACTTTCATTGAGCCCTACCCCGAACTGTTGCTCTCTTTGATCAAGCCGTCCGATCAGGAATCCATCCGGCTTATACCAAACAAACTCCAGGATGTAGACGCCGAGATTTTCCAGTCACTGGAAGCGAACGACATCCTGTTCGTGGATTCCACGCATGTATGCAGAATCAATAGTGACGTGAACAGAATGCTGTTTGAGATTCTCCCCGGCTTGAAAAGCGGCGTCTATGTGCATTTCCATGACATCTTCTATCCTTTTGAATATCCAAAAACATGGGTGTATGAGGGGCGCGCATGGAACGAGGCTTATGCCCTCAGGGCCTTTCTGCAATTCAATAGCGCCTTCAGAATCGTGTTCTTCAACACCTATCTAGCGAATTTTCACCAACAATTATTCGAAGAGCATATGCCTCTGTGCTTGAAAAACCCTGGCGGGAGCCTATGGATACAGCGACTTTAAGCGAAGGGGGCGCACTACTCATTTCCGTTGTCATCCTTAACTGGAACGGTGCCGACGACACGCTTGCGTGCCTGGATTCACTCGCCACGCTGACTTACCCTAACTTCACGGTACTGCTGGTAGACAACGGTTCAACCGATGATTCCCTGCAGCGAGTGCTGGCCAACAACTGGGCGTTTCCCCTACACATCATCGAGAACGGCGCCAACCTGGGCTTTGCCGAGGGCAACAATGTGGGCATCCGCGCTGCGCTGGAATCCGGCGCGGACTTTGTAATGCTGCTCAACAACGATACCGAGATCGCACCAGATTGCCTTGATCGATTGATGGATGTGGCGGCGGCTCACCCAGAAGCCGGGGTGCTGGGGCCGCGCATTTTTTATATGGATCCACCCGATGTGGCCTGGTTCGACCGCGCAGTATGGAACCCTGCAAACCTGTGCTTTGATTTTCCGGGGCAGGGCGAAAAAGAATCCGCGCTTTCTGCCGATCCTGCCGAAACCGAATATGTGTGTGGCGCAGCCATGTTGTTCCGCGCCGAGGTGGCGAAAAAAATTGGTCTGTTGGATAGCCGTTTTTTTTTGGTGTACGAGGAATCGGACTGGGGGTTTGCCGCGCGACGCGCAGGGTATAAGTGCCTGACCGTGCCGGCCGCAAAGGTCTGGCACAAGATCGGCGCGTCTTTCGGCAGCGAAGAATCGCCGCTTCGGGCCTATTTCAGCGCACGCAATCATTTGTTGTGGGTGGAGAAGAACCGCGGCAAAGATGAACTGTTGCGTGACGTGCGCAATGTGTTGACAAGCCTTTCACCCCACCTGGGCTTATCGCCTGAAACCGCACCGCTACATAAACGCCTGGTGTGGGGATTGCGCGAGTTCGCTTGCAACTGGCAGCGACTCGCGGCCAACCCCCATGCCCAGGCCCGCCGCCGCGGCCTGCGCGATTATCTGTTGCGCCGCTTTGGCGACTGCCCCGATGAAATCCGCGCGCTCAGCACTGCCTGGGCTCGGTCCCGTGGTTGAGCCGATGATCGAGGTTAACGCCAAAACGTTGTTCGAATTTTCCTGCGCCACAGAGATGGCTGGTCTAGCCAACGCCCGTCGGATTTCCTCAACAGGGCAGGCTTTCACCGCATGGGTTGACCATTTCGAAGCAGGCACGGATTGCGCTTTCCTGCGGCTGCCTCCTGGCGACGGCTCGTCTATTCGCTTTGTGGTGGAAGGCGCTTATACCCTGAGCAAACCCGCCGCCGGCGGCTGGCTACTACTGGCAGCGGACGCCACCCTGCCCCACTACTGGCTGCCACGCGAACCGATTGCCCGCACGCTGGATGCACAAGGCCACATTCTGACTGAGGCTGCGGCTGAACTCGATGATATGCGCCTTAATTCGGACGGCCTGTCAGTTGCCTTGACCATCCCGGCAGAACATTGCCTGGATGCGGTAATCTGGCAGCTGGACGATGCGGCACTCATTGAGGAGTTGCAAACGCTTGCGCCCGTCGAAACTCAGGGCTACTTCTTGCTGGGTTCCCACACGCGCTACGGCAAACCCGCTGACCTCTACCGCCACCTAGTCCACGGCTGGGTATATGAAGATCGCTATGCGTGGCCGCATAAACGCCGCATTTGTTCCGAGAATGACGCGCACGCGCTGCACCTGATTGTCAACGGCCTGGAGTGTGCCACGGGCAAACATATTTATCGGCTATTGAAAACGCAATTGCTGCTGTCGGTGTTGTCGCGTCAGAGCGAGGACGGTGGCTTCCGCCATGGCGAGTGGACGGAAGGCATGGAGTCTCACTACCGCCTGCATTGTTCGGCCATGCATCTGCTGCTGGATGCCTTGAGCGAAGCTGACGACCCGGTTGTGCGGGCTGCGCTTGCACGAGGTATGCACTTTATTTCGGGCAAGCGCGACAATACCGCCGTTGGTGCCTGGTTCTATCACGATGAACTGGAGACGAGCGAAGCCGGGATGCGTCGCGCTCCTTTTAAATGGTGGCCCGGCAACGCGCTCGGCAAATCGCCGCAGAACATGCTGGTGCTGAACACCCAGCTCGACACCCTGGTGGCGCTGGATCGTTACCGCGCTCTCACGGGTGACACGCAATATGCACCACTGGTTGAATCCGGCTACGCGGCTGCACGCGCTGTGTTGTCACTGCGCCCCATGGAATGGTTGTACCGGCTGGTATTCTCCGCCATCGATCTGACCCTGCTGCCCACCGAACAGGCATCGCGACTGCCGCTGTGGCAGCGTTTATGGAAGCGCATCGGCTGGCAGGTGTTCGTTCCGCGTCTGCCGCGTCTGAAGACACGCTACCCGCGTCTGGTCATGCCCGGCGGTTATATCGATCGCGAGCTGAGTTTGCAGACATGGGCGTATGACTATCTGGCGGTGAATCTGATGGATCTGGTGCGTGCTGCGCAGGACACGCGGCGCGCTGCCTTTATGCCGTATATCCAGGGCATTCTCGGCCACTGCGCCCGCACCGGCATTGCACGCCGCTGGTTGGAACACAAGGGCCGCACCTATGCCATTGGCTTTTACGCCGAGGCCCTGTATTTGCTGAGCCTGCGCGCATCACGCCCTGAAGTTGACGCCATGCTGGCCGATGCGCTGGTGCTGTGTATGCGCCAGCGCCTGGGTTTGCCGCCGTCCTTGCCCGGCGGTAACGCTGAAGCGCAGGCGGCCAGCCACAGAGTTCCGCAGCCCGCACGCGCCGGCATCGTGGTGGCGAACCTTTCCCGTGCCGACCGCGCCGCCTGCATAATAGTGAACACCGGGCAACAAGCTATCAAACTCGAAGACGCGCTGTGCGCCGTGTCTGACGGCTGGCATATCCCTGCGACCGAACTGGCGCCTGGCGCTTGGCTGCGGATAGAGGCATGACGCTGCGCATTGGTCTCCTTACCTCTGAATTTCCGCCCGATCTCGGTGGAGTGGAAACCTACGCCTGGCAACTGGCGAGCGAACTTGGCCGTCGCCCCGACTTGCAGGTAACGGTGTATGCCCCGCCGAAATCGGCAAACGTCACGCCGCCCGCCGGGGTCACCATCAAACCTATACTCACCAGTTGCAGGGGTCTGGATTGGCCGCGTCTCAAACGCGAACCCATCGACATCTGGCACGCGCTATCTGCCGCCCACGTATGGATTGCCGAAGAGGGCCGGCCGGTGGTGGTGTCGGTGCATGGCAACGACTTTCTCGCACCCTACCCGCTCACCGCGCGCCCGGCCCTCGCGCTGCCCGGCCTGCGTGCGCTGCGCCCAGTTTTGTGGCGTCGCCTGCGTCCGCTGTGGCGGCGCGCCACGCAAAAAATGCTGGCGCGCGCCTTGCCGCGTGCCGCAGCGATCATCGCCAACAGCCGCTACACCGCCGCAGTGCTACTGCAACAACATCCGGCGTGTGCCGACAACACACACGTCGCCTGGGTCGGCGTGGATCCGGTGTTTTTCGACGTGCCACGCGCGCCCAAAAATAGCGTGCCGCAACTGCTTACCGTCTGCCGCCTGTCCGAGCAGCGCAAAAATGTCGACCTCGTCCTGCGCGCGCTGGCGGGTCTGCAGGAGCAGTTCGAGTTTGAGTATGTCATTGCTGGTGAAGGCACGCTGCGCCCGGCACTGGAACGCCTGGTCGATACCCTGGGACTCGGTGCACGCGTGCGCTTTGCCGGGCGGGTGAGCGGTGCCGCATTGCGCGATCTTTACGCCCGCGCTGATCTGTTTGTGCTGGCCGCGTCCATTGTTCCCGGCAGTCACGAAGGCTTTGGCATCGTTTACCTCGAGGCCGCCGCCAGTGGCGTGCCCAGCCTGGCCGCGCGACTGGCAGGTGCGGCGGAGGCAGTGGCCGAAGGGCGTTCGGGCTTTTTTGTCGACGCAGCTAATGTCGCCTCCATCAACGCGGCACTTGTCCGCTTCCTGTCCGGCGAGATCCATTTCGATGCCATTTCCTGTCGCGACTTTGCGCGCGGCTTTAGCTGGACGCGTGTCGCCGACGTTGCTGAAGTATACTATCGGCAAATTTCTGTGCGAAACTCCTGCTCATGAGTGCATCGTTCGTCCCCTCCCGCATCAGCGTCATCATGCCTTGCTACAATGCCGCCGCCTTCATCGAGGAGGCGGTGAATTGCGTCATGCATCAGACCTATGCCGATGTCGAGTTGATCGTCGTGGATGATGGTTCAACTGACGGTAGCGTGGACATTCTGCAACAGCTTGCAACGCAATACTCACCGCGCTTGAGTCTGCTGTACCAGGGCCAAATGGGGCCGTATCCCGCGCGCAATATTGGGCTGCAACACGCGACTGGCGGACGCGTGGCGTTTCTGGACGCCGACGATTACTGGTCGCCAGATGCGTTGGAAAAACTCGCGGCAGCACTGGACGCCAATCATGCCGACATCGCCTATTGCGGCTGGCAAAACGTTGGCGTAGGCGCCCCTGGAACGAAACCCTATATTCCGCCCGACTACAACCAGATGGATACGGCGGCCGAGTTCTTGCGTTCTTGCCCCTGGCCCATTCACGCAGCACTGGTTCGCCGGGACGCCATCGATGCTGTCCAAGGGTTTTCGGAGCGGCGTTTTTCGGCCATGGATTACGATCTATGGCTGCGCTTGCACGCGCACACTCAGAAGCTCGTGCGGGTGCCGGAGGTGATGGCGTTTTACCGCTGGCATGACAAGGGACAAATATCCAAGGATCGGTCGCGTCAAGTGTTGGATGCTCTGCAGGTGCGACACGATTTTGTTGCGCATCATCCCGAGTGTGTCGCGCATTTGTCAAAGAGCGAAGTGCGTGAGTTGTCCGAAGGATTTTTGCTGCGCGAAGCTTATCGTGCCTATTGGCAGCGCAACCTGTTGGACGCGCAAAAACTGTTTCGCCGCGCCTTGATGCAGGGCCTGTGGAAAGCGGGAGACCTGAAATATCTCATCCCCGCCTTGCTCCCCCGCGCGCTGTTTCAGTGGCTGGTCGGCACGGCCGACCGCTTGAAGGAAAAACGCGCGTGAATGCCGAACGGATTCCCGTGCTCATGTACCACCGCGTGGGCAATGCGCATAACGACTGGGAACGCAAGTATTGTGTCAGCGCGGCACGTTTCTCCGAGCACATGCACACGCTGGCGCGCGCCGGCTGGCAGGCGGTAAGTATCGACGATTTTTTCGCCTGGCTGGACAGCGGCGTGGAACTGCCGCAACAGTCCTTTTTGCTTACTTTCGATGATGGCTTCCTCGGCGTGCATGAACACGCCTTACCGGTGCTGACAACGCTCCGCTGGCCGGCCACTGTTTTCCTGGTGAGTCAATTGATCGGCCAGCGCGATGCCTGGTGTGAAGCGCACAACCCCAGCGGCGTTACCTATCCCTTGATGGATATTTCGCATATCCGCGAGCTGCGTGCGCGAGGATTCAGCTTCCACTCCCACACGCGCAGCCACGCCGACCTGCCGACGCTCGATGATGGTGCGCTGTATGACCAGCTCGCGGGCGCACGCGCGGATTTGCAAACCCTGCTCGGCGAGGCGGTCGATTACTTGGCTTATCCGTATGGCCATTATGACGATCGCGTGCTACGCGTGGCGCGGGAGGTGGGCTATCGTGCGGCTTTCTCAGTACAGCCCGGCTTCAATCGCCGCGACATTGACCATTTCCGTTTGCGCCGCCTGGATGTATTCGGCACCGACAGTGCTGCTGCCCTGCGCCGCAAAATCACGCTCGGCAGCAACGACGGCAGCCGTGGTAACAGCCTGCGCTATGCTGCAAACCGTTTATTGGCACGCTTGGGTTTGCAACATCGCTAATTTTTATGGCCGATACCATGCCCCCATTTCTCACCGTCGCCCTATGCACTCATAACCATGCCGACCGGCTGGCGCGCACGCTTGCCGATCTGGCGCAGGTGCAGTTGCCGAGTCAGCCTTGGGAGTTCCTGGTCATCGACAATGCCAGCAGCGATGCCACGCCCCAGTTGCTCGCCGCCACGGACTGGCGGCCTGCCGGAGTGGAAGTGCGCATCGTGCGCGAAGAAAAGCTCGGGCTTTCCAATGCCCGCAATCGCGCGCTGCTGGAGGCGCGTGGTGATTACCTGCTGTTCATGGACGACGATGAAACACCCGACCCCGCCTGGCTGACCGCGTATGAGCAGGCCATGCGAGAACATCAGCCGGACGCGCTAGGCGGCCGCATCGAGGTGTTGTTTGAAGACGGCGTACGTCCAGGCTGGCTGCAGGACGAACTGCTGGGTTTTCTGGGCAAGCTCGATCACGGTGAAACCCGCTGGCTGACTGAACATGCCACGCCGATCTTCGGCGGAAATTTCGCGTTTCGCCGCAGTGTGTTCGAACGCATAGGCAACTTCGATGCGCGACTCGGTCGCCAGGGTAGCGCCAATATCGGTGGCGAAGACACAGAGATATACCGCCGCCTGCTCGAACACGGATGCCGCGTACGCTGGGTGCCGGAAGCAGTGATCCAGCATCGCATCCAAACCCCCAAACTGCGGCGCGACTATTTTCTGGACTTGCACTACCGCATGGGGCATATGGAAGGCAATCACAAGCGCGCCCAACAGTCGCGGATTCCCCCGGCCTACCTCATACCTCAGCTGTGGCGGGCCGTCGTTGGGGCACTGGGGCAGCGACTGCGCGAAGGTTCCAACACAAGCTTGCGGCGGGAGATGAACGTGGCCTATTTCGTTGGGTACATGGTGGGTTGGGCTCTGGGGAAAAGTGAGCGCGCGTAAATGATCCACCTTGCACTACGACTCGATGATCCCTCAGTCACCAGCGATCATGCGTTGGAGCGGAACATCATTGCGCTCCTTATCAAGCATGGGCTATCTGCCACTTTTGCGGTAATTCCCTTTAGGCGAGTGGACAGCGCACTGCTCGCGTTTAGCGCCGGCAAAGCCGCTCATTTGCTTGATGCTAGCGCGCAGGGAGTGATTGAAATCGCGATGCATGGGTATTGCCACGAACAACTAGGCGTTGGCACGCGAGGTGGGAAAAGCGAATTTGCCGGCATTCCGCTTGAGCGGCAGGAGGAAATGATTGCGCAGGGACTGGCACTCATGCGAGCAGTGTTCGGCCCGGTTATCCGCGGATTCGTCCCGCCGTGGAATAGCTTCGATGCCGCAACTACTGAAGTTTTACAGCATAAAGAATTTAGCTATATTTCGGGCGGCTGGGATGTTCCGGCAAAGCATGCGAACCTGGTTGTCTTGCCGCGAACCTGCAATCTCCATACGTTGCAAGCTGCAGTTTCGGAAGCGCGCAGGTTCCGCTCGCTGTCTCCGCTAATCGTTGCGGTAATGCATCACTACGATTTTCGTGAAGCTGGCGGCGATAAGGCCATCATGGATTTGGCAGAGTTCGATACCTTGCTCCAGTGGGTGAAAGCGCAGCCGGACATCCAAGTGCAAACCATGGGGCAGTTGGCTGCCGGCACAAGCCCGGCACAAGCCCGGCGCGGAATGCGCTTGCGCCGGATCAAGAACTTGCACTGGCGCCTGAATTGGCTGCTGCCGGAATATTCTCTCCCCACGGCGCCAGCCTGGAAGCTGTTAATACGATGACCGTCATGCACGCGGGCACACAAGACCAAATCAGCGCTGCACAGCCCATCCATTCGAACGACGGCCCGATTTTTATCGTCGGCGCACCGCGTTCCGGGACTACGCTGCTGCAGTATATGTTACGTTCGCACCCGCGCATTTCGCTGCCGACCGGTGAATCGCATTTCATTATTCCGCTGTTTCGCTCTGCTGAAGCATATGGCGATTTGACGCATCTGGAGAACATCCGCGCGGTGCTGACGGAAATGTACCGCCGCAGCGCAGATTTTCTCGACACCGACTTGCACGGTATGAAATTCGACATTGATGCACTGGCACAGGAATTACACGCTCAAGGCCGCCATAGCATGCAGGCCATCATCGCAGGTCTGTTCGAGAAGAATGCCTGCGGCGAGGGGAAGGCCCGGTGGGGGGACAAAACGCCATACTACGTGCTGCACCTCCCGAAGATCATGGCATGGTTTCCCGACGCGCAAATCATTCATTTGATTCGGGACGGGCGCGATGTCGCGCTTTCATTGTTTGCCAGGCAAGATGATTTTGGCGTCTACAGCACCTACTTTGCAGCCAAATATTGGCAGCAATACGTGGAAACTGGCATGCAACAGGGCGCCAAGCTCGGTCCCCACCAATATCTGGAAATGCGCTACGAGGACATATTGCTGGATCAAAAAAGTGCGCTTCAAAAAATATGCGGCTTTCTCGGTGAGGAGTTCAGCGAGTCCCTGCTGGAGTTTAAAAAATCAGGCATGGCGGGAAAGACACCTCTGCTACAGAAACCTGTGCAATCAGACAATGCTGGAAAATGGCGCAGTCAGATGAGTCCAATGCAAATACGCGTGTTCGAAAGTGCTGCGGGCGACACGCTCAAGGAGTGCGGCTACGCGCTCACGACCCCTGCTCGCAGACTGCCCCTGCCAGTGAGAGCGGCAATGCGCTGGCACAACCGATTTGTTGACTGGCGGCGCCACAAATAGCCGCCAGCAGGTTCGCATTTCTGTGGCCGACTTATCGTCCTGTTAAGGACAAAAGCGGCACCAGGGATTGGCAGGGTTGCCGATGGCTTTTTCAGCGCCTGGTGCAGATGTATTTGGCGACGGCTCATCGGGAGATGGCTTTTCCGGACTGTTATTTCCGGGGATTGGTGTTTGCTCGCTGCTGGGTGTAATCGGGGCGGTGGCAGAGGGCTCATCAGGCAACGCGGGCTTTTCTGGAGGCGCCTGTTCGAGCGGTTCAGGATAGGGGAGCTTGCCTCCTAATTCCGTGTACCGGCGCTGAAGCGATTTGGAACCTGGAATGTGCTTCAGGCCTTCACTGACTGAATTCAGCGCCTCTCTGCGTTTCCCCGTACGAACGTAGAGGTCGGCCAAGGTATTGTATCCGCCAACGAGCTTGGGATTGATTGCCAATGCCTTGATGAACTCTGCCGCTGCAAGCGGGTCTTTTCCCTGGAGACTGAGCGCCTTCCCTTTTTGCAGGTGGACTTCCCCGCGCATGATGAAATCAGGCTGGGTGTGACTCAGAACATAGTCGCAGCCGTCTATCGCTCTTGTAATTTCGAAATTGCGATCGTTCCCTATATTCCCCATTGCACGATTTGTGAATCGCACACAGTCACAAAAGTGGTGCATATGACCCCAGTTTTGAGTGTCCGAGGTATCATGCCTGTCATAAATCAGTGCCTTGCACATAGCCTGTTCCTGGGGGGTGGCGCTAAACTCGCTGGCCGCCTGAACAAACGCTATGGGGAAAAGCATCAACAAGAAATACCACTTGATCATTTTTATTCTCCTGCGGGGATTGCACCGGATGGCAGCCGCCATCATTTCAAAGACCTCTGACATGTCGTAAGTTTACGATGTCTTGCAACCTCTTTGTATATAATCTACAACATGAGCTAAAACGCTGGCAACCGCTTATGTAGGCGAGAGATAATTCACGCGGCCAGTGAAAAACCAATCCACAATATCCATTTGTCAATTAACGGTCGCGGATGTGGTTACCTCCATAAAGGCTGCCATGATCCGGATAAAGTCGAAATGAAACGCCTCACCATTCTTGTCTGCACGCACAATCGCTGGAGCCTGCTCGAACGCCTGCTGCAATCGCTCAATGCAGCCAATCGGCCGGCAGATTGGGCCGTTGGGATTCTTATAGCGGCGAATGCTTGCACGGACAACACCCATCGGTTGCTGGATTCTTATCAGGATGCGGCGCCCGCAAACGAATGGCTGCCCCTGGAGTGGTTCGCAGAGCCCACCGCCGGGAAGTCGCATGCGCTCAATAGCGCACTCCCGCGTATCTCCGCTGATCTGGTCGCATTGGTGGATGACGACCACAGAGTGCCTGCAGATTTCTTGGTCAATATCTGTCGTGCCGCGGAAGCACACCCTGAGGCCACTTTATTCTGTGGGAGGATACTGCCGGATTGGGATGGAACGGAGCCCAATTGGGTTCACGACGGTGGGTCTTATAAAGTATATCCCCCGCCAATCCCTTATTTCGATCTGGGAACCGGCGCGCATTTCTTATCGCCCGACGAAACTACACCGGGCGGTGGAAATCTTTTTGTCAGGCGAGAAGTATTCGGGCGCGTCGGAAAATTTTCGACTGACCTGGGGCCGCGAGGCCATGACCTGGGTGGAGGCGAGGACACGGCCTATGTTCTCAAGGCGCTCGGGCAGGGAGAGCGCCTCTACTATGTACCGGACATCGCACAATACCACTATGTTGACCCGGAGAGATTGAAGCTGAGTTTTGTCGCGCGCCTTGCTTTCCACCGGACCTACGCCGCTGTGCGTTTGGGACCAGGCACGGGCAGCATGCCTGCCTATGTGTGGCGGAAGCTTGCGACCTATGTCCTCAATACCCTGTTTTCGCTTGGGTCGGATCGGCGCCGGTTTTTTCTGATCCGCACGGCGGCGGCGCTTGGGGAGATCAAAGGCTTACACGAGGCGAATTCTTACTCTAGACCACGCCGATCAGCTATGGCGCGCAAGTGGTTGTGGTCATTGACGGACTTTGCGCTGCCTGCCGCACTTGGCGGCCTGGCCACCCTGTGGGCGAAGCCGCTGATAGCGGTGGGGGTTGCTGTCGCCGCTGGTGTCGCCGGGCTGTTTGTCGCCGGCTTGGTGGTCAAGTCGGCCCTGAATTTTACGCGCACCGGGCCCCAGCTTAAGACGGAGATATGGCGCTATTATGTGCCGTACTCGCTGTATGCCTTGTTCCGGCTCAGCGCTTGGGCTTTCGTGCTGTGCATGCTGATGGCGTTAGCGGGAACAACCTTCTATTTTTCGGTGGCAACCGCGCTTGGCTTTTCCATAAATCACTGGATTGCCGCAGGCTTTGGTTTGCTGGGCATCGGGGCGGTTACTGCCCTGCAGTTCTGTCGTCAGCTTCTGCATATCCCAGGCAGCATCGAGGCCTCGTCGAATTATCGTATGAGCCGCTTCTATCCACTTTGGGCGGTGCTGACTCCCGGACGAATCGAAGGCGCAAAGCGGGGGCTGTTGTTGCTCTTTGCGGCGGCGGCAATTGCAGGAGGGGTACGTTTGGGCCTGCAGGGACAAGTTGAATTCGCGCTCGGGTTGCTTGCAGCAGCAGCGGCGTTTGTGGTTCCCGCCATCCGGGCGCAGTTTGGAAATGAACCTCGACCAGTCTGCTCGGATCGGGCGACTGGCCGGCCCAATATCTTGATGATCGGGGTTGACTCTTTGCGCTCCGATCGCCTTGGGGTGGACGGCAATCAACGTGGTCTGACACCGATGCTCGATGCATTGGCGAGTCGTGGCACCTTCTTTAAGCAGTGCTACGTACCATGTGCGCGCACCGCCCCGAGCCTGGCCTCCATGCTGTGCGGCCGCTGGCCCCATAGCCATGGCATTCGCGATAACTTTACCACCTTGGACGAATCCAACCTCGGGCACAGTGCGCTTCCCCGATTGCTAAGCGAACAGGGTTACCACACCATTGGCATCAGCGACTGGTGCGGCTCGGATCTGGGCAAGTTTCCGTTTGGGTTCGACGAACTCGACTTGCCGAAGGATCAGTGGAATATCCGCTATCTGATCCGTCAGGGACCAAAGGATCTTCGCCTGTTTTTGACCTTGTTTACGCATAATGATTTCGGCCGCCGGTTTCTGCCTGAGCTGTATTATCTGGCAGGCGTGCCGATGACTTCCGAACTGGGGAAACGCACGCGGGAGGCGATCAGCCGCAGCGCCGGGGAGGATCGTCCGTTCTTTCTAAATGTTTTCATGTCTGCGACGCACGCACCCTTTGGTTCGGAATACCCCTACTACACCCGATATACTTCCAGCCGATATGACGGCGGCTCGAAATTCGTCATGAGCGGACTCAACGAGCCGTTCGAGGTGATCCAGCGCCAGAAACAGGGCAAGGCATTCTTCGATTTCGAGCAGATTCTTAACTTGTATGACGGCTGTGTGCGCAACTTTGACGATGAGGTCACACGTATCGTTTATCATCTCGATCAATGCGGGATGACGGCGAACACCCTTGTGGTGATCTATAGCGATCATGGGATGGAGTTCTTCGAGCGGGAAACCTGGGGCCAGGGCAATAGCGTGATCGTCGATGACAGCTCGCGTATACCGCTCATCATTGTTGACCCGCGCCGGGTTGAAGGCCGCACTATCAGCCATACCGTGCGCAGTATTGATTTGGCTCCCACCCTGCTGGAGATGGTTGGTTTGCCCATCCCTAAAGAAATGCAGGGGGTGTCGTTGAAAAAATGCATGGATGGCGAAGTAACAGACCCGGGGCTTGCGGCCTATGCCGAGACCGGGATTTGGGTTACCCGGGTTCCCAGTCTGGAGGATGATCACATCAGCTATCCTGATCTGCCGGACCTGCTGGAAATCCCCGATAAACAGGACGGAACAATGACGATCAAGCATGCTTATCGGGATACGATTGTCGGGGCCAAAGACCGGATGATTCGCACAGACCGCTGGAAGCTGGTTTATCTTCCCATGCGCGACAAAATTTCACGCAGGCTATTTGACTTGGACAACGACCCAACATGCCAAAATGATGTGTCGGCCCTGCATCCTGATGTCATGGAAAAAATGAGGGTGTTGCTTGATCGATGGTTGGCCGAAGATCCCGGCATCCATCAATGGAGCCATGACCACCCTTTTGCAGCATTGAAGCCGGACATGAACAAGATGAGCGCAGCGGTTATTGGACATGCAACAGAGTAATCGTCACCGGGTTAGCGTCGTCATACCCGCCTATAACGCAGCGCGTTTCTTGCCGGAGGCAATTGACAGCGTACGCCGGCAGACTTGTCCTGTGGATGAGATTATCGTCGTGGATGACGGTTCAACCGATGATACGGAACAGGTCATTGGCGCCCTTGGTGCAGGCATCACCTACCTACGACAAGCCAATGCAGGCGTGTCGGCTGCGCGCAACCGGGGTATTGGGATCGCCAGCGGGGAGATTATTGCTTTTCTGGATGCCGATGACTGTTGGCTTCCGCAGAAAGTGGAGCATCAGACCAGGGTGTTTGCCGAAAACCCGCGCGCGGGACTGGTGGCCGCCGATCGAGCCGAAATCGATGCGGAAGGCAATCTGATACTCGATTCATTATTCAGAAAACAGGGACTCCATGATTTGTTTGCGGGATTGAATGGGCGTCCCATTCCAGACGCGCTAAGCCACCTTGTGCGGATCAATTTCATTCCAACCAGCAGCGCCATGGTCCGCAAAGCAGCGCTTGAGAAAGTCGGCGGTTTCAACACGACAATACGTTATGGCGAAGACCTTGAGCTGTGGGCGCGCATCGCTGCGGAATACGACGTCATTTGTCTTGTGCAGGTCTTGATACGCTATCGTCAGCACGGCAGCAACGCAACGCAAGCCACGGAAAAACTGCTGCTCGACATGGTGCAGGTCATGAAAAGCATCCGCTCGTGGGGTGCTCCGGCTTTAAGTCGCGAGGGGGTAAATGCAGACAAAGTGGTAGCTCAGTCGCTATGGGATCTGGGCTATTGGTATTTCACGTCAACCGCGCCGAGGCGGGCCTATGCGTCTTTCCTGGATAGCTTTAGGGAAAGTCCTTCGTTGCGCACGCTCATCTATGCTGGCATAAGCCTGATTCCGTCAGGTGCGCTCGTGAACGCCCGCCAGATCAAGCACAAGCTTTTTGGTTGAGACAGATGCCGGCAAATAAAAAACGTATTCTTTTTGTGGAAAACGGCATCGGTTACGGTGGCGCCATCATTTGCCTGCGCCACTTGGTGAGAAATCTGGATCGGGAAAAATATGCGCCTATGGTCATCACCGGGCTTACCGGCCCACAATATCGCGAAATCGCAACGGAAGCGATTTGGAAACACATTCCGGACAGGCGTCTCGATGTTGTTTCCATGAAACGTGTGCTACTCGCCGCGAAGTGGCCGAATGTCTTACCTGGCCTGCGCTGGGTAATAAACCAGTTGCTCGCGCGATTGGACGACTTGGCCAATTTTCTGCCGACTTTCTTGCAGATGCTGTGGACAATAAAGCGTTTTAAACCTGACCTGATCCATGTCAACAATGAGCCGCTGTGCAATCGTGCTGCAATATTGGCAGGCAAACTACAAGGCGTTCCTATTGTCGCCCATGTTCGAGGAGACCAGCAGGGTTCGATGCTGATGCACTCTTTTTTCAAAATGCCCGATTATTTTATTGCCGTATCCCGCTGGGTTTCTGACAGCATAGGACGGTTAGGCGTGCCGTCTGAAAAACGGACCTACATCTACGATGGCCTCGAATTGCAAAAGCTGAACACAGCGGCCGATGGTCGAGCTTTCCGCAAACAACATGCAATCCCTGAGGACGCGTTTGTCGTGGGTTTGGTGGGTCTGCTTATCCCGTGGAAAGGGCAGATGATGTTTATCGAAGCAGCCAGGCAATTGCGCCAAGACATGCCTGATGTAATTTTTGCCATCGTGGGGGGCACGCCGGAAGAGTGTCGGTCCTATGAAACGGAGCTGAGAAAAATTGCGGCGCAGCCCGCGCTGCAGGGCAGGGTAATATTTACCGGCCATGTCACGGATATGGCCGCCGTATATAACGGTCTGGATGTAATCGTTTCTGCCTCCACTTCGCCGGAGCCGCTCGGCACCATGATTATCGAAGCGATGACGATGGCGCGGCCGCTGTTAGCACCAAATCATGGGGGCGCCGTGGAGATGATAGAGAGTGGCCGGACGGGTCTGTTATTCAAGCCTGGCGATGCGGGAGACCTGGCAGAAAAAATTCGAATCCTGCAGCGCGATTCGGATCTGTGCAAGAATCTTGGGCAGGCAGCGCGTGCGCATGCTCTACTAACGTTTTCCGTGGAGGAACATGTCCGGCAAGTCGAGGATGTGTACCGGAAATTGCTCAACATATCCTGACGATTATGAAATCGACCAACGCCATCCAGTTGAAAGGTCCGGAATGCTGCTAAGCGCAATCGGAAAAATACTTTCATCGATACTCATCAATAAGCCCATCTTTGTCGTCGGCGGCAGCCGGTCGGGAACCAGTGTGCTGGTCCAGGCTCTCGGCAAACACAAGCAGATTTATTGCTTCAAGGGCGAGGCCCCGTTTATCACGGATATCGGGGGTATGGTCCATAACCTGGAATATGCTCCGGAACGCGAGCTTGCTTACTACAAAAACTCGCTCAGAGTCAGCCATGACTATATCTACGAAAACCTCCGCCGCTTGAGTTATGAGAGCGCATTCGGGAAAAATTATGGCTTGGTGCGCATGTTGAAAGACATAGCGCACGGCGAATTCAATCCGATGACCAAGCGATTCTGGTGCGCCAAAACATTTCCGAACGAAAATGTTGCCAAGGGCCTGATCAAACTTTTTCCCAAGGGAAAATTTATTCTGATACATCGAAACGGGATCGACGTCGTGCATTCCCGTACGCAATTTCAAGGTTTCCGGGATCTGGATTTCCGCAGGCAATGCGAAGAGTGGGCACGAAGCAGCAACCAGTTTGCTTACCTGCTCAAACATGAGGATGCCATCACCATTAAACACGCGGATCTCATTGACGATGCTCACTCCGTGTTCCGCCAAATTTGCGTACACCTTGAAATCGGATACGACCCAGGACCGGCTGAGTTCACAAGCACTCACCAGGTACATCCCCTGTCGGCTGTATCTACAGCTACGGATGTAAACGTAAAGGAAATCATGCGCCAGCGTGTGCCTGCCGAAGAGAGCTGGACGGCTGAGCAACGGCAGATTTTCAAGGAGGTATGTGCGGAAGCCATGGATCATATGGGATACGTCATTCCTTTCTAATGCATAGATATCTACTACTTGGATAAAGGGCCAGCATGAATCGAGTTTGGGGTTGGGCGGGAAGCCCTGCGCAAAACGACACAGATCGTCATGTCATTAATGTGATGCGCGGAAAGCTTCAGGCTGATGAGGGTTCTTTCCCCGACCTGGCTGTGGCTTCTTCCAACGGGCGCGGCGGTCTGCATGAAGCGGAAGGTGTGCGGGCGGCGCTAGTTGGATCCTGTCGTTGGGACGACGCTGACCTGGAAAACCTCGCCGGGACGATTGGGGCAGCAGCTGCACTGGCGTTGGCGTGGCGCCGGTATGGCGCGGATCTTCTCGGGCGCTTGCACGGCACTTTCTCGCTGGCGGTCATCGACAAGCAATCGGATACCGCATTGCTTGCCATAGACCGTGCCGGCGTGCATGGCATGTGCTATGCGCATGCGGGGCAGACTATGGTATTCGCCAGCACCGCCGATAGTGTGGCCGCGCACCCCCTGGTCGGGGCAAAGCTGGATCCCCAAGCTATCTTCAATTATCTCTATTTTCATATGGTGCCATCGCCGGGCACCATCTACCGCAAGGTGCACAAATTACTTCCAGGAGAATACGTGCTTTTTTCCGGGGGCGGCGCGACCCGGCACTTCTATTGGCACATGCCATACAAAGAAGATAAGCGTAGCGCATTTTCCGAGCAGGCCGATCGGTTTCGTACCGTGTTGCGCAATGGAGTAGCTCGCTCTGCCTCCGGCGCCGCCTCGCCCGGGGCTTTTCTAAGTGGCGGCACCGACAGTTCAACCGTTTCCGGATTGTTGACACAAGTGCTTGGTAAACCCGCAGAAACCTATTCGATCGGATTCGGTGCGGAGGGCTTCGATGAAACCGAGTACGCCCGGATTGCCTCCCGGCACTTCGGTACCCATCATCACGAGTACTACGTGACACCGGATGATGTGGTCAAGGCTATACCCATTATTGCCGCAGCATACGATGAACCTTTTGGAAACGCCTCGGCGGTTCCAACCTACCTTTGCGCGAAGCGGGCACGCGAGGATGGCATTGACGTCATGTTGGCGGGGGATGGCGGCGATGAGATTTTCGGCGGCAATGCCCGCTATGCGAAGCAGAAGATTTTCGAGATCTATGGACGGATCCCGGAACTGTTGCGGCATACCGTAATTGAGCCTTTGGCTTTTGGGGCGCCCGGCCTCTCGGCGCTTATGCCGTTTCGTAAACTTCAGAGTTACATTAACCAAGCCAAGATACCGCTCCCGGATCGTCTTGAGAGCTACAATTTCCTGCACCTAAATCCGCTCGCCAGCATATTTGATCCGGATTTTCTCGGGCAGATTGACGAGGAAGCCTGCCTGGCTCTGATGCGGGAACCCTATGCGCGGACGGAGGCCTGCTCCCCGATCAATCGTATGATGCATCTGGATCTCAAACAGACGCTTGCCGATAACGACCTGCGAAAGGTCAACCGGATGTGTGAACTGGCAGGAGTGGAAGTGCGCTACCCATTGCTGGATGAAGAGGTGATGGCATTTTCAGCGCAACTGCCGGAGAACTGGAAGGTCAAGGGGCTGCAGTTGCGCTATTTCTTTAAGGAGGCATTGCGCGACTTTCTACCCCCGGAAATCATTGCCAAGAGCAAGCATGGCTTCGGACTCCCTTTCGGCCTATGGATGGAACATCACAAGCCGCTGCAGGACATGGCTTATGACAGCTTGCAGGCTTTCCGTTCGCGCGGTTACGTTCAGCCAGCCTACATTGACAACTTAATTGATCAGCATCGATCCGGCCATGCTTCTTACTACGGTGTGATGATCTGGGTGATCATGATGCTTGAACAGTGGCTCGCAACTCACGTTTCCGATGCGCCCTGAACGTTACGTCGGTGGCGTGCCATTACTGGATAGCGAGTAGGCGGAGTCGCTTGGTTCAAGTTCTCCCCTGACATAATCCTGTCAAGATATACCTTGCTTACGACAATCAGCGCGATCAAGTGGTAATAGAGGTCGAAGTATGACAGACCGAGAAAGGCGCCGCTCACCGCATAGCCGATCATGCTCACTTGACACATGGCCGCCAGATCGGCAAGCCATCCGTGTTCAGGATGTCGTTTTGCTTTCCGAATCACGCCGGACGCTGTACGCCAAGCCATGGCGCCCAATACGAGAAAAAGGAACAGCCCAACAAAACCATGTTCGCCAAGCATCTCGAAGTAAATGCTGTGAGCATCATGAACATCGTTGGGATTTGGCGCGTAGATGCTGAAGATGTCGTCCTTGAATGTTTCAAAGCCACCGCCCACAAGGGGGCGGTCTATTGCGAGGTTAAATGCCATGGTCCACGCATTGATACGCCCCATGGCCGAAGCATCCTGTTCATAGGTATTAATGGTGTCCATTCTTTCATGCCACTGAGCAGGCATAACCATGGCAACCATGACGACTGCGACCACCAGCATGAGACCCGTGAAAAACTTGTTCCGGGCTTTTAACCAAAGGAACAAACTCATTGCCACGGCGCCGAGCAGTGCGCCACGTGACTGGCTACCAATTATCGATACGGCAGTGAGCAGCATGGACGCACCAAGTCCAACCCGAATCCAGTGACGCGTGGTTTGGATCTGTAGATAACGCATCAGCGGGATGGTCATGATTAGCGCGAGTGCGATTTCGTTATTACCTCCAATGAACGAACCCTCCGGCCCCCATACGTGATAAGTCCCGCCATTAAGGATAGTGAATATGCCGCCTTTGACGCCATAGAGCCCGAGGGAAACCACAATAACCCACACTAACGAATCGATACGTTCTCGATTCGTTATCAACATTAGCGTGGCAAAAACCATCAACTGGATTTTTGCCACCTTCTCCATTTCAACCCAGGCTAGCGCCGGATAAAAGGCGAAAATAGTTGTAACCAACATCCAGAAAACCAGGATCAGTAGCAGTATGCTTTCGCGGGTCCAGGGAATTTTTTTCGGTTCCTTGGAGAAAAACATTCCTGTGAAAATGGTGAGAGCGACGATGTAGGCAAACGGAAAGTTGTAAGCAAGGCCCCAAGCCAGCCGATGCGGATTCATATAGCCGAGCCAGGACCAGATATAAATACCGATGTAGGGCTTGCTGAGTATGTAAGGCAATGAGCCAAATACCACAGCGAAGACAAATATATCTCTCATGCTGCGCTTCTCCTGCCGCTATTGGTGCCGGACGGCGGCGCCACGTGGCTGACCACATAGCGGTATTTGCCAGATTTTTCCTTGGGAACTTCGCTCATCCGCTCTATCTCGACACACACGCCCGTACCCAGTCGATCTTGGATGCCGGACTGGATTTTGCTGATATTCGCCTCGTCAAACTGGTTGTCGGTGGCGAGCAAAACGCGCGTCAGTTGCATGCTTTCCTGCACAATTTTGAATTGGCGCACACCCGGCAGATCGCGGATTACATACACTAATGCCAGGCCGTGCATCACGGTGCCGTCCTGTGCCACTACGAAATCAGTGCTGCGCCCTTCAATGGCTTTCAGCAACGGCAAGCCGCGTCCACAGGCACAGAGGGCATCGCCGAGCACGCCCACATCGCCGGTACGATAGCGAATGAAGGGGAAATCCTTAGTAGCCAGGTGAGTCACTACGATTTCGCCCGACTCACCGGCCGGTAGCGGGTTGCCGTTACCGTCGACAATCTCGACAATGATGTCTTCGGCGGTGATGTGCATGTTGCCGGACGGACACTGGTGCGCAATGAAGCCAGCGTCACGCCCGCCGTAACCGTTGGCGACCGGGCAGGCGAAGGTGCGCTCGATTTGCTGGCGCTGATGGTCATAGAGTGCTTCGGAAGTAACGAACGCGACCTTGATACCCAAGCCATCCATGCGCACACCGCGCACTTCGGCATGCTGCGCGATGTGTGCCAAGGCGGAAGGGTAGCCGAACAGCATTTTCGGGCGCATGGCGCGGATCTCGGCGACGAAAGCATCGAGTTTCTGCGGCGACATTTCGAATGCGGGCAACAGCTTGGTGCGCAGCAGTTTGTCGCGCAACGCCTTGACGCGATCCTGCCGACCCAATTCGATGGGCGAACCCCACACCACGATTTCCGGGTCGCCAATATCCACCCCCCACCAGCGCGTCGCGCGCCACTTGGCAGCCACGTCGTGGCTGACCCGTTCTTTGCCGATGTAGAAAATGAGTGGCTCGCCGCTGGATCCGCCGGTATTGAAGCGGGCCAAGTCCTGCGCCTGATCGGATTTCATGGCGTCGCCGGCGGCGCGGATGTCGACCTTGGTGAGCAGCGGCAACCGCGCCAGATCAGCGGCCGACTGCACGGATTCTGGATTGAAACCGATCTCTGCAAAACGTGCGCGGTAGTATGGAACGTGCAGCCTGGCATAGGCCAACAGGCGGCGCAAGCGCTCCAACTGCAGCGTCTGCAGGCGCTGCGGCTCCCACCATTGAGTCTGCTCCATGCCCTTGCGCAACGCCACGGTGTCGTGCCCCTTGAGCCGCTCGTGCAGCGGAAAAATCAGGCCGGATATCAGACGCGTGTACCAATCAGACATCGGCCAACCTTACTTCCTCTGCCGTTGTTTGCGACGCAGCAACGAGGGCAGTGAATTCTTCGGTCAGTATTGCCACCCGGCTGTCCCATGAGTTGGTACGGGCGTAGGCCATGATCGCGGCGCGGTCCCAAGACTGGCGCAAGGCGCTGGCAATGGCCCGTTGCAGCGCAGCGGCGTCGCCGAACGGTACGATGGCGCCAAGCACCGGCTCGCACACCACTTCTGCGTTGCCGCCCACATCGGTAGTTATCACCGGCAGGCCGCACGCCATTGCTTCCAGGAACACATTGGCCCAACCTTCGTTGCGCGTGGCGAGCACGAACACGTCGGCTGCGGACAGCGGCCGTTTGAGTTCGGCAGACGGCATGGCGCCGAGAAACAACACGTGGTTTTGCAGCCCCAGTTGCGCCACTTGCTGCCGCAGCTTGCCGCTCCAATCGCCCTCGGGGTTAGCGCCGCCGACGATCAGATAACGTAGGCCGGGAAACTCGCCGAGCAAGCTTGGCAGGCATTCGATCACGCGATGAAAGCCCTTGCGCTCGACCAGACCGCCGACCGAAATCAGCACTGGCGCATCGATTGGCAGCCCAAGCGCAGCACGCGCTTCAGCTTTAGCAACGGGGTGGAACTTGGTTGTGTCCACGCCATTGCCCACTACGCGGATTTTGGTGCCGTCTGCGCCTAGCGAAACAGCGTGCTGCTTGAGCGAATTGGACACGGAAAATACCCGGCGCGCGCGCGACAGCGCCGCCTCGATCCTGCGCCGCCGCGCCGCATCGCGTGAGTGTGGTACCTCGGTGCCACGCAGGGTGATGGTCACAGGCACCTTCAGCCAGCGTCCGAGCAGCGTTGCCGCATAGCCGTCGGGAAAGGCGAAATGGGCGTCGATCAGGTTGAAGGCGAAGCGCTTTCGCAGTCGCAGCAAAGTGGGCAGACTGCCCAGCGCCATGAAGAAGCCATCAAACTGTTTGAACAGGCCCGGCACCGAAAAGAAACGCGGATGCAGCACTTCAATGCCATCTTGAGTTTCCATGCGGGGGGCGGCGGGACGGAAGTGCGGGCGCCACTTGCGGATGAGGCTCTGTAAGGGAAACCAGGGTACGGGGGCGACGACTGTCAGCGGCAGCATCTTGCCCACGCGGAACATGCGCTCACGGATGAATACCCCGGCATTCGGCTGGCCAGGATGAGGGAACAGGGTGGAGAAAACCACCAGGCGCGGTTCAGCCACGCCCACCTCGCACGCTGACCAACCGGCCATAAACATCTTGGTAGCGTGCGACGGACACACGCCAATTGCGCTCGGTTTCCACGAAGCGGCGACCGGCGGCGCGCATGGCGGGCCACTGCGGCGATGCATTCAGTGCGGCGAGAACGCTTTCAGCCAGTGCATCCTCATCATCCGCCTTGAACAGCCAGCCGGTATCGTTGTGACGCACCAGTTCCTTGTGACCGCCCACGTCGGAGGCGACGAACAGCCGGCCTTGGGCCATAGCTTCCAACGGCTTTAACGGCGTGACCAACTCGGTCAGCCGCATGGAGTGGCGTGCGTAGACCAGGAGGTCGACCAGGTCGTAATAGCGGTTCACCTCGCTGTGGGGCACGCGGCCAGTGAATACCACTTTGTCGGCGATGCCCAATACCTGTGCTTGCCGTTTCAAGTTCGCCTCTTGCGGGCCGCCACCGACAAGCAGGATACGCACATCCGGGGCTTGCGCGAGGATTTTCGGGAAGGCATCCAGCACCAGATCCAGCCCTTCGTAGGCGTAAAAAGACCCGATGAAACCCAGCACGCGCGCGCCGCTTAGGCCAAGTTCCGCTTTAAGTTGCTGATCCGACACGCCACCGAGCGAAAATTTTTCGATATCCACAGCATTGGGGATCACGCTCACTTTGTCGCTGGGGATGCCACGCCCGACGATGTCCAAGCGCAACCCCTCGCAAATGCAGGTCACTGCGTCCACGTTGCGGAAGGCATAGGTTTCCAGGGCGCGCGACAAGCGGTAGCGCAGGCTGCCTTCGGTGGTGGTGCCGTGATCCACCGCAGCATCCTCCCAGAAGGCACGCACCTCATACACCACAGGGATGCCGCGACGATGGGCGGCGCGCAGCGCCGGGATGGCATTCAGCACCGGCGAGTGCGCATGCACGATGTCCGGCTGTACCTGATCCAGCACAGCACCCAGACGGCGCTCCAGTGCCTGCATATCAGCCACTTGATTGAGCAGCGGGAGTTTGGTCAGCCAGTTGGTGGGAGCGGCAGTTCGGTAGAAATGCAAGCCGTCCACTTCTTCCTCCGCCACCGTGCAGTTGACGTGCTTTGGGCTGGTTAGGTGGAACGTCTCCCAACCCAAGGCGCGCTGCTCGCGCAGAATCGCGGCGCTGCGGAAGGTATAGCCGGAATGCAGCGGGATGGAGTGGTCGAGGACGTGCAGGATGCGCATCAGTGTACCTGCTTGCCGCATATCAGCCAGAAGCCCAACCAACGCAAATCCTCGTCCGCCAACTGGCGGAAGGGTGCGGCGAGCGCCGGGCGAACAGCGCGCACATCTGCCGCTTCAGCCAACAAGGTGGGCTCTATCAAGACCACGTTAAATCCCATTTGAGCGAGGATGGCGCGGTAGGAATCAACCCGGAGGCGATTAGGTACACCCTTGTGGCTATACATGAGCCGCCAGAGATAATCAGGCCATGTTAGAAAATCCAATGGATTAACTTGGTGCAGGCCATGGCTCTTCAGATCAACCTGATGAATCGCGATCGCATCATGCTTCATGGCGGCATGCATATCGGCGAAGGTCGCCGGCAGATCATTGACGTGTTCGAGCACAGCGCGGGACAGTGCCAGGTCGATTTCATCACGCAACCCCGACAACCCCCTAGGATCAATGCGGTAGCGTATGCGCTTCGGGTTGAAGCCAGTCATAGGGTCTCCAGTGCCCACGAAACAACTTTCTGCCCGTAGCTGCTCCGCCGCACCCAATCCGGACAGCAGATCATTGACGACCGCCAGATTCTTCTCCGATAGTTGCATCAGCGGGAAACGATCGACACAAACCACCGTTTCCGCACCATGGGCCACCATCAGCAACGCGACCCCCGGCAGGTCGCCGGGGCCGTATTCCAGAATTTTCTTGCCGGCGAGGAACGACCCAATGTCGGGTGGAGCCACCCCTAGCTTGGCGAAATAATCGTCGAAGCAGGCACGGAAGTAGCTCGCGGCCTGACCAGACGATTCATCACCCAAGCCACGGCCCGTCTCCCCCGTGAGCCGCATATACACCCCCGGTGCAAAACGCGCGAGTTGATTGGTAAGCACGGCCTTTGCGACCCGTTTGGCGGTATGTGAGGCCCGGGCGGTCACGGCTGCGCCGCCTCTGAGGCGACGCCGTCCTGCAGCTGCCGCAGGAACGCCTCGAACATCAGCACTGTCCACAATGAAGCGCTGTAATCGCGCCGCCCGGACTGGTGCTGCTCCACCATATCGTGCAGAAAAACCTGGTTGAAGATGCCGGTGTCGGCCAACGTTTTGCCTAGCACCGCGTCACGCACACGCTGCTTGAGCGGGCCGCGAAACCAACTGGCGAGCGGCACGGCGAAGCCCATCTTGGGCCGGTACAGCACGTCGTTGGGGAGGTATGGCTCCAGCGCCTTCTTGAACACATATTTGCCTTCGCGGCCGTGCAGCTTGAGCGCGGCGGGCAAGCCGGAGACCCATTCCATCAGCACGTGGTCCATCAGCGGCTCGCGCACTTCCAGCGAGTGGGCCATGCTGGCGCGGTCAACCTTGGTGTTGATGTCGCCCACCAGATAGGTCTTCATGTCCAGATATTGCACGCGCGACACGGGGTGGTCGTGGGGGGCGTTGGCGTCATGGCGGCGCAGCACTTCCACCGCGCGGTAGCCTTGCAGCTCGCGCTTGAAACTGGCGCTGAATAGTTGGTCTCGCAGCGGATCGCTCATGATGGAGACGCTGTGAAAATAGCCTTCTACCGTATCGCGCGCCAGCGACTCAAAAGTTGATTTGGCGCGCAGTACCTTGGGTGCCCAGTCGGCCTTGGGATAGATGCTGCCAAGCAGGCCGAACAGCGGGCGGCGCAGGCCGAGCGGCAATATCGAGCGCATACGCTCTTCGTATGCGTGCCAGCGGTAGCGCCGGTAGCCCGCCAAGTTCTCGTCGCCGCCGTCGCCGGACAAGGCCACCGTCACGTGCTTGCGCGCCAGTTGGCAGACGCGGTAGGTGGGGATGGCGGAGCTGTCGGCGAAAGGCTCGTCGTAGAGAGCAGCCAGCGTGTCGATCAGATCGTAGTCGTCGGTATCGACCTGCTCTACGTGATGGTTGGTATGGTAGCGACTCGCTACCATCGCTGCGAATTCGGATTCGTTGTAAGCCGGATCGTTGAAGCCGATGGAGCAGGTATTGACCGGCCCGCTGCTAAGCCCGGCCATCATCGCCACCACCGCGCTGGAATCGACGCCGCCGGACAGGAAGGCGCCCAACGGCACTTCGGACACCAGGCGAATTTTCACCGCCTCGCGCAAGCGCTCGATCAGCTCGCGTTCGGCGTCTTCCTCGCTGATCGGCCCGATAGGTTGGAACGGCATGTCCCAGTACTGTTTCGGCTGGGGCAGCGGTTCGCCACGCTTGATGGTGAGCGTATGGCCGGGCGACAGCTTGAATGCCTGTTTGAAAATCGTGCGCGGCTCGGGCACGTAACCGTAGGCGAAGTATTCCTCCACCGCGTGTGGTTCGATGTCACGCTTCAAGGCCGGGTGCGCCGTCAACGCCTTGAGCTCGGAGCCGAAGATGAATTGGCCGTCGTCGAGGGAGGCGTAGTACAGCGGCTTCACGCCAAAGCGGTCGCGTGCCAGGAACAGAATGTGGCGGTTGCGATCCCACAGGCCGAAAGCGAACATGCCGCGGAAGCGTTCTACGCAAACCTCGCCCCATTGCTCCCAGGCATGCACGATGACCTCGGTGTCACAATGGGTGCGGAAGGTGTGGCCGAGTTGTTTCAGTTCTTCCATCAACGCGGGGAAGTTGTATATCTCGCCGTTGAACACCACCACCACGCTGCCGTCTTCATTGAACAGCGGCTGTTGCCCGCTGGAGAGGTCGATGATGGAAAGACGGCGGTGCCCCAGGCCTACGCCGGGTTCCACATGCAGCCCGCCCTCGTCCGGGCCGCGGTGGAACTGCGTCTGGTTCATACGATCGAGCAGCACACGGTCGATGTCGCGCTGCCCTTGGATATCAAAAATTCCGACTATGCCGCACATGGTTGTTCGATTTTCTCATCTTCTTTGTTGGGGTAAATCCCCCTGCCCCCTTTCAAAGGGAAGCATCCTAACTAGTGGCGGGGGATTTTCTCCCCACCCAGCACTGTGTCGTACACGCCCAAGTAACTTGCCACCATGGCCTTCATGCTGAAGCAAGCTTCAATTTTTTTCCGCGCAGCCAGACCGTGTGCCTGCATTTTCTCCCTGTCCGAAACATACTCAAACAAGGCTTGCGCCATAACTGCCGGGTCGTCCGCAGGCACCAGTTTACCGGTTAGCCCCTGCTCCACCAACTCGGGGTTGCCGCCGACATCCGTTGCCACCACTGGCAACCCGCTCGCCATGGCTTCCAATAGAGTATTGGATATGCCCTCGCCGAGCGAGGGCAGTACGAAAACATCCAGCGCGCGCATGATCTCCACCACGTCCGCACGCTCGCCCGGCAGCCACGCCAAGTGACCGGCATGGGCCGCGCGCAGCAATTCCAGACATTCGATGCGGCTTACGCCATCGCCCACGATCACCAGCCGCAGTCGTTCTCGCAGTTCAGGCTGGTCCACCAGCAGGCGCAGAAAAGCGCGCACCAGTGTCGGAAAATCCTTTACTTGTGCCATGCGTCCGACACTGCCGATCAACAACTCGCCGCCCGTCACGAAGCCGTCTGGCCCGATGGGCGCGCGCTCCCCTTGACGCGGGTGAAAACGCACGCTGTCCACGCCGTTATAAATCTGTGTGATGCGCTGCGGCTCGACGCCAACCGTATGCTCCAGCCAGTTCGCCAAGTCCTTGCTTACCGTGATGTAGTGGCCTACCAGCGGCCGTGCCAGCCTGCGCAACAGGTTGTACTTGCGGTTCTTGCCGTGCAGGTCGAACACGTCGCGCCCGTGCTCGCCGTGCACGCGCGCACGTACGCCTGCGGCGGCGGCGATGAACTGACCTTCCAGCGCCGACAAGTTGCGCGTATGCACAAGGTCCGGACGCAGTTCGCGCAGCAGCCGAAACAGCCGCCCGTAGAGGCCGAGATCTTTGCCAGACTGTTTGTTCAAGGCAAAGAATTGCACGTCGTCCCGCTGCAGGCGCTGGCGGAAATCGGTGTAGCCGTCCAGGCACACGATCGCGTGACGGTAGCGGTCCGGTGGCATATGGTTGAGCAGGTTGATCATGCCGTTTTCCAGCCCGCCCACGCCGAAATGCGCCACTACGTGGGCGATCAACGGCGGCATGTCACGACCCGGCGGCGGCCTGTTTCAGGCTTGCTTCGATGGCAGGCAGCATATCGCCAATGAATTCCTGGAGCGTTGCGGCGGCGGTATCAGGCGTGCCCTCATAAGATGCCGATAGGATAATCGCCGCCGCATCGTCGCGCTGGCCCAGTAGCCGTGTTTTGGCTTCCAGCAACTTGGCGTAATGCGCGTTGGTGGTATAGGTGTTGCCGAGATGATTCCAATTCCATACCAACAGCCTTTGTGTGGGGGAGCGCAAGCGGGTTTGCACAATCTTCACAGGCTGACCGGCGACTGTGGCAGAGCGCTCTGCCTCACCGACATTGCTCCATATCGGATGCTTCTGGCGCACTATCACATTGCTTGAGGTGATCAGTTCGCCCCCCTCGCGCCGATGGCGATAATAACCGAGATAGAGGCTCACTATCTTGCTGCCCTTGCGGTAAGTTTGCGTCAGGCTGGCATTGCTTCCCTGATAATCCGGCGTCCAGTTGGAAAGAGGGACGGGTTCAATGCGCCAGCCATTGACAGCAGCGGGAGCCTCAAGCTTGATTGGGGACGCAGGTGGAACCCGGCTCTCCAAGTAGGCCGCGTATCCCGGCCATACAGCAGCCATGCTTAGAGTAGCAAGTGTTGCTAAAGCCAGGCGCTGGCGCGACATGGGGGGCAATGCGGCCGGTGTTAGGCTAGGCTGCCCATTGTCCGCAGTCGGAAAATCCTCGCGCCAGAACGATCCGATCCAGAACAGCAGCAACATCACCAGGCCGAAAAACACCCAGCCGTAGATCAAATGGTCGACGCCCAGCGCCAGCTTCATGTCGGAAAGGTGCGCGATCATCACAATCATGTAGGCGCGCAGGCCGTTGGCGATGACCGGCACGATCAGCGCCAGGATGGTAAAAATGATACGGCGGCGGGCGCTGCGGTAAGTGAGATAGGCGTACAAGCAGCCCAACGTGATCGAGGCGATCAAATAGCGCAAGCCACTGCAGCCTTCCACCACCGACCATTGCCCACTAGGGATGTTAAAAAAAGTGCCCTCACGATAGACCGGGATGCCGGTTATTTGCAGGGCTGTGACCACGAAGTCGGCGGTAAAATTCATTAGATAGGGAATCAGGAACTCCCCCACTGGAACCGCGAAGAACAGAAAGGCAAGGGGAAAAGCTATAGCACGCACTACTTGCAAACCGAGTAGTGTCCAGACCATTGTCAAGATGATGCCCACCACGCAATATTGCGCCACAACCAGCACGCCGCCAATCGAGGAAAATAGCCAGCCGAAACCAAGCATGGCCAAAACTAACAGTCCTCGGTAGTCGGGATGAGGCGCAATTAGCTTCAAATTAAGGCGTTGCGTCCAGACAAGGTAGGCGCTGATCGGGAAAATCAGGAAACCATGGGCAAAGGTTTCAGATCGTTGCCAAATGGCGACGGTGGATATAACCGTCTGCTGGTATAACAGTAAGATTACGCCAAGGGTCAATATTGTTGAGGTGGCAACGAATTTCCAAGAAGAACTGATTGGATCGGCGGGCTTGCTGGTGGATGGCATGTCTTGTTTAGTTGAACTGGTTGCAGTCACAGCGTTTTTCTTTACGATTTATTGGTGATATGCCCGAGGCTGATCCGGGTTCGTAACATCATGATTCTTGGGTTATCTGGTTCGCGCCCATTACGCTAAGAATATCATTCCAGGAGGAAATTTTCCAAAGGTTCTGTATGACAAAACTCTTTAACCCATTCAAGTTACGCGATATCGAATTCAGAAACCACCTATTTCTTTTCGCAATATGCCAGTATGCCGCGACGGATGGTATGCCGAATACATGACGCGTTGCGCATTACAGCAGCCGGGCGGTGGGAGGTATCTACATATGGCGGAATGGACGTGGATGTCGGCCTGGCCGAAGCAATATCAACGCATCAAGTTGTGATCACAACCGTATAGAGGGCAATAAAAAAGCCGGGGATGCCCCCGGCTTTTTTTGCAGCTAAGCGGTTAGCTTAGGCGGCTTGGATGTTCGAAGCTTGCTTGCCTTTTGGGCCTTGCGTTACTTCAAATTGCACTTTCTGGCCTTCCTTCAGGGTTTTGAAACCACCCATCTGGATTGCGGAGAAGTGAGCGAACAGGTCTTCGCCACCATCATCAGGGGTAATGAAGCCAAAACCTTTGGAGTCGTTAAACCATTTCACAGTACCAGTTGCCATTTTCGTAGTCCTTACAAATTGAAAAAACGGGTGAACCCCGGAAAATGTTTAAATCTCAAGACTGCGAAAAGGCTTATACCAATATTGCAGAAAACCTGAAACCAAACACTAGCCGGCTTTGTACGCCACAATTATTGTGAAGTCAACAGAAATTTTACAGGTGCCTGAATATGCGCTGCACAGGGAGCATTTGGCAGCGAATTTGCTATGATGAGATCAGCCCTATTCTACTTATGGAGAAATGCATGGCGGCGCTTCAGGAAACCAATAACATGGCATTATTTTGCGACTTCGAAAACGTTGCGCTCGGCGTGCGCGATGCGAAGTATGCGCAGTTCGACATCAGCAAAGTTCTGGAGCGTTTACTGCTCAAGGGTAGCATCGTGGTGAAGAAAGCTTACTGCGACTGGGAACGCTATAAAGACTTCAAGGCGCCGATGCATGAGGCCTCGTTTGAACTGATCGAAATTCCGCATGTACGTCAATCCGGTAAAAACTCTGCGGACATCCGCATGGTGGTGGATGCACTTGACCTGTGCTACACCAAATCACACGTTAAAACCTTCGTTATCATTAGCGGCGATTCGGATTTTTCGCCGCTGGTTTCCAAGTTGCGCGAAAACAACAAGACGGTGATCGGCGTGGGCGTGAAGAAAGCCACGTCCGATTTACTGGTGGCCAACTGCGATGAGTTTATCTTTTATGACGACTTGGTCAGGGAACAGGAAAGCAAGAAGCGCACACGCAAGAAACCCGCCGCCAAATCTTCCGCTAATGCCACGAAGAATGTCGGCAAGGATGAAGGCGAAAATGAGAAAAAACAGGAGGCGCTCGACCTGGTTACCGAAACACTTGAGGCGCTTGCCACGGAACGGAACGAGGGGGAGAAAATATGGGGTTCAATGGTTAAGCAGGCGCTCAAGCGGCGCCGTCCCGGCTTCAACGAAACCTACTATGGCTTTCGTTCATTCAGTGAGCTGTTGGAAGAAGCCCAGGCGTGCCAGTTGGTTGAACTCGAGGCGGATGAAAAATCCGGAGGTTATACCGTGCGTTTGTCCGCCCAGGATTAATTTGGCCGGCAGCGCAGTGCTAGATTGTTTGCAGACAGTCGTTTATTTGCTGCCCATTATGTCGAGGGCTTCTTGCGCAATTTCGCGGACTTCTGCAGCTTCATCATTGAGACAGTTACGCAAATGCGGCACAACCGCTTCGCCGCCAATCAGGGTTAGAAAATGACAGGCGTCGGCGCGGGTGAGCGCATCGCCACTTTGAGTGAGCTCGGCCAGAGTTGGAATCATCGGGCTGGCCAGGCTGGTGCCGTGGAATTCTTCCAGAACGGCGCCAATACCCAGTCGAACAGCCATGCTGGCTGCGGGGTTTGCCATCAGCTCAGCCAACACAGCAGCGTGTTGTGGTTTAGCGCGAATCAAACGCTCTACTTTGTCGCGACGGCCATGCTTCAGCATGTGGTAGAAATATTCCGCGATCCCTTCCGCTGTGTTACAAATTTCAGCCCAGTGCCGCAGCTCGCCAGACGTGAGCACACCTTCGAGCTCGAATTGCCCGACGCGCATCCAGGGGACGGTGCGCGCGCCCACGGCTTGTGCAACTTCCGGATGCGCCGCAATGTTTACAAGCTCCAGCCGACCGATAACACCCTCCTTTAGCAGGGCGATTAAGCTCTCCAACACTGAGGGGCAGTGCGGGCAGACAGAAGTAAGCAGCAGAAGGGCGTCAGGTGGCGGGGAAGATGTTGCCATTGAGAATGGCGCTTTTCAATAAAGCCAATGTAACGCGCATCGCTTGCTCAATTGTTGTAGCCTAATATCGGCGCCAGCCACTGCTCCGATGTGCTTACGTCCCAATCCTTGCGCTTGGCGTAGTCCTCCACCTGGTCTCGCCCGATTTTGCCGACAGCGAAGTAGCTGGATTCGGGATGTGAGAAATAGAAACCGGAAACGCTTGATGCGGGATACATCGCGAAACTTTCGGTGAGTTCGATACTGGTACTTGCCGCAACATCCAGCAATGCAAACAATGGGCCTTTTTCGGTGTGATCCGGGCAGGCGGGATAACCCGGCGCGGGACGGATACCACGGTATTTCTCTGCGATCAGGTCATCGTTTTCCAAATGCTCGTCCTTAGCATAACCCCAGAATTCCTTGCGTACGCGTCGGTGCATCAGTTCGGCCAGCGCCTCAGCCAAACGGTCGGCCAATGCCTTCAACATGATGCTGTTATAGTCGTCGTGCGCTTGTTCGAATTCTTTTAGTTTCGATTCGATACCAATTCCGGTGGTAACAGCAAAGGTGCCAATGTAATCCTTCACGCCACTATCCTTGGGAGCAATAAAATCGGCTAGCGACAGGTTAGGTTTGCCCGGTGCCTTGTCCAGTTGCTGGCGCAGGCAGTGACAGATCATCCTAATTTGTGTGCGGGAATCGTCAGCGTAAATTTCAATGTCGTCATCGATGCGGTTGGCCGGAAACAGACCAATGACGGCGTTGGCCGTCAGCCATTTCTCGGTGACGATTTGCTTGAGCATGGCCTGCGCGTCGGCGAACACTTTCTTGGACTCTTCGCCCACCACCGCGTCTTCTAGAATTTTCGGATATTTCCCGTGCAGATCCCAAGTCTGGAAGAACGGCGTCCAGTCGATGCATGCGGCGATGTCTGCCAGCGGGTAATCGGTGAATGTCTTGGTGCCGAGGAAAGTGGGCGTTGTTGGTGCGTAACTCGACCAGTCGGTCTTGAGGCCATTGGCACGAGCCGCTTCAATGTTGATGCGTTTGGCGCTACTGTCCTTGCTCAGGTGGCGTTCGCGCACCTGATTGTAATCGGTGCGGATGTGCGCGGCGTAATCGTCGCGTAGCTCAGGCGAAAGCAGGCTGGTGCACACGCCCACCGCGCGTGAAGCATCTTTGACATAAATGACCGGGCCACTAAAGTTGGGCGCAATCTTCACCGCCGTGTGGGCGAGCGAGGTGGTGGCGCCGCCGATCAGCAGCGGTACCTTCAGGCCGAGCCTCTCCATTTCCTTGGCAACGAAAGCCATTTCTTCCAGCGACGGAGTGATCAAACCGGACAGGCCGATGATGTCGGCTTTTTCGTCGATGGCGGCCTGCAATATTTTGGCCGACGGCACCATCACGCCCAGGTCAACCACATCATAGTTGTTGCACTGCAACACCACGCCGACGATGTTCTTGCCGATGTCATGCACGTCGCCTTTGACCGTGGCCATCAGGATTTTTCCCTTGGCCTTGCTGGCCGCGCCGGAAGCAGCTTTCTCGGCTTCGATGTAAGGGATGAGATGCGCCACTGCCTGCTTCATCACGCGGGCCGATTTCACCACCTGCGGCAGGAACATCTTGCCCGCGCCGAACAAGTCGCCCACCACATTCATGCCGTCCATCAGCGGGCCTTCGATCACGTGGATCGGGCGCTCGGCCTGCTGGCGGGCGGCTTCGGTATCCTCGACGATATAGGTGGTGATGCCTTTCACCAGGGCGTGAGTTAAACGCTTGCCCACCGGCGCATCGCGCCAGGACAGGTCTTCTATTTGTTCCTTGGTTTGACCTTTGAACGATTCGGCAAATTCCACCAGCCGCTCCGTGCCATCAGGGCGGCGGTTGAGCAAGACATCCTCGACGCGTTCCAGCAACTCCTTGGGAATTTCCTGATAGACACCCAACTGCCCGGCATTGACGATGCCCATGTCCATGCCCGCCTTGATAGCGTGGTAGAGGAAAGCGGTGTGAATGGCTTCGCGCACCGGCTCGTTGCCACGGAAAGAGAACGACACGTTGGACACGCCACCGCTCACTCTGGCATAAGGTAAGGATTGCTTGATGATGGCCGTGGCTTCGATGAAATCCACGGCGTAGTTGTTGTGTTCCTCGATACCGGTGGCGACCGCGAAAATATTCGGGTCGAAAATGATGTCCTCGGGCGGGAAGCCAATCTGCTCGGTCAGCAGTTTGTAGGAACGCGTGCAGATATCGATCTTGCGTTGCTTGGTGTCTGCCTGGCCCGTTTCGTCGAAGGCCATGACGATGACTGCCGCGCCGTAACGGCGGCACAGCTTGGCGCGTTCGATAAACTCAGCCTCGCCTTCCTTCATCGAAATGGAATTGACGATGGACTTACCCTGCACGCATTTCAGACCCGCTTCGATCACCGACCACTTGCTGGAGTCGATCATCACCGGCACCTTGGAAATGTCCGGTTCGGAAGCGATGAGGTTGAGAAACTTCACCATGGCGGCTTCGGAATCCAGCATCGCCTCGTCCATGTTGATGTCGATAATCTGCGCGCCGCTTTCCACCTGGTTGCGCGCCACGTCCAGCGCCTTGTCGTACTCACCGTTGATGACCAGGCGGGCGAACATCTTGGAACCGGTAACGTTGGTGCGTTCACCGACGTTTACAAACAACGAATCCTGGCCGATGTTGAGCGGCTCCAGCCCGGCGAGGCGGCATTTTTTCTCGATGCTCGGAATCTTGCGCGGTGGCAAGTCTTTCACCGCCTCGTAAATTGCCTGGATATGTGCCGGGGTTGTGCCGCAGCAGCCGCCAATCACGTTGAGCAAGCCGCTGGCTGCCCATTCGCGGATTTCTGCCGCCATGGTCTCCGGGCTTTCATCGTACTCGCCGAACGCATTGGGCAGGCCGGCATTGGGATGCGCGGTGACGAAACAATCTGCTTTGCTGGACAATTCCTGCACGTACTGGCGTAATTCTTTGGCGCCCAGCGCACAATTCAGACCGATGGACAAGGGCTCAGCATGGCGCAGCGAATTGAAGAACGCCTCGGTGGTCTGGCCCGACAGGGTACGTCCAGATGCATCCGTGATGGTGCCGGAGATCATGATCGGCAATTTGATTTTATGTTCGTCGAAATATTTCTGGATGGCGAACAGCGCGGCCTTGGCATTCAAGGTATCGAAAATGGTTTCCACCATCAGGATGTCGGCGCCGCCATCGACCAGGCCGCGGATCGATTCGCTATACGCTTCGACCAACTGGTCGAAAGTGACATTGCGCGCGCCAGGGTCATTCACCTCGGGCGAAATGGAAGCGGTGCGGCTGGTCGGCCCCAGCACGCCGGCGACGAAGCGCGGCTTGTCCGGTGTCTTGGCCGCGAATTCGTCCGCGACTTCACGCGCTAGTTTGGCCGCTGCTATATTGAGTTCGTAGACCAGATGCTCCATGTGGTAATCCACCATGGAAATCGAGTTGGCGTTGAAGGTATTGGTTTCGAGTATGTCCGCGCCCGCCGCCAGGTAAGCCGACTGGATTTCGCGAATGATCTGCGGCTGGGTCAGGGTAAGCAGGTCGTTGTTACCCTTGAGATCGCTCGGATGGTCGGCAAAGTTTCTTGCCGCGCTGCCTTCCCCGCCATGGATGCGCGTACCGCGATACTCCTCTTCGCCAAGTGTGTAGCGCTGGATCATGGTGCCCATGGCACCGTCCAGGATCAGGATGCGGCGTTGTAACAGATCGGTGAGCAATACGGTGCGGTCATTTGGCATAATAGAAAGCAGGCTTTGCTTAAAAAGCTATAATGGTATCACGCCCGATTTATGGAGAGCGCCATGCAACATCTGCTGCCTAAAGAAGCCTACGACTATCTGCAAAAAAACCCGGAAGCGGTGTTTATCGATGTGCGTAGCGAAATTGAACATTTTTTTGTTGGTCACCCTGAAGGCGCCATTCTGATTTCCTGGTACGACGCACCCAACTGGGAAATCAACCCCTACTTCGTGCCTCATGTGAAAACCGCTGCCAGCGTTAATCGACCGGTGGTGCTGATTTGCCGCTCCGGGCGGCGCTCAGCCGAAGCGGGTGAAGCGCTGGAGCGAGCCGGAATGACCCAGGTTTTTAACGTGCAGTACGGCTTCGAGGGCGACCTTGATGGAAACCACCACCGCGACTCGGTCAACGGCTGGCGCTTTGACGGGCTACCCTGGTTGCAAACCTGATATACCTTAGCGATGGAATGGTTCTGTCATATTTCCCCCGGTATTCCCGCTGAAACACTTGTCGAGCAGTGCACGCTCACCGCGCTTCCCGCTTTGTGCGCCGGTGTGCATGCCGTGCCAGAGATTGATGCGGCTGGCCGGCGCGCTACCATCGAATGCGTATGGGGCGTATTTACCGCCACGGTAGAGCCGATTCGCCATGGTGTGCGCTATGCGTTGACCACTTGCCCCAATGCGTTGCAATGGACAGTGACCACCCGCCATGGAAAAACCACGCTACACCTGACTATCAACGATACGGAACCCGACCCGGACTTTGTTGAATCTATCCGTGAATTTATGCAAAGTTTTCACGCGCGACTGGCAGCTTCTATACCAGAGACAGCGTAACTCCCAAAGCACTTCCGATTAAGTAGCTAGCCCCGCCTGCTGCACCGCCGATGGCCAGCATGCGTATTCCGCCAAGCAAGGCATGGCGGCCTGTGAATAATGACAAGGCGGCGCCCACTGCAAACAAGGCCAGCCCCGTGAGTCCAATTACGCCCGGTAGGTGGTAGTTGTTATTGAACAGATACGGGATGAGCGGGATCAAGCCGCCAACGGCGAATGAAATAAGGGCAAGTAGTGCGGCGCCAACCGGAGAGCCTAATTCATCCGGATTCAGCCCCAGCTCCTCGCGTGCCAGCGTATCCAGCGCTTGATCCGGGTCGGCGATAATTTTATCGGCGAGCTGACGCGCTTCTCTTTTTGCCAGCCCTTTGGCCTCTAAAATAAGCGCTAGTTCAGCGGCTTCTTCTTGCGGATACTGCGCTAGCTCGGCTTTTTCCAACGCGATTTGGTATTCAAGCATTTCCCGCCGGGATCGTACCGAGATAAATTCGCCCGACGCCATGGAGAAAGCGCCTGCCAACAAACCTGCCGTACCGGTCAGCACAATAATATGTGCATCACCAGTGGCGCCGGCCACCCCCAGGATCAGACTAACGTTGGATACCAGTCCATCGTTTACGCCGAACACTACCGCGCGCAGGTTGCCGCCACCGATATGCCGCTGCCGTTTTTCTACATCAGATAGCGCCACCGGCGTGCGGTGGCCGGGCAGGCTGCCGGTGTAGAGCGACATGCCGCGCACTTTCATTGCGGCCAGAATAGGGCGCATAGCACGCGGCCCCAGTTTGCGAACCAGCCAACCGACGAAACGGGTTCGTTGGTCGGGGGCGTATGCATTCGGCACTAACGCACCCAGCTTGCGGATTTCTTGCCCCCACAGTGCGGCCTGCTCATCCGCCGCGTTGGCCAGTTCCAGAAAAAGCAGCTGGCGAGTGGTGCCAGACTCTGTGTCGGACAGGATAAGATAAAGGTATGCAGCGCGTTTTTCCTCCAGCCAGCTTGCGGTTTCATGTGCGATGGCTGGAGCAATCGGCTGATTCTGTTTTGCCTTTTTGAATTTTAATTGCATAATTGGGTTGCGCCAGAATCTGGCAACACTATTGAGCCGCTTAAATTAAAGGGTTGCGCTTCCTTGTCTCCGGTTGAACTTCTAAAACAAAATTTAGCGATTGAACCCGATCTGCAAAATTTTATCGGGTTTGCCCTGTCTACGGTGAAAACTCTGGGGGGCAACCCATTCTCCGCCACACTTGGCATTCTCAGCGCGGTAAAAAAATTGCGCGCTGCCGGTGCCGGCACCGGTTACCCTTTGCCTGTGAAGATGGTGCTGACCGACAATCGCTTATTAGTAGCCTGGGGTGAAAGCGAAGATGCGCTGCTGGTTTCCCTGGGGACGATTCCTGATGAGGAGGAGGTGGAGAAGCTGCGGCGTCACTTGCAGCTGTCAACCGAGCTGGAAGACCCCTCTCTCCTGTTGCGCCGCAACGAGGAAATGACCCGCTTCCTCAATGAGACACGCGAACGCACCGAGCGCGAACTGGATGAGATGCAGCGCACCCTTGCCAAGCGCCAGGCAGAACTTGGAGAAAGCGTACGCAAATCTGAAACGGATGCGCTGACAGGCTTGTTCAATCGCCGCGCCTACGACGAAAAACTGGCTCAGGCGTTCCACCGAACACTACGCCAGCCGGGCGAAATCCTGTCGCTGCTCCTTTTCGATCTTGATTATTTTAAGCAGATCAACGATGAATTCGGTCACCAGTATGGTGATACCTATCTGAACAAAATGGCGCAAGCAATGCTTGCAGCTACCCGTCAGGAGGTCGACTTGGCTTTTCGCTTCGGTGGTGATGAATTTGCCACCCTGATCTTTGCCGATACCCCCATTGCATGTAAACGTGCCCAGCAAGTGCTGGCTGCCATGACAAACAAGGTCAGTATTGGCATAGCCACAATATCGGCTGACAGGCCCTGTGATGGCAATCTGGAGAACTTTATTCACCGTGCCGACGATGCCTTGTACGAAGCCAAACGTGGGGGACGCGGCAGAATTGCAGTTTCATCCTGTGATGCTGATGGTATTATCTCATACGAACATTTCTTGCCTGAGGCGGCAGTGTGACAGGCCTGAATAGTTATGAAGAGTGCAAACTGCTGTACAACAACCCGATTGCCAATGAGAGCGAAGGCATTTTGTTTCGCTCGCGTTTGCAATCTACGGCACGACGCATGGGGTTTAACGATGGCCGCCGGCAGAACATGGCGCTGGTAGCAGCGGAGTTGGTCAGCAATCAGGTCAAGCACGCCAGAAGCAAAGGGTTGCTGCAGATCTGGCAGCAGCCAGGTCCTGCGTTGGATTTGGTGGCGTTGGATTTCGGGCCGGGGATATCTAACCTGGTACTGGCGCAGCAAGATGGATTTTCCACCACCAATACGCTGGGAAAAGGGCTGGGTAGTATTCGCCGCTTATCGGACGAGTCGGCGGTGTATTCGGTGCAGCCGCAGGATGATAAAGAGAAAAAATGGCATGGCAGCCTGTTCTGGGTACGCTTCTGGCTGAATGGCCGTGGCGGCGTGAAAAAAGATGCCGATATGCCTGGCATTTTTGGGCCAAAGGTGACGCTGGGCCTGTTTGCGCGGGCGCTTGGGGAGGATCGCTATAATGGCGACAGGGTTTACATGTTGCAAGACGGGGATCGACTGCGCTGGTTGCACCTGGACGGCTTGGGGCATGGCCAGGGCGCGCACGAGTCGGTAGATAATCTGGCGGGCTGTTTGGTGCGTGGCGACGGCGCAGCGGCGGTGCTGATGCAGGCCGACCGCCAACTGGCGCCAACGCGCGGGGCCGTGGCCATTAGCGGCACAGTGGACCTTGCTGAAAAGTCGGTAGAGGTTATGGGTGTGGGAGATATGGGGGCCTATTTTTATACCGCGGAGAAATTGCAAAATCTGACTTTTGCACCAGGGGTACTGGGCAAAGAACACAAGACGCCGCAGAGCAACAAGTTGAAGTACGAGAAACGCTGTACCATCGTCACCGCAAGCGACGGAATAAGGAGAAGCTGGAAATTTGAGTCATTCCCGGGGCTGTTCAATCAACATCCCCAGATTATCGCCTATTTGCTGGGCAATATCATGGGACGGGCTTCTGATGACCAATCACTGTGTGTTGTGAAAATCGGATAAAGAATGAATCGCAAGATTGCCGGGCACGAGAGGAGACTAAAGAATGGCTAAAAAAGTTACGCAGGCGAACAAACTATTGATCGAACAGCTCAAGCTGCAAATCGGCCACATCTCGGACGCCATCGAAACGCAGGGGCATTCAGTGTTCGGTACCAGTAACCTGATGAGCACCGACGAGATTACCGATTTCAGTTTGGAGTTCTTGGAACTCATGGTGGTATTGCTGGATTCCAACAACCCTCTCGATCACCACTTGCCAGCATTCAATGCGCTGCGTGGATTCTTCGGCAATATGTCAAAGCAGATCCTGGCGCGCGGTGGGCGTATGGAAGACTTCGTGCGCTATATCCAGTTTTTGCAGCGTTGCCTGATCGAATCTTTGCAAGAAGATAAGCAGTTGAATATCGATGACATGCGGTCCATCCTGCTGCTGCTTTCCGCGGTATTCAACGAGCTGACCCTGTCAGTTTTCCAGACCTATCTTGAGGAAAAAGAAAACACCATAACCGCGCAACAGGAAGAATTACGCGAAACTTCCACGCCGATCACCGAAATCTGGGATGGCGTGTTGACGCTGCCGATCATCGGTACGCTGGATTCCAGCCGCACCATGATCGTGATGGAAGCGCTGTTGAACCGTATCGCTGCGGATCGCGCCAGTGCAGTGGTGATGGATGTGACCGGCGTGCGCTCGATTGACTCCCAAGTCTCACACCACTTGATCCAGATGGTGCGCGCCGTGCAGTTGATGGGAGCAGACGCAATTCTGACCGGCATCCGGCCTGAAATTGCGCGTGCACTGACCAGTCTCAATATCGACCTTGGCAACGTGACAACGCGAGCCAGCCTGTCCGATGGGTTAAAAGAAGCCTTCCGCCGGTTGGGCGTCCAGGTGTCTAACACCAAGGCATAATGGCAATCTCCGGTATTCATCTGACCCCTATCGGCAGCGGAGATTTTCTGCTGGAGCCGACGCGCAGCCTGGATATTGGCAACCAGGGCGATTTGATCGAGGGGGTTATTCATCGCATGCAACGCACAAAAACCCAACGCCTATATTACGATTTGGCAGAGCTGCCAGTTATCGACCCGGTTTACTACGGCTGGCTCAATGCGTTGGCACGCGCGTGCCAAGCCGTCAACGTGCAAATGGTATGCATCCACATGCAGCCGACCGCTGCATTCGCCTTATCTCACTTCATCACGGAAACGCCTCACTTCCGCACTGCGCTAGACGTGGCGCGGCGCGGCGAAAACTAGGCCGTTTAACCGGCACGATCAATGCGGCGGTACTGGATTGCCTCTGCAATGTGTTGCGTACTCAGATTTTCTGCACCAGCCAGATCAGCAATGGTGCGTGCGATTTTCAAAATGCGATGATAAGCGCGGGCTGATAAGTTCAACCGGCTGATAGCTTGCTTGAGCAGCGCGGCCCCCGCCGCATCCGGCGTACACCAGCGGTCAATTTCTTTGGTGTTGAGCACAGCGTTGGCTTTCCCCTGCCGCTCCAGTTGTCGCGTTCGCGCCAATGTCACCCGTGTACGGATAGCCGCGCTCGACTCGCCTTGCGCTTGGCCGGTCAACTCGTCTTCCGGCAGGGCTGGCACGTCAATGTGCAGATCGATGCGATCCATTAGCGGGCCGGAAATTTTGCCACGATAGCGTGCCACTTGATCGGGCGTACAGCGACACTTTCCATTGGCATGACCAAGGTAGCCGCAGGGGCAGGGGTTCATGGCAGCAACCAGTTGGAATCTGGCAGGAAAATCGGCCTGGCGCGCTGCGCGCGAAATTGTGATGGTGCCGGACTCAAGCGGTTCGCGCAGGACTTCCAGCACCCTGCGGTCAAACTCGGGCAGCTCGTCGAGAAACAAAACGCCATTGTGGGCGAGCGAAATTTCACCTGGCTTGGGATTGCTGCCACCGCCCACCAATGCCACGCCGGAGGCCGTATGGTGCGGTGAACGGAAAGGCCGGCGCCGCCAGTAGCGGGTATCGAAGCCACCGCTGCCCAAAGATTGCAATGCGGCAGCCTCAAGCGCCTCACTGTCCGTCATGGGCGGCAGGATGCCGGGGAAGCGGCCTGCCAACATGGATTTTCCGGTGCCGGGCGGCCCGGCCATGATAACGCTGTGGCCACCTGCGGCAGCAATTTCCAGGGCGCGCTTGACGTGCGTCTGCCCTTTTACGTCGCTGAAATCGGGGTAGTCCGGGGCGACACTTTCCGGCGCGTCGTTGAAAGGACTGAGCAATTCATGTCCGGCTAAGTGCGCACACACCGCGAGAAGACTGGTCGCTGGCAGGATAGTCGCGCCCTTTACCAAGGCAGCTTCCGGCGCATTTTCGCGTGGCAGCACAAAAATTCTGCCGCTGTGTGCAGCGCTGAAAGTCATGGCCAACGCCCCGCGAATAGGCCTCAGTTCGCCAGTTAGTGCCAACTCACCAGCAAATTCGTACTGGCCAAGTTTGTCTGCCGGAATCTGGCCGGATGCCGCCAGGATGCCGAGCGCGATGGGTAGGTCGAAGCGCCCGCTTTCCTTGGGTAAATCAGCGGGGGCGAGGTTAACGGTAATGCGTCGGGCTGGGAACTCGAAACGCGCATTTTGCAAAGCCGCGCGCACCCGATCGCGACTTTCTTTTACTTCCGCTTCGGGCAAACCAACGAGTGTAAAGCTGGGCAAACCATTGGCCAGATGAACTTCCACCGTTACCGGCGGCGCGTTCATACCATCAAGCGCGCGGCTATGGAGGACGGCGATAGCCACTTAGTTGTGAGAAATAAATGGTGAAGCGTGAGGAAGGAAAATCAAGGTGCTGCCCTTACTCCGCACTGTGCTTATCTTCCATGGCAGCAACTCGCGCCTCCAGAGCAGCTAATTTTTCGCGCGTACGCAGCAGCACTTCCTGCTGCACATCAAACTCTTCGCGGGTAATCAGATTGAGGCGACTAAACACGCTTTGTAAGGTGGCCTGAAGGTTTTTCTCCAGATCTTTAGCAGGGCTTTGTGCCACGGCTTCCTTAATTTTGACGCTAATCTCATCGAGAAATTTCGGGTTCAACATGATGATGTCCTTGTGACATGGTTTTGTGTAGTTTAGCAAAAAACTTCTTCCACCCGCCCTTATTGATTAGCACTAAATTGGTGCCAAGCAAATTTCAGACGCCATTTTTTGGTGCCGCTTACTTCCATTATCGGGCATAACTTTTATAAGTTACTGTATATAAAAGAAATTATATCTGGCACGGTGTGTGCTAAAGAGATAGGCAGCAATATTGCTTTCACCATTTTTTATGAGGAAATTTATCATGCGCACTGCTACTTACATTTTGTTATTCGCTGGTTTCGCCGCCGCTGCTCCCGCCATCGCTGCTGACGCAGCCCCCGCCGCTCCGGCCAGTCCGCACACCGTAACCGGCAACTTCGGGCTGACCACCGATTATATCTTTCGTGGCATAACTCAAACCCAACATACACCGGCCGTTCAGGGCGGCTTTGACTACAGCCACACAAGCGGCATCTACCTGGGAACCTGGGCCTCCAATGTTAGTTGGGTGAAAGAGGGCGGCTTTAAGGACAATAGCAGCCTGGAAGTTGACCTGTATGGTGGTTTCAAGGGTTCTTCAGGTGATCTCGGTTATGACCTGGGTGTCATCACTTACAACTATCCCGGCAGCCAAATTTCGGGTGCCACCAAACCCGATACCACCGAAGTTTACGTCGCTGGTAGCTGGAAATATGTGTCCCTCAAGTACAGCTATGCCGCCTCTGACTATTTTATCGGCTGGGGAGGGCCAGGTGGCTTGGGTGTAAGCGCCAATCAAAAGTCCAAGGGCAGCGACTATGTCGACCTATCGGTAGCCTATCCCATGTCAGACACCTTGTCTTTACTTGCCCATTACGGCCACCAGAAAGTAAAGAATTATACCGATGCCTCCTATGACGACTGGAAGCTGGGTGTCAGCAAAGACTTCGGCTATGGCACCGTGACACTGGCCTACACCGATACCAACGGCAAGCTCACAGACGCGGGTGGTAACAATGTCTATGTGTGGGGCAGTTCCCCTAAAAAAGTTGCCGATGGACGTTTAGCCCTGACATTTGTAAAGACCTTCTAATTCCCTGCGGCGGCTTGCACCCGCCGTGTAAAACTTCAAGGAGTTAACCATGAAATTCGTAACTGCAATCATCAAGCCGTTCAAGCTTGACGAAGTGCGTGAGGCGCTGTCCGCCATTGGCGTACAGGGTATCACTGTCACTGAAGTCAAAGGCTTCGGGCGGCAAAAAGGGCATACAGAACTCTACCGCGGCGCTGAATACGTGGTTGATTTCCTACCCAAGGTAAAAATCGAAGCTGCCATCCAGGCCGATATGCTGGACCGAGTGATCGAAGCCATCGAGAAGGCTGCCAACACCGGCAAGATTGGTGACGGCAAGATCTTCGTGTTCGATCTACAACAAGTTGTGCGTATCCGTACCGGCGAGACCGGTACGGAAGCGCTCTAAGGAGGCCATGATGAAACGCTTATTAACTGCCTTGGCTATGTTAGGTGTGCTGGGCTTCTCCGGCACCATCCTAGCGGAAGAAGCAGCGCCTCCGGCGTCCGCTCCAGCCGCTGTTGCCCCTGAAGCGGCCCCGGCTGCTGCTCCTACCGCGACGCCAGCTGCGCCGACGGCGGCACCCGCTGTTGCTGCTCCGGCCGCTGCTGCAGCCCCTGCACCTAGCCCTAACAAGGGTGACACCAGCTGGATGATCGTCGCCACCATGATGGTGATTATGATGTCCATCCCTGGCTTGGCGCTGTTCTATGGTGGCCTGGTGCGCAGCAAAAACATGCTGTCGGTGCTGATGCAGGTGTTCTCGATCTTCGCACTGATCACCGTGTTGTGGGCCATCTACGGCTACTCGCTGGCGTTCACCGAAGGCAATGCCTTTATCGGCGGCTTCGATCGTCTATTCCTCAAAGGCATATTCGACCCAGCCACCGGCAGCGTTGCTAACGCAGCCACCTTCAGCAAGGGCGTAGTGATCCCCGAGTTCGTGTTCGCCGCTTTCCAGGCGACCTTCGCGGCTATCACCACGGCACTGATTGTTGGTGCTTTTGCTGAACGCATGAAGTTCTCTGCGGTGCTGTTGTTCTCCGCCCTATGGTTCACCTTCGCCTACTTGCCTATGGCACACATGGTGTGGTTCTGGACCGGCCCGGATGCCATCAAGGATGCGGCTACGCTGGCGACTGAAACCGCCAAGGCAGGCTGGTTGTTCCAGAAAGGCGCGTTGGACTTCGCTGGCGGTACCGTGGTGCATATCAATGCAGCGATGGCCGGCCTGGTCGGTGCCTTCGTGATTGGCAAGCGTATCGGCCACGGCAAGGAAGCCTTCATGCCGCATAGCCTGACCATGACCATGATCGGCGCTTCGCTGTTGTGGGTGGGTTGGTTCGGTTTCAACGCAGGTTCTGCGCTGGAAGCCAACGGTACGGCTGCGCTGGCCTTCGTCAATACGCTGAACGCTACTGCTGCTGCTGCCTTGGCCTGGACCTTTGCCGAATGGTTGACCAAAGGCAAACCTTCCATGCTGGGTGCTGCTTCAGGTGCCGTAGCGGGTCTGGTAGCGATCACCCCGGCCTGCGGTTGGGTCGGCGTGGGCGGCGCACTAGCAATCGGCGCGCTGGCTGGCGTAGTTTGCCTGTGGGGTGTCACCGGGTTGAAGAAACTGCTGGGTGCTGACGATGCGCTGGATGTGTTCGGCGTGCATGGCGTTGGCGGTATCCTGGGCGCCCTGCTTACTGGCGTGTTCAACAGCTGGAAAATGGGCGGCACTGGTATCATGGACTACATCAAGAATGTACCGACCGATACCGAGATCCTCCCTCAGTTGTGGATTCAGGCGCAAGCAGTGTTAACGGTCATGGTGTTGTCGTCGGTCGTAGCGTTCATCTGCTACAAGATTGTCGACGTCACCATCGGGCTGCGTGTATCGGAAGAATCCGAGCGCGAAGGTCTGGATGTGACCGAACATGGCGAGCGTGCTTACACGATCTGAGCTTCGGTTAGTTTAAGTCCTCCTCCTCTCAAATCATCCGAGAGTTAAGGGCGCCCAATCGGGCGCCCTTTTTTATGTGCGGGACGCTATAATTGCCCGCACACGATTATTGAAGCCTCATGACAGATATCTTATCCTCAGTCGGCATTGTCGCGCCCCAGGTGGCGCGTTTCTCTACACCGATTACGCTGCGCAGCGGTGCTGTCATGGACAGCTACGAGCTGGTGTATGAAACCTACGGCACGCTGAATGCCGACAAGTCCAACGCGATTCTGGTGTGTCACGCGCTATCCGGCAATCATCACGTAGCGGGCGTTTATTCCGAAAACGACAAATACTCCGGCTGGTGGGACAACATCATCGGCCCCGGCAAGCCGATTGATACGGAACGCTTTTTCGTTATTGGGGTTAACAACCTGGGCGGTTGCCACGGCTCTACCGGCCCGGCCAGCATCGATCCCAAGACCGGCAAGCCTTTTGGAGCAAGCTTTCCGGTGGTGACAGTGGACGACTGGGTAGTAACCCAAGCGAGGCTCGCCGACCAGTTGGGCATTAAGCGTTTTGCCGCAATCGTCGGCGGCAGTTTGGGCGGCATGCAGGTGTTGCAATGGTCGATCGCTTATCCAGAGCGGCTAGCGCATGCGCTGGTGATTGCCGCTGCGCCCAAGCTGACTGCGCAGAACATTGCGTTCAACGACGTGGCGCGTCAGGCAATTCTGACCGACCCTGATTTTCATGGCGGTGATTATTACGCGCACGGCGTGACCCCCAAGCGCGGCTTGCGTTTGGCACGCATGCTCGGCCACATTACCTACCTGTCCGACGATGTCATGGGCACCAAGTTTGGGCGCATCCTGCGTTCCGGCGCCTTCAATTTCAGCTACGACGTGGAATTCGAAATCGAGTCCTACCTGCGTTATCAGGGCGACAAATTCGCCGAAAGTTTTGATGCCAACACTTACTTGCTGATGACCAAGGCGCTGGATTATTTCGATCCCACGCACCATCACGAAGTAGGCAATCTCAGCACTGCGCTGAAACCGGCCAAGGCAAATTTCCTGGTGGTGTCGTTTACCACTGACTGGCGTTTTGCGCCGGACCGCTCACGCGAAATCGTCAAGGCGCTGCTGGATAACGAACGCACTGTGAGTTACGCGGAGATCCATTCCAAGCATGGCCATGACGCCTTCCTGATGCCTGAGGCGCACTATCACGACTTAATGCGTGCATACATGAATAATGTTGCCGCAGGGGTGACAAAATGAACGGGATTATTGCGTCCCCCGCCCGTTCGGATTTTGCCGCCATCGCCCGCTGGGTCAACACCGGCGCCAAAGTGCTCGACCTGGGCTGCGGCGACGGCTCCTTGCTCCAATATCTGCAACAAGCACGCGGGGTAAAGGGCTACGGCGTGGAGATCGCTGACGACAATATTGTCGCCTGCGTAAAAAATGGCGTGAACGTAATCCAGATGAACCTAGAAGCCGGACTGTCAATTTTCGAATCGGGTTCATTCGACTACGTCATCCTGTCGCAAACTCTGCAAGCCATGCATAACACCGAGGTGATTATCCGCGAGATGCTGCGTGTGGGGCGGCAGGGCATCGTTACCTTCCCCAACTTCGGCTTCTGGCGCCATCGCTGGCAGTTATTGCAGGGCCATATGCCGGTTTCCACCGAACTCCCTTACCAGTGGTTCGACACACCCAACGTCCACCTGTGTACGCTGGAAGATTTCGAGACCTTCTGCAACGGCCACGGCGTGCATATTCTGGAGCGGTTGGTAATGAATCATGGACAGGCCATCAGCTTCTTGCCCAACCTGCTTGGTAGCCTTGCGGTATACCGCTTCGAACAAGCGATTTCCTAAGACCCTGCGTTATTCTTTGAGTAACGGCAACACCAGCTCCTCCAGCCGTGCGTAATGCATCTGTCCGCTGATCTTTTTGCGCACCATACCGTGCTTGTCGATCACAAACGAGGTGGGTAGCTTGGTGACGCCGCCGAAAGCGGCGCTGGTTCCTGGCGCCTCCATAGCAACCGGGAAGCTATACCCTTCGTCGCGCAGGAACTGGAAAACCTTCGCGGCGTCTTCATCCTGGCTTAAAGCCAGCAGCTCAAAACCTTTATCCTTGTAATCCTGATAGAAACGCTGCATGGCTGGCATTTCATGGCGGCAGTAAGGGCACCATGTCGCCCAAAAGTTTACCAGCACCACCTTGCCGCGCAGGTCGGCCAGGTTCAGCATGCGGCCATCCGTTAGCCTCACCAGCAACTGCGGCGCAACCTGCTGTTCATCGGTTACCCAAGCGGGTGGGCGGAACCAGACATAGGCAATCAGCCCCAACATAATCAGGGTGACCGGGCTGGGACGGTATTTTTTCAAACGTTCGGCAAACGACATTTTGAGGTTGATAGGTTATATTTCGCAGGGTACGTCGAAGGCACCGAATGTAAATGGTGCGCAACTTGGGGAAATTCAATGCTCTGGCTCAAAGCCTTTCATATCATCATGGTCGTGTCCTGGTTCGCCGGGTTATTTTATCTGCCGCGCCTTTTTGTGAATCATGCCATGACCGATGACGCTGCCACCTCGGAGCGCCTGAAAACCATGGAGCGCAAGCTGTACCGCTTTATGACGCCTTTGAGTATTCTGGCACTGGCGTCCGGCTTATGGCTGTGGCTGGGTTTTGGCATTACGGGCGGGTGGTTGCATGCCAAGCTTGTGCTGGTGGCCGCCCTGGTCGGCTACCATCTGTACTGCGGCAAACTGGTTCAGGCATTCCGGGAGGATCTCAACCGGCGTAGCCACGTATTCTACCGTTGGTTCAACGAATTTCCTGTGCTGGTTCTGACTGCGGTGGTGATTTTAGTGGTAGTGAAGCCTTTCTAAACAAAAAGCTTTAATCACAGAGGGCGCAGAGAAAACAATCCGCTTTTACCCTGTGATCTTTGTGGCAAAATTTGTCCATCTAGATTCGGTAAGCCTGCTCGATGTTCTTTTTAAAGCATTCGGCAAGCACATTGCGCTTCACTTTCAATGTCGGTGTGAGTAGCCCCGCCTCTACCGTCCAGGGTTCCCTGAACACCACCACGCGCCGCACCCTGACCCAGCGAGGGAAATGCTTGAGCTGCGCGTTGGCCCGTGCAAGCAAAATCTTTTCGTCGGTTTCCTGGGTCACTGCCAGCAGCACCAGATAAGATTTCCCTTCGCCCACCAGCATGACCTGCTCGAATATTGGATCATCGAGAATGGCCATTTCCACCTCGCCCGGCGGTAATTTCTCGCCGCTGGACAGCACCAGAATGTCCTTGGTACGGCCTTTGATGTAAATGCGGCCGTCATGGACATCGGCCTGGTCGCCGGTGTTCAGCCAGCCGTCTTCAGACAGCACCGCTGCTGTGGCTTCCGGATTACGCCAGTAGCCAAGCATGACCGAAGGCGCTTTTACCAGCAATTCATGCACTTCATTGAGACGTACTTCTACACCGGGCAATGGCCGTCCCACCGAGAATGGCTCGTTGTCTTCCACACAATTGGCGGCCACCACGGGTGAAGCTTCGGTCAGGCCATAGCCCTGGATCAGGGGAAGTCCAAGCCCAATAAATGCCTGGGAAATGCGCGCCTCGACCGCTGCACCGCCGACTACCGCCAGACGCAAATTCCCGCCCAGGCGCGCCAGAATAGGCGTAGCAACCAGCTTATGCAATTTGGTGTAGAGCAGGCGCTCTGCCCAGGTGGCCTGATGTTTGAACATGCGCCAGCCGAGTTTGACCGTTAACCGAAACAGCACCTTCTTGGCCCGCGAGGCGGACAGTTTTTCCTCGACCCGCGCCAGGAAACGCTCGAACACGCGCGGCACGGCGATCAAGATAGTGGGATGGTGCGTAGCCAGATCTTCCGCCAGTTGCGCAATGCCGCGCGCATAAGCCACCTTGGCCCCAGCGGCCAGTGGCGCGTAGTAACCACAAGTGCGCTCGAAAGTGTGGGACAAGGGCAGCACAGAAAGTAATGAATCAGTATCATGGACTTTTACAATTTGCAACATTGCCTTGACGTTGGCCAAGATGTTGCGGTGGGAAAGCTTGACCCCTTTGGGGCGGCCAGTGGTGCCGGACGTGTAGATGATGCTGGCAAGCGCATCCGGCTCCAGTTTCATCACCTCAAATAGGCCCGCCGTTTTGGGCACCCAGTCGGCAACACTGACCGCAGGCGCGACCGTCCCACCCTGAAGGCACACAATGATGGGCGGCTTTTCCAGCGTGCGCCCGATAGTTTCCAGCATGCGCATATTGTCCAGCACCAGCAGACGCGTATCGGAATTGGAAATGCACCAGGCCACGCTTTCAGGGTTGTCGCTCACATATAACGGCACCACCACCAAACCCAGCCCGAGCGCTGCCTGATCGATGGCCACCCAATTGACGCTATTCTTTACGCACAGCGCAATACGGTCCCCTTTTTCGAAGCCGTTCTCGCGAAACGCCTGCTGCCAGCGCGCAGCCAACCCACCCACTTCACCGGCGCAATAATCACGCCAAACATCGTTTTCGAACTGGCTATAGAGAACCTTTTCCGGCTTGTCCAGATGCTGTTTCAATAACTCTGCCAAGTTGCTCATATCTCTTCCTGTAAGGCACCTGTAGTAGTATGCGTGGATTCTAACGCGGATACTTTACGCCCACCATGAGCCAAACCACTCACCAGTTTTTCGCCACCAGTCCACGCGGACTGGAAGACGTTTTGCGCCAGGAATTAACTGGCCTGGGCGCCAGCGCCGTGATTCCCACGCAAGGCGGGGTCAGCTTCAAGGGCGAGTTCCAGTTATGCTACCGTGCCAATCTGCATAGCCGCATAGCCAGCCGCATTCTGTGGCAGGTCGCCACCCACCCTTACCAAACCGAAGAAGACATTTACAAAACCGTCTACGCGCTGCCATGGCCGGAATGGTTCGACGTGAATCGCACCATCATGGTCAAAGTATCGGCGCAGCACTGCCCGCTGAATAGCCTGGATTTTGCCACACTACGCATCAAGGATGCGGTATGCGACAAGTTCCGCGAACTTAAAGGCGAGCGCCCCAGCGTGAACACGGACGACCCGGACATCCGCATTCACGCCTTCCTGAATGACCGGCAGTTCACGCTTTACCTAGACACCTCTGGTATCGCGCTGTTTCAACGCAAGCTACGCAAACACAGCGTGGAAGCGCCTTTGCGAGAAAACCTAGCAGCCGGAATTCTGAAACTGGCCGGCTGGCAACCGGGCATTCCCTTGCTCGATCCGATGTGCGGCAGCGGCACTTTCCTGATGGAAGCCGCGCAGATGGCGCTCAATATCGCACCGGGCATTAGCCGGCATTTCGCTTTTGAAAGGCTGCATAATTTCGATGCTGCTGCTTGGGAAAAAATGCGTGCTGAAGCACAGGCCAAACAGCTGGTTCCAAGCCCGCAGCCGATTTATGGAAGCGACCTGTACGGCGATGCGCTGAAAGCCGCGCAAGAAAATCTAATGGCGGCAGGCTTGCAGGAAGTGGTGCAAATCAAGCAAGTCAATGTGCTGGAAGTGTCCGCCCCCACGCCGGAAGGTATCCTCGTCACTAACCCACCCTACGGCGTGCGCATCGGCGACCTGCAAGAGCTAGCGGAGCTATACCCAAAACTGGGGGATGTACTGAAACAGAAATTTGCCGGCTGGCGCGCATATATTTTTACCGGTGATCTCAGGCTGCCAAAATTTATCCGGCTGACGCCATCGCGCAAAACGCCGCTGTTCAACGGCGCGCTGGAGTGCCGGTTGTACGAGTTCAAGGTTGTGGCAGGGTCGATGCGGAAGGTGAAAAGTCCGGAAAAGCCTTAACCACAGAGTACGCAGAGGGATAATCCAAGAATAGCTAACCACCGATGAACGCCAATTTTTCGTGTGGGCAGCGAATGGTCGGCGGGTTTGATATTGCGGATTACACTGAACAGCGGATTGAGGCGAACCGATGGGAAAACTAAAAAATATTCATCCAGGCGAAATTTGCGTACCATCGCGCCGCATCAATGAAATTGTTCTGGGAAAACGCTCCATTACGGCTGGCACTGCGCTGCGCCCATCCAAGGTATTCGCACCTCCGTCCAGTTTTGGATGGGGTTGCAGGATGAATATGATTTACGAAAAAACGGGTAGCGATCGAGAGTCAGTTAGGTAGCCTCCAATAACTTGCGGTCTGACGCTGGTGTCATAAGGCTAGAATAAAGAAAACGGCGGCCATTGGCCGCCGTAAACATGTAAAGATTTCCGGCACTAATCGTTTGGCTTATGCCTTGTTACGACGACGTATCACACCCATACCGGCCATACCAAGACCGAGCAGGGCCAAGGTGGCCGGCTCAGGAACTTGACCACCAACCTGACCAGGACCCGTACCGCCAGGAACGCTGGAAATCCCCGTGATAACGAATTGCCCAGGAGCGCTCATCTGATCGATACAGCAGTTGGTGCCAGTAAACAGCCCCCAGGTACCATTACCCAACACCAGGGGGTTGGTGAAAAACCAGTCATTATCAGATGCTGAATTACTAAAATTGACCGGCTCTGTAGCATAGCCGTCAATTATGCCACCTGTTACCATGGCGTTCATTCCCGCGATGGTGCCGCCCTGGTTGTTCATCACACCTGTCCACTGGAACACTGGCCATAAGGCATCGTTGGTACCATAGACACCGATCCTGACGCCACCATTGTCAGACGAAGGCACACTCTGATCGCCATGCCAATGCTCACCGAACATGGTGATTGAGCCATTGCCATTATCTTTCCAACCAAAGGCTACTATGTGCGCATTAGCTACGCCGACCATGCCGAACAAGCCCAGCACAGTCATGGCAACTAAATTTTTTAATTTTAAAATATTCATTATCATTCTCCATATTAAAGTTACAACACATCAATCTATTACTAGGCTCAAGAAGTAAGCATTTCTGTCTTTCTGAAGTCCAAACCTCGATATTACGCTAATGTTAAAGCACAAAGCGTGCCATCAAAATGGTAAACGTGTAATTACAATGAGTTACAGCAATCCCTAGTAAAATAGGCGGGCCGCGCGGGCTCGGTGTGTAAAATTTCCCGACAGTTCGCGTGGGCCGTACACCCAACCCGAGTAGAAACAGGCCGGGGCAGGTTAGAAGCGCCCCCCGCACCAGAAGGCATCCTCGTCACCAAAACGCACCCTTAAGGCTTAGACCTTGTTTCGTAGATCAAACCTTCTGTCTCATTTTCCACGCCAGCACAACACTGAATGCACAAGGCAAGTGGGCGAGGTTGACTTTAACTTGGATAGTTGTAGCTTTTTTGCTTTTGCTGAAATAGGCCACAAGATCAATACCTAAATCCGGGTCATGTGGGCTGACGCGACATCTTGCTGCAAGAGTTTATATTGAACGAAAAGTTCGCCGAGCTTGCCCACCTGTTAGTCAGCCGCATCGGGGATGCACGCTTGTCCTAAACTCTGTGCTCCGTGGTATTGCTGTCAAACAATATCCAGATGATCCAGCCCGGACAACATGTCCCTGTCCTTAGCTTCCTTGCCGTGCAACTTGATCTTCAGGCGCAGGTCGTTGAGCGAGTCGGCATTGCGTAGGGCATCTTCGTAGCTGATATGGTCGGCCTCGTACATGTCGAATAGCGCCTGATCGAAAGTCTGCATGCCCATTTCGCGAGACTTTGCCATGATCTCTTTGAGTTCATGCACGGCACCCTTGAAAATCAGGTCGGAGACAAATGGAGAATTGAGCATGATCTCCACGGCGGCGACACGGCCCGGCCCTTCCTTCTTGGCAATCAGCCGTTGGGAAATAAACGCCTTGAGGTTCAACGACAAATCCATCAGAAGTTGCTGGCGCCGTTCTTCGGGGAAGAAGTTGATAATCCGGTCGAGCGCCTGGTTGGCGCTGTTGGCATGCAAGGTAGTGAGACATAAGTGGCCGGTTTCGGCGAAGGCGATGGCGTATTCCATGGTTTCACGGTCACGCACCTCGCCGATCAGGATCACATCCGGCGCCTGGCGCAAGGTGTTCTTCAAGGCGACATGGTAGGACTCGGTATCCACCCCCACTTCGCGCTGGGTGATCAGGCAGTTCTTGTGTTCATGCACATATTCCACCGGGTCTTCGATGGTGATGATATGGTCGTGGCCATTCTCGTTGCGATAGCCGATCATGGCGGCAAGCGACGTGGATTTTCCGGAGCCGGTCGCACCGACAAAGATCACCAGGCCGCGTTTGGTCATCGCCACATCCTGCAACACTTCGGGCAGATTCAAATCCTCGAACTTGGGGATGGTGGTGGTGATGGTTCTCATGACAAAACCGACTCGATCCATCTGCACAAAAACGTTAACGCGGAAACGGCCGATGTCTGGCGGCGCAACGGCGAAGTTGCACTCCTTGCTCGCCTCGAATTCCGCAATCTGCTTGGCGTTCATGATCGAGTAGGCGAGTTCCCGCGTGTGCTGCGGTGTCAGTGTCTGATTCGACACCGGCGTAATTTTTCCGTCGACTTTCAAGGCCGGCGCAAAGCCTGCGGTAATAAACAAGTCCGAGGCCCGCTTGCTGAGCATCACTCGCAACAGGTCATGCATGAATTTGAGCGCTTGTTCGCGTTCCATCGCTTATCCTTGAATTAAACCCGGTTTAGCCAGCGAAGCTGTCTTTGTTCATTGCGCGGGAGCGCGCTTCGCTGGACGCCACTACATTGCGACGAACCAAGTCCGTTAGACACTGGTCGAGTGTTTGCATGCCGACATTCTGGCCGGTCTGAATCGACGAATACATTTGGGCGATTTTGTTTTCACGAATCAGGTTACGAATCGCCGGCGTGCCAATCATGATTTCGTGCGCCGCCACGCGGCCACTGCCGTCCTTGGTTTTGAGCAGCGTCTGCGAGATAACTGCGCGCAGGGATTCCGACAGCATGGAACGCTCCATTTCCTTTTCCGCCGCCGGGAACACGTCGATGATACGGTCGATGGTTTTGGCGGCAGAGCTGGTATGCAGCGTACCAAACACCAGGTGACCGGTTTCCGCCGCAGTCAGCGCCAGACGGATGGTCTCCAGGTCACGCATCTCGCCCACCAGAATCACGTCCGGGTCTTCACGCAGCGCGGAACGCAGCGCGTTATTGAAGGAGAGGGTATGCGGCCCAACCTCGCGCTGGTTGATCAGACATTTCTTGCTCTGATGCACAAATTCGATGGGGTCTTCCACCGTAAGAATATGCCCGAATTCTTTGTCGTTGACGTAATCGACCATTGCGGCCAGCGTGGTCGACTTGCCTGAGCCGGTCGGGCCGGTAACCAGCACGATGCCGCGCGGCTGATCGGAAATTTCCTTGAAAATCATCGGGGCGCCCAGCTCTTCCAAGCTTAGCACCTTGGAAGGAATGGTACGGAACACCCCGCCCGCACCACGATTCTGCACGAACGCATTAACACGAAAACGAGCCAGGTTCGGCACTTCAAATGAAAAGTCGCATTCCAGGTTTTCTTCGTAGAACTTGCGCTGGCCGTCATTCATGATGTCATACACCATGTCGTGAACGCCTTTGTGATCTAGCGGCGGGAGATTGATGCGGCGGATGTCGCCATTGACGCGAATCATCGGCGGCAAGCCCGCAGAAAGATGCAGGTCGGATGCCTTATTCTTGACCGAGAACGCGAGTAGTTCAGAAATTTCCATTTATAATCCCCCGATGCACGCGAAACTCACTCCGCGCGACCAACAAGCATACCTTATGCCAAGTGCGGCAATTTGCAGACTCTTATAAAGCATTATGGCAATAATAGAGAAATCCTTGCAAGCAATACACAAGCGTATCGCACAAGCCGCATTGAATTCAGGCAGAGTAGCGGAAGGCGTACACCTGCTCGCGGTAAGCAAAACTTGGCCAGCCGACGCCTTGCGTGAAGCTTATGCAGCTGGGCAGACCGCCTTTGGCGAAAGTTATTTGCAGGAGGCATTGGGTAAAATAACGGCGTTGACCGACTTGCCGTTGGAGTGGCACTTCATTGGCCCGATCCAGAGCAACAAAACACGGCTTATCGCGGAAAATTTCGCCTGGGTGCATAGCGTTGACCGGGTAAAAATTGCCGAGCGTCTTGCGCAAGCCCGGCCTGAAGCCCTGCCGCCGCTCAACATTTGCTTGCAGGTAAACGTGAGCGGAGAAGGCAGCAAAAGCGGTGTTGCCCCGCAAGACGTGGCAACGCTGGCCCACGCGACAGCGGGGCTCCCGCACCTAAAATTGCGCGGCCTGATGACGATTCCGCGTCCAACGGATGATATTGCGGAACAGCGCGCTCAATTCCAGATACTGCGTAAACTACTGGATGAGCTGAATGCTCAGGGTCTGGGGCTGGATACCTTATCCATAGGCATGTCGGATGATCTGGAAGTAGCCATCATGGAAGGTGCGACCATCGTCAGGGTGGGGTCGGCCATTTTCGGAAACCGAAGAAAACCATAAACCACGGGGTTCACAGGGAATTCGTTAAAATAGGTTTCCCCGTGGTAATAAACAAGGAATTCAAAACATGCGTATTACCTTCATCGGCGGCGGCAACATGGCTAGCGCACTTATTGGCGGGCTAATACAAAAAGGCTTTGCGGCAAACGATATCGGGGTGGTGGAAATCACGCCGAAGTCCCGCGAACGGCTGGAACAGCAATACAGCATACGAACATACATCGATCTGAGCGCAGAAGCCCTCACCTGCGAGGTTGTCGTGCTAGCCGTTAAGCCCCAGCAGCTTCACGAAGTTGCTTCCGACATGAGCGGTTTGCTGCATCATCAAGTGGTTGTTTCTATCGCGGCCGGGGTGCGCGCTGGCGACCTGTCACGCTGGCTGGGCAATTACCCCTTGCTGGTGCGCGCCATGCCCAATACGCCTGCATTGGTGATGGCTGGCATCACTGGGCTTTACGCACTCGAAGGGGTAAACCAGATGCAGCGCTCGCAGGCTGGGCAGGTGTTGGAGGCTGTTGGCGAAGTCATCTGGCTTGATGATGAAGCGAAAATGGACGGCGTGACTGCCATCTCAGGCAGCGGCCCGGCTTACGTCTTCTACTTTATCGAAGCGTTACAGGAGGTCGCGCTGGAATTAGGCTTCGACGACGCGACCGCACGCCGTTTGAGCCTTGGAACTTTCCTTGGCGCTACGCGCCTGGCTATTCAGAGCGAAGAGGATACCGCTGTGTTGCGCGCTCGCGTCACATCCAAGGGTGGCACCACGGAACGCGCCATCGACGCAATGGAGGCTGCCGGCATAAAGGCCAGCATCAAGCAAGCCGTGCTTGCGGCAGCCGAGCGCTCGCGCGAACTGGGCGACCAGTTGGGTAACAAATAAGCGCTTGCCCGTGCAACAATTACAACTTGCCATCCGGATCAACTGAGAGCCATGTTTAATAATGCACTGCAATTCCTGCTGGAAACGGTACTGAATCTTTTTCTGATCGCCTTCATGCTGAGGTTCTATATGCAGCTGTTGCGCGCGCCGTACCGCAATCCTTTTGCCGATTTTGTTGTTGGGTTGACCGATTTCGCCGTCAAGCCGGCACGGCGTCTTATCCCGTCCGTGGCTGGGCTAGATGTAGCGACATTGCTCATCGCCTGGCTGCTCGAATTCCTGTTGCTGCTCGGCGTCAAGTGGCTGGGCGGTTTCCCCTTTCTGGTCGCAGGCAGCGGTGTATTTTTCGCATTTGCCCTGCTGGCAGTCATACACTTGTTCAAGCTGAGTTTGTATTTGCTGATTGGTCTGGTATTCATCCAGGCCTTGATGAGCTGGTTTAATCCATTTTCTCCGCTCGCGCCGGTGATTTATGCCTTGAGCAGTCCATTCGTGCGGCCTATTCAGAAAATTCTGCCGCCGATCGGCGGTGTGGATTTATCCCCCATGGCCGTCTTCGTTATCTGCCAGCTGATCATCATGCTACCGGTCGCGTGGCTGGAAACCATGGTGCTGAGGCTAATATAAGCTCGATGACGATTCATCCCTGGTATCGCCTGGACGATTCCGGGCAACGCCTCACGCTCACGCTGCATATCCAACCCGGTGCGCGCGTCACCTCGGTAGCCGGTTTGCACGGAGGCGCGTTGAAGATCAAGATTGCCGCTCCGCCCGCCGAGGGAAAGGCAAACGCAGCGCTCGCGGCTTTTCTCTCAGAAGCGTTTAATGTTCCCCTGCGGCAAATCACCGTTAAACTGGGGAGCCAAGGACGACACAAAGTGGTTGAAATCGAACACCCGAACAATCCGCCGGAAAGCCTGCTCGCTTAATGAGCAACCGCCTCGAGCAGGAAATCTCCCATTACCGCATTTGGCGAGATGAGCTCATCGGCGCAGTCGGTGCCTATCAGGCATGGATCGACAAGTCCGGCCGCTTTGATCCCCGTATATCCCTGCGCATCTACGACCTGCTGGAATCCCTTAAGCATGACCGCTTGGTGTTGGCGTTCGTGGCAGAATTTTCCAGGGGGAAAACCGAACTCATCAACGCGCTTTTCTTTGCCGATTTCAAGCAGCGTCTGCTGCCGTCTGACGTGGGCCGCACCACCATGTGCCCCACCGAAATATTCCACGATAGTCGAGACGCGCCATACATCCGCCTGTTGCCCATCGAATCCCGCCTGCGCGATGAAAGCATCAACACACTGAAAAAGATGCCGGTGGAATGGAGCAAGATCAGCCTGGATATTGATTCCACAGAAAGCATGCTGGCTGCCTTACAAACCGTGGCCGAAACCAAGCAGGTTCCAATCGCGCAGGCGCAACAGCTTGGCCTGTGGAACAGCGATGATCTGATTTTGCAGGAAATGGTCAAGGAAAATGGCTTGGTGGATATTCCCACCTGGCGCTACGCGCTGGTCAATTATCCTCACCCGTTGTTGCAAAGCGGGCTCACCATTCTCGACACACCGGGTTTGAATGCCTTGGGCGCGGAACCGGAACTGACCCTGAGCACAATTCCCAATGCGCATGCCGTGCTGTTTTTACTCGCCACCGACACGGGAGTGACCAAGTCTGACCTGGAAATCTGGAATACCTTCGTCAAACAGCATGTGGAACACCGGCTTGCGATACTCAACAAAATCGATATTTTGTGGGATGAGCTTAAATCGCCCGCTCAAATTGAAGCTACTATCCGGCGCCAACTGGAAACCACGGCACGTCAACTGAATATTCCCCAAGCGCATGTACTGGCGGTCTCGGCACAAAAAGCGCTGCTAGCCAAGATTCGAGATGATGCCGCACTGTTGCGACGATGCGGCATCGGCGCACTGGAAAGAATGCTGGCCGAACAGATCATCCCTGCGAAGCAACATATATTGCATGTGTCGGTGTTAAGAGAGATCGGTGCCATGGCGGATACTTCTCTCCAGAGCGTAGATACGCAGCTTGCATCAACTGTCCACGAGCTTCGCGAGTTGAACGCCCTCAGCGGTAAAAACCGGGGTGTCGTAGAAGATTTGCGCAACAAGGTCATTGCAGACAAACATGCCTATGACGAATCAGTCCAGCACTTCAACATCACGCGCTCGCTGATCGTAAAGGAAGGGAATATGCTGCTGGCACACCTGCAGGAGGCTCGGTTGGAAGACATATTACAGGCTAACCGCGCGGCGATAGAAGGCAGTTGGACCACATCCGGTCTTACCCAGGGAATGCACAACCTACTGCGCCAGGTGGGGCGTGATTTCGACAAAATTTATGCGCTGGCGCACAGCATCAAGGCGTTACTCAACGCAGCCTATCAGCGCTTCCACGCCCAACACAGCTTTAAGAAGAAGGCTCCCCCGGCGCTCTCCCTGGAAATTTACCGGGAAAAACTGGTGGATTTACTCAAGCGAACAGATGATTTCTGCCGCGACCCGGTGAACATCATGACCGAGAAGCATTTTCTCATCAAAAAATTTCACATTGGCCTGGTTACCCAGGCGCACCAAGTGTTCCAGCAAGCGCGCCATGAAAGCGAGGCCTGGCTGCGTGGCGCACTGGAACCGTTGATGATGCAAATCCGCGAACACAAAACTGCGCTGGAACAGCGCTCGGAAAATCTGCAGAAAATTCTCGACAACATTGAAACATTGCAAGAACGTATTGATGCACTGACCATGCAACAGACCGCGTTGGAAAAAGAGAGTGAAACGCTCTCCTCGATCAATACCCGGCTGAAGGTTGGGCCACCGCGCCGGCAGGTGGCGGAATGAGGCCAATATTTGAATAGGTTTTTACGGTGGTGGACGAAAAAATAGTTTTTTCAAGGACGACTAGTCAGCTTTTTTAGCAGCGCGCACAGCAGTCTTGACCGGTTTCTTGGTAGCCGGTTTCTTGGTAGCCACTTTCTTAGGTGCGGCTTTCTTAGGCGCGGCTTTTTTGACAGGCTTTTTAACGGCCTTTGTAGGCCCCTTGGCAGCTTTGGCGGCAACCAGTTCTACGGCTTCATCCAACGTGATGGTTTCCGGGTCAACATCCTTAGGCAAGGTGGCATTCACTGAGCCATGTTTTACATACCAGCCATAGCGCCCATTCATCAACGTCAGCGCCTTGCCGTCTTCAGGATGGTTGCCTAAAGCCTTACCGCCAGAAGTGCCCCCTGTACCCCCTCGCGGCTCTTTTTCCATGACCAGGACTTCCAGCGCGCGGGGTAGTTCGATGGCGTAAACGTCGTCGCTTTTGGGGATAGATTTGAACTTGTCATCGTGCAGCAGATACGGTCCGAAACGGCCTATATTTGCCACAATCGGCTTACCTGTCTCAGGATGCTTGCCAACCTCTCGCGGCAAGGAGAGCAGCTTTAATGCGAAGTCCAGTGAAGCATTTTCCAGCGGGACGGGCTTGGGCCAAGTTGCGCGGCGCGGCTTGATCTTCTTGTCCTCTGGCGTTTCGCCAATTTGGACATACCAGCCGTAGCGGCCATTCATCAGTAACACATTTTGACCGCTGGCCGGGTCTTGCCCAAGCACGGTCGGGCCTTCTTCATTGCCACCGGAAAGAGGCCGCGTATAGTCACACTCCGGGTAGGCGGAGCAGCCGTAAAATACACCACGCTTGCTGGCTTGCAAAAAAATCTGTGCGCCGCACTTCGGACACTTTTCGTCCAAAGGAACGCCGCGGCCAACATCTTGTTTAGAGGCAAGGTCGCTGGAAAAGTCTTTCCAGAAATCGCTGAGGAGGCGCGTCCATACCTGTTCTCCATTGGAAACATCGTCTAACCGGTCTTCCAGTTTGGCAGTGAAATCGTAATCAACGTAGTGGGCAAAGTGGGTGGTCAGGAAGCCGATCACCACGCGCCCGGTGGGGGTCGGTGAAAAGCGCTTCTTCTCCAGCAGCACGTATTCACGATCCTGCAGCGTCGAGATAATACTGGCATAGGTTGAGGGTCGGCCAATACCGTATTCTTCCAGAGTTTTTACCAAACTGGCCTCAGTGAAGCGCGGCGGCGGCTGGGTGAAATGCTGTTCGCCGTAGAGCTTGTCTACCGGCAGGGATTCGCCTTCGGATAATGGCGGCACTTTGGCTTCGGCTTCGTCACCAGCTTCATCCTCGCTTGCTTCTTCCTGATACACCGCGAGAAAGCCAGGAAAAGCCAGGGTTTGGCCAGTCGCGCGAAAAATACCATCGCCCACGGCGATATCTACGGCAACCGTATCGAACTGCGCGGGCGACATCTGGGAGGCAATTGCCCGCTTCCAGATCAGTTCATACAGCCGGGCTTGATCCTGGGTCAGAAACGCTTTCACTGACTGCGGTGTGCGGTCAATCGCGGTGGGGCGAACAGCCTCATGCGCTTCCTGTGCGTTTTTGGTTTTGGCTTTGTACTGTTGCGGGGTAGCGGGCAGATAGGTATTGTCGAATTGTTTGGCGACGTATTTGCGAATTTCGTCGATGGCTTCGTTCGCCAAATTGACCGAATCGGTACGCATATAGGTGATAAGACCCACGGCACCATCGCCGATATCGATACCTTCATAAAGCTGCTGCGCGGTGCGCATGACGCGCTCGGTGGTCATGCCCAACTGGCGCACGCCAGCCTGTTGCAAAGTGGAGGTAGTAAAAGGCGCTGCCGCATTGCGGGCCTTGCGCTTCTTGTCCACCTTGGTAACTTTGGCGTCTTTGCCCGCAAGCGCGGCAATAATCTCCTTTTGACCGGCCTCATTTTCTACGGAAAACTGGGTGAGTTTGTTTCCTTTAAACTCGATAAGGCGCGCCGAAAAGGTCTGATTGCTTTTATGGCTGTCGAAATGCAAGGACCAGTATTCGCGGGGCTGGAACTTCTCTATTTCCTCTTCCCGCTCGACGATCATTCTGAGCGCTGGGCTTTGAACCCGGCCAGCAGACAGGCCCGGACTGATTTTTTTCCAAAGAAGCGGCGACAGATTGAAGCCCACCAGGTAATCCAGCGCCCGCCGCGCCTGCTGCGCGTTTACCAGATCCATAGCAATATCATGGGGGCTGGCAACCGCTGCGGCTACTGCGGACTGCGTAACCTCATGGAAGACAACCCGCTTTAGCTCCTTATTTTTAAGGAGCTTTTTTTCTTTGAGTATTTCGGACAGGTGCCAGGCAATGGCCTCGCCTTCACGATCCGGGTCAGTCGCTAGATAGATATAGTCAGCGGCTTTGACGGCTTTGGCGATTGCGTCCATATGTTTGGCATTGCGTTCGATCAGGGCATACTTCATTTCGAAGTCGTGTTCGGTATCAACCGCGCCTTGCTTGGGCACCAAATCGCGCACATGGCCATAGGAAGCCAGGACATCAAAGTCCTTGCCGAGATACTTTTTTAGCGTCTTGGCTTTGGAGGGAGACTCGACAATGAGGAGTTTGGCGGACATGCGCGAATAGTGCCTTTAAGAAGCTGTCTTAATTAAGAGTAAAGCGCCGAATAATAAGGAGAAACGCCAGTGATGGCAAGCAAAGACGGGTAGGGCTAATGCAGAACTTGCCGTTCGCCGTCAGAAGGCAGGTCTTCCAAAAATAGGTAATCCTGTACTTGGCCTTGATTCCAGAGCATTAATAAGACAATCCATTTCAGCTTGTCCAGGCTGATTTCCTCATCATCAAGTGCCAGTGCGCGGTCGATCACCCATTCACGCTGGGCTGGCCCGATAATGCCCGCGCCTTCAAGAAAAGCCAGATAGCCCCGGCTTTCCACGTCCAACTTGGCTTGCTCTTCCTCGGCAAAGCAGCGCAGCGCCATGCTACCTGTTAGCGCTTCGGAAAAACCGTCGCGCGGCAACGCATCAAGTCCGGAAATCCAGTCTAGCGCCAGATTGATCTTGTCGTTGTCAAAACCGGCGGCAGAAAGCTTTCGCGCCAGAATTTCCTCATCAGGACGGATCTCGGCGACGATAAAATTTTCGAATAAATAAACGAGCAGTTCAAACATTATTAACTAATTGATTCTCTGATATAAACCACCTGGTAGACAGGCGATTTTTCCCGCCAGTTCCATGTGTAGCAGCATGGCCGAAACCCCGTCAGCCGTCAAGCCGCTACGAATGACCAGCGCGTCAATAGCTATGGGATCGTGACCAAGCAACGCAAGCAAACCCTCATCTTCTGGGCTGTTGGCGGGTGTCAGGGTGGGTGTCGCTGAGGGTGCTGCCCAGTTCAGCTCTTCCAGAACGTCCTGAGCACTTTCTACCAGCTTGGCGCCCTGTTTGATCAGGGCATGGCAGCCCTTGGCCAGGGAAGAATGGATCGATCCGGGGATGGCAAACACCTCACGGCCCTGTTCTGCCGCTTGACGCGCCGTAATCAGAGAACCGCTGCGCAAGGCGGCCTCGACTACCAGGCAACCCCGACTCAAGCCGCTGATGATGCGGTTACGACGCGGGAAGTTACTGGCGATCGCCGGGGTACCCAGAGGAAATTCGGAAACCAGCAAACCTTCATCAGCAAGCCGGTGCGCTAGGGGACGATTGCGCGCCGGATAGACAATATCCAGACCGGTGCCCACCACAGCTATGCTATGCGCTGCTCCGGCAAGCCCACCGTTATGGGCAGCGGTATCGATGCCAAGCGCCATGCCGCTTATTACCGTCAAGCCGGCGTCACTCAGCGTATGGGCAAAGGCCTCTGCGGTTTTTTCACCTTGGGGCGTCGCATTCCGGCTACCGACGATAGCGATACCCGGCTTGCCCAGCAGTTCGACGCGGCCCTTTAGATAAAGCAGGGGTGGCGGATCGGGGATTTCCAGCAAAGCAGGCGGATATTCTGCGTCGGACAGGGTAACAATGCGGTTTTGCGGGTTTTCCAGCCAGGTCAGCAAGGTAGCGGTTTTGCTGCGGTCAATGCCCCGGCTGATTTCGTGCGCGATGCTTTCTGAAACGACTTGCCTCAGCGACGCAATGCTTGCCGCGAAAACTTGCTCAGGCAGACCGAATGCCTGCAGCAAGCGGCGGAATTTTTCCCCGCCGAGGCCTGGAATCAGGCTGAGCGCGACCCAATACTCAAGTTCTTGGGGCGCTTGCATTTCCTAACCGCTATGGGTTTTGAACGACGTCTAGGGCATTGACCGGACGACTGCTCTGCATGACCAAAGCGTAAGATACGCGTTCAAAAGTACGGAACACGAATACCAACCCATAACGCTCATCCGGAAGCTGAATGTCCGTTTCCTCGCCATGGCGTGACCGCAGTTTTTCACCATGGCGGTACAGGGCGAGAACATGACCGTTCTCGACGCCGTCCCTGGTACCGCGGCTAATTGCGACAATAGCGCTCTGCCCAGCTTCCGCAACACCGCCATAGACGGAAATGATCCGACCGCTAATTGGGGTAACAGGCGCATGCGGCACATAGGATGTGAAAGTCTCCTTGGGTGGCACCAGCAGGCGGTCGCCAGTCAGGATTTCCTGGTTGGATTTGACAATATCCACCGTGGAAACGTCACCGAATTTCGCCACACGCGCATCGCCTAAATAGACGGCTTCATAACCCAGTATTTCATTGTTATCCGGGTCTACCAGGGCATTACCGGAACGGTAGATATACCAGAATGTGCCACCATCTTCCTTGAGGTTATGCACGTAGGCACGGTTGCCCGCCCCCAGCACGACCCGGTTTTCTTCTGGGGCAACGATGCGCGGGGCAGAGTCCAGCGCACCTTTTTCGGTAACCAGCGGCTTGCTCAGGAACGGTTCGATGGCGGATGGCGCAATGCTCGGAATGGCGGTGGAATGCATGCTCTCCACGCGGGCCTGGGGAGATAATTTCGCCACGTTGGCTCCCACTTTTTCCTGCTTGACCAGCCTTAGCCTAGGTGAAGCACCGGATTTATCCAGCACCACCACGTCGCCAGGATAAATCCAGTGCGGATCCTTGATCTCATCTTTGTTCATGCGCCAGATTTCGGGCCATTGCCACGGATTCTTCAGGAAGCGCCCGGATATCGCCCACAACGTATCGCCTTTGACAACGACATAACGCTCGGGCGGATTATCCTGCATCTTAAGTTCCTCGGCGCCGGCTGAGAATGAAATAAAAACAGAGAGAAGAAGCGGGACTAGAGCTTTACGCATGAGAGACCTCGGTTAAGCAAATTTTTTACCTGCACACGGTCAAATTGCTATGATAACGCTCCGTTGGAGAGCAGCTTAAATTTATATTAAGCTAGATTCTGAAGCTAGTAGATAAAATTCGCAACATTTTCATGGCTATATTAACCATTCTTCATTATCCAGACGAACGTCTGCACAAGATAGCGGCCCCGGTAGCCGAGGTCAACGACGAAATCCGCAAGTTAATCTCGGATATGGCCGAAACTATGTATGCCGCACCAGGCATAGGTCTTGCGGCGACCCAGGTCGATGTTCACCTGCGGGTGATCGTGATCGATATTACGGAACGGCACAATGGACTGACGGTTTTAATCAACCCGCAGATTCTCGCAGAGGAAGGACGCGAGGAGCGAGAAGAAGGCTGTTTGTCGGTGCCGGGAATTTATGAAAAAGTAACGCGCGCGGAAAAAATAACCGTGCGCGCACTGGACCAGGAAGGCAAGCCTTTTACCATGGAGGTCAGCGGTTTGCTGGCTGTATGCATACAGCATGAAATAGACCATCTAAGCGGCAAAGTGTTCGTTGAATATTTATCCCGCCTGAAGCAAACGCGCATTAAAAACAAATTGAAAAAACATCTGCGCGAGACTATGTAATGCGCCTGATTTTTGCCGGCACGCCGGAATTTGCCGCCCGTGCGCTGGCTGCATTGATCCGGGCCGGCCACGACATCCCCTTGGTTTTGACGCAACCCGATCGTCCTGCCGGGCGCGGCATGAAGCTGACTCCTAGCCCGGTGAAACGCTTGGTGCTTGAGCGCGGCTTGCAGGTACTTCAGCCGGAAAATCTCAAGGGCGCCGATACCCAGGCGCTGCTAGCCGGTTTTTCAGCGGACGTAATGGTGGTAGCGGCTTACGGCTTGTTATTACCCAAAGCGGTGCTGGAGATTCCAAAATTTGGCTGCCTCAATATTCACGCCTCCCTTTTGCCACGTTGGCGTGGTGCTGCGCCGATCCAACGGTCAATTCTTGCGGGAGATGCAGCGACTGGGATTACCATCATGCAAATGGACGCAGGCCTGGATACGGGGGCCATGTTGTTGAAAAAGACGCTGCCCATCACGCTTGACGATACGGCAGGCACGCTGCACGACAGGCTGGCAGCGCTAGGTGCCAGCGCCATCGTCGAAGCCCTTGAGCTGATGGGGCTAGCGCAACTCAAGCCAGAACCACAAGACGAGGCAGTTGCTTGTTACGCAGCCAAAATCACTAAGGCCGAGGCGAAACTCGACTGGACGGATAGCGCAGGAAATGTGGCGCGTGCGGTGCGTGCCTTCAATCCGGCACCCGGCGCCTTTAGCTTGCTGCATGGTGACACGATAAAAATTTGGCGCGCGCAAGCGGAGCCTGCCGACGCCGGCGAGTCCGGCGAGATCATCGCAACAGGCACAGACAGTATAGTGGTGCGCTGTGGCGAAGGCGCATTGCGTATACACGAATTGCAGAAAGCGGGCGGGAAACGCTTAAGCGCTGCGCAGTTCCTTGCAGGCAATGCGCTGACCGTGGGGCAAAAGATAGGTCATTGAATTTTTCTGCAACTACCTTATCTAATCAGTGTACTTAGGCACCACCCAAAGGAAAAATTGTGGCTGAAAACTGGTTTAAAACAACGCTTCTAATGGCGGCCATCGTGGCCTTGTTCGGCGTGGTGGGCTTGGCAATCGGCGGTGCCAAGGGGATGGTGATGGCGCTGCTGTTCGGTGGCGGCATGAACGTCTGGGCCTACTGGAATTCGGACAAAATGGTGCTGCGCATGTACAGCGCACGCGAGGTGGATGAAACTACCGCGCCGCAGTTTTACCGCTTGGTGGCCGAACTGGCACAGCGCGCGCAGTTGCCCATGCCGCGCGTGTACGTGATCGACGAAGCGCAACCCAATGCTTTCGCCACCGGACGCGACCCGGAACATGCCGCAGTGGCAGCGACCACCGGCATTTTGCAGATGTTATCCGAAAGCGAGTTGCGCGGCGTGATGGCACACGAGCTGACGCATGTGCGGCATCGCGACATCCTGATTTCGACCATCGCCGCGACCATGGCAGGTGCGATTTCCGCGTTGGCCAATTTCGCCATGTTTTTTGGTGGGCGCGACGAAAATGGTCGCCGTGCTAATCCTATAGCCAGTATTGCCGTGGCCCTACTGGCGCCGCTTGCCGCAGGCTTGGTGCAGATGGCCATCTCGCGCGCGCGCGAATTCGAAGCCGACCGCGGCGGTGCGGAAATCAGCGGCGACCCTAAAGCGCTGGCGTCGGCGTTGCGCAAAATTGAAGCCCATGCGCGTGGCATCCCAATGAATGCTGCGGAGCTGCATCCTGAAACCGCACAAATGATGATCATCAACCCGTTGTCCGGCGGCGGTCTTGCCGGACTGTTCAGCACTCACCCCTCCACCGATGAGCGGGTCTCCCGCCTGCTGGCAATGGCCGGACTGTGATCGAAACTCAGCGCCTCGCCAGCGAGGCTGTCTGCAATGCGCTGGCAGGGCGCAATCTGACCCGCGTGCTGCAGGACATCTGGGCAAGGCATGCAAAGTTAACGGCACAGCAACGCGGCGCAATACAGGATCTAAGCTACGGCACCTTGCGCTTTTACGGCCTGCAAGATGCGCTGCTGAAAAAACTCCTCACCAAACCACTTAAGGACGACAAGCTGCGCTGCTTGTTGCTGGTGACGCTGTATCAATTACAGCACAGCTCCGCAGCGCCTTACGCCATAGTCGATAATGCAGTCAATACGGCCATTGCCTTGAAGCAGCCGCAGGCAAAAGGTCTAGTGAATGCGGTACTGCGAAATTTCCTGCGCCAGCGCGATACGCTGTTGCAAGAAGTTGCACTAAAGGAAACCGCGCGTTATTCCCATCCCAAATGGTGGATCGAAAAACTGAAGCAGCAATATCCGGCTGACTGGCAGGCCGTTCTGGAAGCCAATAACAGCCATCCACCCATGACACTGCGGGTTAATCGGCGCTGGGGTAATTCGGATGATTATCTTAAGTTGCTAAAAGACGCCGGCATCGAGGCGGAATGCGCCGGGGCACAGGGCATACGGCTCGCCAAGCCGCAAGCGATAGATAAACTGCCGCATTTTTCGGCAGGCGCGGTGTCGGTACAAGATCTGGGCGCCCAGTTTGCCGCGCCATTGCTCGATGTGGCTGACGGCATGCGCGTGCTGGACGCCTGCGCCGCGCCCGGCGGCAAGACTTCCCATCTACTAGAGATGGCAAATCTTGACCTGACAGCCCTTGATAACGACGCTGGACGGTTAGCCAAAGTGGGAGAAAATCTGGCCCGTCTCGGGCTGAACGCCAAATTGAAAACGGGTGATGCGGCCAAGCCGGACGCATGGTGGGAGGGCAAGCCCTTCGACCGCATCCTGGCTGACGTCCCTTGCAGCGCCTCGGGTGTAGTCCGGCGCCATCCGGACATTAAGTGGCTGCGGCGTGCATCCGACATTGCACAGTTTGCTGTGCAACAAGCGGAAATTCTAGCGGCTTTATGGCGCTGCCTAGCGAGAGGTGGTAAATTGTTGTATGTCACCTGCTCGGTATTCGCCGAGGAAAACGAACAACAAATCACAGCTTTTTTAAGCCAGCATGAAGACGCCAAACGCTTGCCTCTGCCCGGATTTCCAGCGCCGGACGGACAACTTCTGCCCAGTGCGCAGCACGACGGGTTTTACTACGCCCTGCTGTCGAAGCACTAAGTGGTCACGAGGTCGTGCGTGCTAGCAGCGTGTCAATTCTGGCGCTTGCTCATTCTATGCGTGCTGCTGACGCTAACATTAGGTGCGCGCGCAGAGGGCATCGTGGTCAAATCGGCCGAGCTGGTTCCGGTCGATGAAACCTATTTCCTCAATGCAGGATTCGAACTGAATCTGGGACAGACGGTGGAAGATGCCTTGAAAAAAGGTATTCCGCTGAATTTTCTGGTTGAGTTTGAACTCACGCGCCCCCGTTACTCCTGGTTTACCTACTGGTTTTCCGAGACCGTCGTAAGCGCGCAGCGCGAATACAAGCTGAGCTACAACGCATTGCTGCGGCAGTACCAGATCAGCATTGATACTCCCACCACCCCAGCTCAGGACGGGGTGATGCGTGGCATTGGCCAAAATTTCTATAGCCTGAGCGAGGCGCTCGCCACATTAAGCCGTATCCGCAACTGGCAAATAGTGGAACGCGGCCAACTCAAGAAGCGCGTCGCGCACGAAGCCAGTCTCAGCATGAAGCTGGACGTTTCCCTCCTGCCTAAACCGTTGCAGGTGAATGCCATCGCTTCGAGAAGTTGGAATCTCGAGTCAGAGCGATTCCACTGGACGATAACGCCTTAGCCGATGCGATACGTCCTGATCCTCTGCACGGTACTAAGTGCGATCCTGCTTTACCTGCTGTCTACGGCAAGTGCAAATACCGAGCTTTTCGCCAAAAACTATCCGCTGCTACTCGGGCTCAACAGCGCACTGGCCTTGTCGCTGATGGGGCTGATCGGCTATCAGTTATGGGTGTTGCGGCGCAAGATTAAAGCCGGTGTTTTTGGCACCAAGCTGACGTTGCGGCTGCTGCTTATGTTCGGGCTGATGGCACTCATCCCCGGTTCGGTGATCTACGGCGTGTCAGTGCAATTTCTTGGCAAAAGCATTGAATCCTGGTTCGACGTACGCGTGGATAACGCCATGGAGAGCGGATTATCGCTAGGTCAGACGGCGTTGGACAACTTGTTGCACGACCTCACCAAGAAAGCTAACACAATGGCTGTAGCGCTGGCCGAACAACCGGTCAACTCGCACCAGAGCCTGTTGAATACGCTGCGCGAACAAACCGGCGTGCAGGAAGCCACCTTGTTTAGCCAGCACGGTAGCATTATTGCTGTTTCCGGCAACGAGCATGCCGGGCTGATGCCGGACTTTCCGCGCACCGCCGTGTTGCGCCAGGTACGCCAGCAGCAGCCGTTCAGCCGGATCGAGCCGATTCCCGGGAAAGGCTTGTACATGCGGGTAGCCGTGCCGGTTAACGTCCTGTCGCTGCAAGAAGACATCCGCATCTTGCAGTTGCTGGAGCCGGTTCCCAAGGATCTGGCAACTGCGGCCGAGACAGTGCAAAACGTTTACCGGGACTACCAGCAGTTGTCACTCTCGCGCCTGGGCTTGAAGCGCTTATACGGCCTCACCTTGACCCTTACCATGCTGCTGGCGCTGCTGACCGCGATTTCTCTGGCATTCGTGTTAAGCGAAAAACTCAGCGCGCCACTCAATATTCTGGCGGAAGGAACGCGCGCGGTGGCCAAGGGTGATTTCAGCCGCATGCATCCTGCACATGGTCGCGACGAATTGGGCGTGCTGATGCAGTCATTCAACAGCATGACGCGCCAGCTATCCGATGCGCGCGCGGCAGCCGAACTCAATCAACAGCAGGTGGAAACCGCCAAAGCCTATCTGGAAAGCGTGCTGGCAAATTTGACCTCCGGCGTGTTGACCTTTGACGAGCGTTTTTATTTGCGCGCCGGAAATCCTGCGGCCAGCCAAATCCTGGGGATTGATCTGTCCAAGCTGAGAGGACTTAAGCTGTTCGAATGGGGACGCGTGGGCGAAGCGGTGGACGCGTTTGCACAGGTTGTAGCGGCTGAGTTTCAGAAAAGTGCCAGCAAGGATTGGCAGATGCAGGTGGAATACAACGGCGGCATTGCCAACCAGATCCTGCTGGTGCGCGGTTCGCATATGCCAGCCGAAGTGGACAATGGTTATGTGTTGGTGTTTGACGACATTACCCACCTAATCCGAGCCCAGCGTGACGCGGCCTGGGGCGAAGTAGCGCGGCGTCTGGCGCACGAAATAAAAAATCCGTTGACGCCCATCCAGCTGTCTGCGGAACGCCTCGAGCACAAACTGGCGGACAAGCTGGAAGCGGCGGACGCCGACATGTTGCGGCGCTCTACCCAGACCATCGTCAACCAGGTGAGCGCACTGAAAAGCATGGTCAATGCTTTCGGTGAATATGCCCGCGCCCCTTCTGTCAATCTGCAGCAGCTGGATTTGAACCGGCTGGTGAGAGAAGTGTTGACCTTGTATGAACCGCTGGGCTCGAGCATGCACATTGAGCTGGCGCCGGATCTGCCGGAAATACAGGGCGACCCAACCCTGTTGCGGCAGGTCATTCACAACTTGCTGCAGAATGCGCAAGATGCCCTGGCCGAAGAAGCATCGCCGCAAATTCAGATTGAAACCCTGGTTGTACCAGAAGGTGTGCGGTTTGCTGTGCGCGACAATGGCCCTGGTTTCCCGGAGCGCCTGATGGCGCGTCTTTTCGAGCCATACGCCACAACCAAGCAGAAAGGCACCGGCCTGGGATTAGCCATTGTGAAAAAAATTATCGAGGAGCATCAGGGCAAGATTCAAGTCGAAAATCTTCAGCCGCATGGTGCCTGCATAGCCATAACCCTGCCTATAGGAGAACTTGCCTGATGGGCCCTAACAAAATTCTGGTGGTTGACGACGAAACCGGTATCCGTGAGTTACTGTCTGAGATTTTGTACGATGAAGGCTACCAGGTCGTGCTGGCCGAAAATGCGGAACAAGCTCGCGCTGAGCGACAGCGCGGACGGCCTGATCTGGTGCTGCTGGATATCTGGATGCCGGATACCGATGGCATCAGCCTGCTAAAAGAGTGGGCTGGCGCGGGTCTCCTCACCATGCCGGTGGTGATGATGTCAGGCCATGGCACCATCGATACGGCGGTAGAAGCAACCCGGATAGGCGCGACGGATTTTTTGGAAAAGCCCATCACCCTGCAGAAATTGCTGACTACGGTAAGCCGGGCGCTAAAAAGAGGCGAGGCCATGGCACAACCCGCCATCATCCTGGCCGGTCTGGGCAAGAGTCCCCTCGCTGCCGAACTAAAGAGACGGCTCGCTCAGTTAGCCAACCTGAAGACCCCCTTGTTATTGCTTGGCGAAAAAGGTGCCGGTGCCGAGTTGTGCGCACGTTTCCTGCATCAGTCACATACCCCCTGGGTAAGTTTGGAGAACATGACGGTTCTGGGCGAAAGCCCCTTCGAACTGCTTGAACAGGCGCGCGACGGCATTCTTTATCTGGATGAGGTTGGCGAGCTGGGCAAGTTGGAACAGAAAGGCTTGCTGCTGCTCCTCGCCAAACTGGAAAAATTCAACGTACGGCTGATCTGTGCCAGCTCGCAGCCTTTGTCGAAACTGACCCAGGACGGCGCCTTCAACACCGAGCTGTATCAGGCTTTAAGTACCGTGGCGCTGTCAGTGCCCAGCCTGCGAGAACATAGGGAGGATATTCCCGAGATTGCAGCGGCAATCCTGGCACAAATGCTGGAAGAAAAAGAAACGCCCACACGGCAGTTAACCACGGCGGCGCTCAATGTCTTGCGCAATTACAACTGGCCAGGCAATCTGCCGCAGTTGCACAATGTGGTGCATACGCTGGCGCTGACTTCACTGGATGAGCAAATTAGTGCGGATGATGCCAAACGCGTATTGGCACAACACGACCAGACGTCTGCCGGCAACAGTCCTCTGCCGCTGGATTTGCCGCTGCGCGACGCGCGCGACGAATTTGAGCGCGTCTATTTCGAACACCATATCCGTTTGGAAGGCGGCAATATGAGCCGGGTGGCAGAAAAGGTCGGCCTGGAGCGCACCCACTTGTATCGCAAACTAAAGCAGCTTGGCATACGATTTGCGCGAAAGACCGATAGCTAAGTTAGAATCGCATGTTTTATAGAGGGCGCTCTTGAAGCGAAGCCATGACTTCCCCCCTTATTACCAGCTTTGAAAAAATGCTCGCCGGCGGCAAGGATAATGCCTTGCTGCGCTTTGGTTTGGGCAACGAGTACCTGAAAGCTGGCGATTATGCTGCTGCGGCAGAACATCTGGAGCACGCGGTCAAGTTTGATCCTAACTATTCTGCGGCATGGAAACTGCTGGGCAAGGCGTTGACCGATGCCGGGAGATTGGCGGAAGCATTGAACGCCTACAAGCAAGGCTCCGAGGTTGCAGAAAAACGCGGCGACAAACAGGCTGCGAAGGAAATGTCGGTATTTGCCAAGCGTGTCGAAAAACTTCTACTAGAAGCCGATCCAGGCTAGACAACGTTATAAACCATTCACATCCAGATCAAATGAGCCAACAGGAAACGACAGCCGCGACTGGCCACAAGGAAGGCCAAGCGGGACTTGCCCTTGCCGCCATCGGCGTGGTGTTCGGCGATATCGGCACCAGCCCGTTATACACCATGAAAGAGGTTTTTCACGGCGCACATGGCATTGCGCCGCTGCATGACAATGTGCTCGGCGCACTGTCGCTGGTGCTTTGGGCGCTGTTGATTGTGGTGTCGCTCAAATACGTGGTGTTCATCATGCGTGCCGACAACCGTGGCGAAGGCGGCATTATGGCGTTGCTCGCGCTGACCTTGAAGAGTTCCCCCGGCGATACGCGAACGCGTTGGTTGCTCATGACCATGGGGCTGTTCGGCGCCGCTTTGTTCTACGGCGACGGCGTGATTACCCCGGCCATCTCGGTATTGTCTGCAGCGGAAGGGCTACAGATTGCCACCCCTGCGCTCAAGCCTTTCGTCATTCCGCTCACATTAGTAGTACTGATCGCGTTGTTTCTGATCCAGCGCCGTGGCACTGCCAGTGTGGGTGCCTTGTTTGGCCCGGTGATGGTGATCTGGTTTATTACCCTGGCGACACTGGGTATCGTTAACATTTTGCATGAACCGGCGGTTTTGCAGGCGGTGAATCCGCTATACGGTGTGCATTTTTTCCAAGAACATCGGTGGCATGCATTCCTGGCTTTGGGCGCAGTGGTTTTGGCGGTGACGGGCGGCGAGGCGCTTTACGCCGACATGGGGCATTTCGGTCGCATGCCCATCCGCACTGCCTGGTTTTTTCTGGTTCTGCCTTCCCTCCTGCTCAATTATTTTGGGCAAGGCGCACTCATGATTCATCAGCCGTCCGCCGTGGAAAACCCGTTCTACCTGCTGGCCCCTTCCTGGGCGCTCTATCCGATGGTGGCTCTGTCCACCCTGGCAACGGTGATTGCTTCGCAGGCGGTCATTTCCGGCGCATTTTCGGTGACGCGACAAGCTATGCAATTGGGATACTGTCCACGGCTGGAAACGCAACATACCTCGGAAAAGGAAATCGGCCAGATCTATATTCCCGCCATTAACGCGGCGCTGCTCGGTGCCATAATCGCGCTGGTGCTAGGCTTCGGTTCTTCCAGCAACCTTGCAGCAGCCTACGGTATTGCCGTGACCGGCACCATGGCGATCGATACTATTCTTGCCGTGGTGGTGGCGCACCACTTGTGGGGTTGGGGCTGGATACGCGGCGGTCTAGTCGCCGCCTTTTTTCTGACCATTGATCTCTCCTTCTTTAGCGCGAATGCCGTCAAGATCCCGCAAGGTGGCTGGTTTCCATTGGTGGTGGGTATCGTGGTGTTCACCCTGCTATCAACCTGGAAGCGCGGACGACAACTGCTGTTCGAACGGCTGAACGAGGGCGCGATTGCGCTGGAGCCGTTTCTCAACGGCATCGCAGCGCATCCGCCCACGCGCGTACCGGGCACCGCCGTATTTCTCACGGCCAGCGCGGAAGGCGTGCCGCATGCCATGTTGCACAATCTGCTGCACAACAAAGTTCTGCACGAACGGGTCGCGCTGCTCACCGTCATAACCGAAGACGTTCCCCATGTCCCTGACATTGATCATGTTGAGGTGTACCCCTTGGGCAACAATTTTTTTCGCATCGTGATGCGCTTCGGGTTCAAGGATGAACCGGATATCCCGCAAACATTCACAGAGTGCAAAGACCAGGGCTTTGACTTCAACATGATGGAAACTTCTTTTTTCCTCAGCCGCGAAACCTTGATCCCGACCGTGGCACCGGGCATGGCCCTTTGGCGCGAGAAGCTGTTTGTCAGTATGAGCCGCAATGCAGGCAGCGCCACGGCCTACTTCAAAATTCCCACCAACCGCGTGGTGGAACTTGGCACCCAAGTAGAGCTATAGGTCAGGAGGCCAGCGGCAGAATGAGCGTGGCCTTCAACCCGCCACCGTCGCGTAGTTCCAGCCGGAATTCACCGCCGTGCAAGCGTGCTGCACGTTCAACGATGGCCTGTCCCAGCCCCGATCCACCGACCCCGCCGCGCGCGTTATCCAGTCGCACAAAAGGGCGCTTAACCGCTTCCACGCTTTCCGGCGGAATGCCCGGGCCACGATCCAGTACCGCAAGAAATGCGCACGGGCGGCCATGCCACATCTGTTCGTGCAAACGCAAAACAATATCGCCTTCCCCGTACTTGATGGCGTTGTCGAGCAGGTTGGCGAGCGCCCTTTTGAGCAACAGCGGCCGCACCTGGCAAAGCGGAAGTTCGGCCAGTTCCAGATTTAATTGCTTGGCGCGCTTGGCATAAGGTAAGGCAACGCTCTCGGCCAGCGCTTTCAGATCGGTAGCTGATACCGGCTCCTGTTCACCCAGCCGGGCATAGTCGAGGAACTGCCCGACCACGTCATCCATCTGCTCCACATCGGCGATCAGTTCCTCCCGACTGGACTGGTCGGCGATAAATTCTGCCGCGATGCGCAACCGGGTAAGCGGGGTGCGCAGGTCATGCGAAATGCCGGCCAGCACTAGCGAACGCTCCCGCTCAATCGAAGCCAGGTCAGCCGACATCTGGTTGAAGGCACGCGCCACAATCATGGTTTCTTCGGCCCCGCTTTCATCCAGAGGCGGTGGCGTTTCGCCTTGACCAATAGCGCGCGCTGCCTTGACCATATCACGCAGCGGCTTGCCGACCTGACGCGCAATCAGTGCGCCGCCTATCAATGCCAGCAGCAACACCAGGCTAACCCAACCCAGCCACTGCCACGCACGCGGACGCTCCACCCGTTCGCGCGGCATCATCACCCAGAATGCGTCATCACCAATCAGGAAGCTGACCCAAAATCCTTCCATATCATTGCGGCTGGCGGCCAAATGGGTAGCTGCGCCTAATGCGCGGCGTATCTCCGCAACCATCAGCTGCGCAGACGTGTTCTCGCTGGGGAACGCGACCAGCATGTCGTTATCCTCAGCAGGAAATACCCGGATACCTTCGGCGCCAGCCATTTCTGCCAACAAGGCTGAACGCAGCGTTGGATCGGCGGCCAACAGTGCCGCACGCGTCAAATTGACAACGGATATCACCGTCTGCGCGGTCTGGTGCGCGCGTGGTTCCTGCTCGGCCTGACGGTAAATCAAGGTGCTGGCTGCAAGCGAAAGCATGATCAACAACGCGATAAGCAAAAATGCGCGGACACGCAGACTGCGTGGCGCAAGCGTCATGGCGCTTCACCACCATCCGGCACAAAAACGTAACCATGTCCCCATACCGTCTGGATATAGCGAGGCTTCGCCGCATCCGGCTCCGTCAGCTTGCGCAGCCTGGAAACCTGAACGTCGATGGTACGTTCGAAAGCCTCGTGGTCGCGCCCGCGCGCCAGCCCCATCAAACGGTCGCGCGAAAGCGGCTGACGCGGGTGACTGACAAATGCTTTTAGCAAAGCGAATTCACCCGTCGTAAGCGCAACAGCATTGCCATCGCGGGTGAGTGTGCGCGTAGCCAAATCCAGTTGGCATGCGCCGAAGCTGACCGTGCCTTCCAGCCCGGCTGGCGCACCTGGCGGCGGTGTACGCTGGCGGCGCAGAATGGCATGGATGCGCGCCACCAGCTCGCGCGGATTAAACGGTTTGGACAAATAATCATCCGCGCCCATTTCCAGCCCAACGATGCGGTCGATCTCGTCGCCCTTGGCGGTGAGCAGAATAACCGGTGTGGTTTCGCCCGTACCACGGGCGCGGCGCAGGATGGAAAGACCATCTTCCCCCGGCAGCATGAGATCCAACACCCACAGATCGAAGCGGCCCCGATCCAGCACCTGCGCCATTTCGCGACCATCGGCAACGGCTCTCACGTCAAAACCCTGCTCCGTCAAATAGCGCAGCAGTAACTCGCGAATGCGCGTGTCATCGTCGATGAGCAGAATGCGGATAGGTGTATTCATGCTAGCTATCTTAACTGGCGGAGCGACAAAGCGTGTATCAAAATGTTGCAAAAACTGCGGCTGAAATAATTTGTTACAAACTCCCCTATTTGGCAAATAGATTGTTTACATTCCAGCCCTACGATGGCACCAACGCTTGCAATAACGCGAGCGTCACAAATTTTCCGAACCCCTATGAAGGAGAGCACCATGAACAAAACCAACAAGACTATCCTATCGCTGATCGGCATGAGCTTCGCAATTATGCTGGCACAGTCTGCCCAGGCTGAGCCAGAAAACCAAGGCACCGTGGCAAGCGAACATGCCGGGCAGCACCATGAAGGCGCAAAAGAACGCCATGAAAAATGGCAGAAAATGAGTTTAGAAGAGCGCGCCGAGAAACGCGAGCAAATGCATCAACGCATGAAAAATATGTCTCCCGAGCAGCGCGCAGCCATGCGCAATCGCGACCCCGGCGTAAACGCACGCCAATCTAATCAGCATGAACGCATCGAAAAGGGCGTCCATTCCGGCGCGTTAACCAAGGACGAAGCCAAAGGGCTGGTCAGCGAACAACGTTCGATCCGCCAGGAAGAGCGCCGGTACAAATCCGATGGCGTGCTGACCAAGGATGAGCGCAAGGATCTGCATCAAGACCTGAACGCCGCCAGCAAAGATATTTACAACGAAAAGCATGACGCGGAGCATCGCTAAACGAGGCCAATTGTCGGGTTACGCTACGCTAACCCGACCTACGAAATTCCCCTGTTTATCTGCGGTTATCGCCGCTTTAAGGTTGAAAGGAGTTGCCAGGATGAACAAGATCAAACAACTACACCGGCTGGCAATCGCGGGTTTACTGGCGCTGTGCCTACCCGCCTTTGCAGAGCAGGCCACCCCTCCCGACCCTGGAATAATTTCGCCCGAGCAAATGGAGCGGTTAAAAAACATGCCGCCCGAAGAGCGTAAGGTCGAACGGGAAAAAATGCGTGAGCAATGGGAGAAGATGAGCCCCGAGGAACGCAAGGCCAAACGCGAAGAAATACGACAGCATATCCAGAGCTTGCCGCCCGAGCAGCGCGAAGCCATTAAACGGCGTATGCAGGAACGTCGTGAAAAAATGGGGCAGAGCAATCGCGAAGGCGGCGGGCAAGGGCCAGGAATGGGTGCGGGCGAACGCCCTCATCATGAAGGCAGTGCAGGCCCTGGTCAGAATGTTTCCCCGGAAGAACGGAAAGCCAAGCGCGAGGCACTGCGTAAAAAGTGGGAAGAAATGAGCCCGCAAGAACGTGAAACTATGAAGAAAAAATTTCGCGAGCGTGAACAAAACCAGTCGCCCGAGGAGCGCGCCGCCAAGCGTCAGAAACTACGCGAGCACTGGCAGCAAATGAGCCCGGAAGAACGTCAGCAGATGCGCCATGATTTTGAGGGTGCCAAGCAAGGCGGTCAGCGTGGGCCTGTTTAAGTGCTGAAATTAAACTGGGTTGGGTTGGCTAAACGCGCCTTATTGAAATCTAACGAAAGTGTAGGAAAGCTCTGCCCAGCGTGACGTAAACCAATTATGCTTCGGCCAGCTTAGCGCCCGAACGAAGCTTAATCAGGCCTTGCCACAAACCTAAATTAATTTTTTAGCTAACAGTTCGTTCTTCAGATAGGCATAGTAAATCGGTGCGGCGACGACTCCGCCCAGGCCAAATACCGCCTCCATCATCAGCATGGCGGTAAGAAGTTCCCACGCGCGGGCATTGATCTGCGAACCGACAATGCGCGCATTCAGGAAATATTCCAGCTTGTGAATCACCACTAAAAATGCCAGCGATGTCAGCGCCATCTGCAAGGAAACGCTCAGGCTGACAATCACGATTATGGTATTTGAAATCAGGTTGCCTACCACGGGTATCAGGCCGAGGATAAACGTCAGTGCAATCATGGTTTTCGTCAGGGGCAGATGTATGTCCATAAATGGCAACGCCACCGCAAGGTATAGCCAGGTAAAAGACGCGTTAATGAAAGCGATCCTGACTTGCGCAAACACCACGCGCCGGAAAGAAAGCGAAAACCGCTCCACACGCTCGGATAGCGCAGCGGCAAGGGGACGCATGGCTACCTCTGTGGCTACCTCATGCAGCGAAATCAACGCGCCCAATATCATGCCGATCAGCACATGCGCGATGACCACGCCCGCATCTTTTCCCACGCCCTGCACTTCCGTAGCGTGCTCCCGCAGCCAGGTGACCATGGATTGTTGCAATGCTTCCGTATTGGCAGGCATATATTCCTGCACAAAAGCGGGCAGCATAGCTTTGGAACTTTCCAGAATTTCCGCCAGCCTGCTGAGCAAGGCTGGCAGGCGCCCGCCGCCGGAATGAAAAAAGGCTAAAGTGCCCATGATGCCCGCGATCAACAAGGACACCACGATAGTTGCCAGAAGCGCGACGACGGCAATCTTGGCTCGGCGTCCTTTAAGCTTTTTCAGAGAAATCCGGTCCGAGACTACGCGCACCAGCTCGTGCACCAACAACCCGGCAAGCAAGGCAGGCAACAAATGGGCGAGCAATACGAATAGCAAAGCGCAGGCCATGAGCACCCACGAGGCAATGTGGGCGCGGGTAGTATCCGAAGGTACGGTCAAAATATCTCCAAGAGCATATATAAAGGCTCAGCTGCCTTTGAGCCGGGTTAAGTCGTCAATGATTTCCTGCGAATGGCGCGAGGTATCGACCTTGAGATAAGGCTTGGCAATCTTCCCCTGCGGGTCGATCAGGAATGTGTAGCGTCGGGCAAATTTGACCAGCCCCAGATTCAACAGCGCACCATATTGTTCGGCAGTCTTGCCGCCCTTGTCGGCCAGTAACGGAAAGGGTAAATGGTATTTCTTCGCGAATTCCGCGTGTGAACCGGTGTCATCCACGCTCACACCAATCACCTGCGCACCCAGCGCGGTGAGTTTGTGCAGGTCATCCCGAAAGGCGCATGCCTCCTGCGTGCAGCCCGGCGTATCGTCCTTGGGATAAAAATACAGCACCACCCAACGCCCCTGGTATTCGCTTAGTGCATGGGTTTTGCCATTCTGGTCAGGCAGTTGAAATGCGGGTGCGGGTTTGCCGGCAAGCGGCACGTCACCTGCCTGGCTAATTCTTAGCCATAAAAGCCCCGCAACAACCAATAGTGCGATTAGTACAAATTTCATCGGGAATCTCCAATGGGTGCAATATTGCCAGACCCGGCGGGTTTTCAGGAGATTTTTGCATAATCAAAATTCAAGGCTGTTGCTTGGCCGAGCTTGTTGCTGATTGATATTTGGCGAGTTAGGATACGGGCTGCGCTAACCCAACCGCCTGCATGACAGCGTTGTGGTGCAAGCGCCGTATCCATACAGCAACCATTATTACAATAGCATCCGATCAGTTAAAACTACATTACCTCGGTATAAACAGGCCCATCATGCGAAAGATTTTGAAAACGAACCCAATGTTTTATTTCAGCGTTATGGTGCTCTTTGTTTTGCTGGTTAGCTTTTCCAACAGTATTCAAGCGGCAAACAAGAATGAGCAGGCATCCAAGTACTATGAAGATGCGTTGGTGCGCACTGAAAAGAAAGACTTTGCCGGCGCCATCATTCAGCTAAAGAATGCGCTGCAGCAGGACCCGAACATGCTGGCAGCGCACGTTTTGCTAGGCCGGGCCTTGCTTGAAAAAGGCCAACCCGACAGCGCCGAAGTGGAATTCGACAAATCCCTGACATTGGGGGTCGACCGCGCTGAGATCGCTATTGCACGCGCCCAAGCCTATGCCTACCAGGGGAAATACCGGCGCTTGTTGGATACTGTCCCCCTGGATGGTCTGGCACCTCTTGTCCGTCAGGGGGTGTTGTCCATCAGGGCCAATGCGCAAATGGAACTCGGCGACCTTAAAGCATCGAGACAGAGCCTTGAACAGGCTTATGCCATCACGGCCACCAAGCCTCCCCACCTGATCCTTATTGATGCAAATTTGTCATTTCGCGAAGGCAAACCGCAAATCGCCCGGGGCCTGATCGACCAAGCCATCAAGCTCGATCCGAAAAGCGCCCCTTTCTGGAATTTCCGCGCCACGATTTCGCATAGTGAAAACGATTTCAAAGCGGCTCTCTCTGATTACAACAAGGCGCTGGTTCTCGACCCGAAATATCTCACCGCACGCCTGGCGCGTGCTTCGCTGCTGATGGATATGGCACAAGACAAACAGGCGGAGCTGGATTTGCAATATCTGCAGCGCGAATATCCCGAGGACCCGCGGGGCCTTTATCTGGGGGCGTTGTTGTCCGAAAGGCAACACGACAGCGCGGCTGCCAAAAAGGCCTTGCATGACCTGACCAAGGTGCTTGACCCCGTTTCCCCGGAAATATTAAACCAGTCTTCTCAACTGCTTCTGCTAGGCGGCTTGGCCCACTTTAGTCTGAACCAGACGGAACAGGCCGCTAGCTATCTGCAGCGTTTGCTGGCGCTGGATCCCAAACATATTGCCGCACGCAAATTGATGGGGGCATTGCTGCTTAAAGAAGGCAATAGCAATGCAGCTATTGAAGTTCTGACGCCTGCCGTTAACGCCACCCCCGATGATGCCAATGGGCTTTCGTTGCTGGCCAGTGCGTATATGGCCCAGAAGGATTTTCGCAAGGCCAGCGCGCTGCTTGAACGCGCTGCGCAGGTTACCGGTGGCGCGCCACAGTTTGAAAGTTCGCTTGGCTTCAGTCTGCTGGGCGGCGGACAAGTAAATCAGGGATTGGAGCATCTGACCCAGGCATTTCGAAAAGACCCTGGACAACCTCAGGTAGGGGCTGCACTTGCCATACTGCATATCAAGCGCGGCCAGCCACGCCAAGCAGTCCAAGTTGCCGAGGCGATGACACGGCGAGAACCCAATAGTCCCCTGGCGCTTAATCTGCTCGGCGTAACCCGTGTTGCCGCCAACGACCGTGCCGGGGGGCGTGCCGCTTACGAAAAAGCCGTAACGGCGGATCATAATTTCATGCCGGCCCGGCTCAATCTGGCCAAGCTGGATGTGATGGAAGGTAAGCACGATGTGGCACGAGAGCGGCTTGCCGCGATTCTCAAGGAGCAACCCAACAACACGCAGGCAATGGCTGAACTGGCCAATGTGGAAGAAAGTCTCGGTCGACTGGATGCAGCAATCCTGCAACTGCAAAAAGTACACTCGCTGGAACCGAAAAACATTAGCCCGGGGTTACATCTAGCGGAAATATACCTGCGCAAGGGTGAATCAGAGAAAGCGCTGAACCTCGCCAAGGATTTTGAAAACGTGAATAGCGCGGATCTGGAGGTTCTTGCCGTTGAAGGGCGCGCCTACGTAGCAGTGGGCAATCCCGGGTTGGCCCGGGTGATCTACAAACGCATGACCGCCATGGCCGGATTTGACATCGCGTGGCAATACCGTATCGCACAGTTGCAGCTCGGCGCCGGCGACCAGAATGCCGCCCTCTACAATTTGGACAAAGCGCTTTCAGGTAGCCCTGATTACCTGCCAGCTTTGGCGCTAGAGACCGAACTAGAACTAAAAGGCGGCAAGTTGGCCGAAGCCGAGGCGCGCGCGCGCCGTATTGTCGGTCGCTACCCGGGGCAAAGCGAGGGTTACCGTTTGCTGGGAAATATTGCCATGGCACGTGGTCGCTTTGATGAGGCCACAACCAATTTCCGCACAGCGCTGGACAAGGAACCCGGAACCGACTCGGTAATCCGGCTGTATCAAGCCAGCATTCGGGCAGGTCACCAGGCACAGGCGACCGAGATCATGACCGGCTGGCTCAAAGTACACCCAAATGACGATGGGGCCAGGTTGGCGCTTGCTGAAGGCCATTTGCGTGCCGGCAATATTGTGGCCGCGCGCGCTTTGTATGAAGCCATCTTGAAACGTCGTGGGGAAACTGTCGGAATTCTTAACAACCTTGCCGGCATTCTGTTGCAACAAGGGGAGACTGCGGCACTGGACTATGCCGAAAGGGCTTATCGCCTCGCCCCGGCTGATGCGGGGGTTGCTGATACCCTAGGTTGGGTCTTGGTAAAGCAGAACCAGGCCGAGAAAGGGCTGCGCTATTTGCGCGAAGCCAAGCTGCGCGATTCGACCAACGCCGAGATCCGCTATCATCTCGCAGCGGCACTAGAACGGCTGGGGCGCCCTGCCGAGGCACGGCAGGAATTGGACCAGGCGCTCACAGGCAATACCGGCTTCCCAGGCATTGAGGATGCCAAAAAACTTCGCCAACGCCTTTCTATCCCGGCTACTCGATGAGTATTTGATGTTTGTCGAAATTTTTTACATCAGCGCCATGAGATTAAGGCGCCAATATTCTTAACACATTGATTGCAAATGAATTTAACTGCACTGGCATGAAACTTGCTAGATTTCTTAAGCCAAGAGCGGAAGCAAGACGCTTCACGTAGCGTGACCAAAAAATAGATAGGCAGGGAGTATAACAATGAAACCAAACACACTTTTTACGATGATTCTCTCTTTAGCCGGGCTTGCCTTGTCTCTACCAGCCCAGGCTACGGCCGCGTATTCGTATTCCTGGAACCTTGATGCGACAGGAACCGAAACTGGAAGCGGCAACTTTGGAAATACACGTACTTACGCCGGTACCGGAACCCCAACTCCAGCACCCATAAATAAGGTAACCGCCAGTGCCTGGGCCGACACTACTTCCGGCGCATCCACCACATCGGCTACCACAGCCAACAGCACATTAAACAGTGCTTACTTGGGCTATTACTCAGGAAACGGGCTGGGTGTATCGAATCGGTACGAGGGTATTGGCGTTACATCGCCTAACCACGCCATGGATAATGATGCAAATTATGACAGCATTGAGTTTAAATTCGATAGCGCCATTAAGCTCACCCAAGTAACGCTCGGTTATCCAACAGGCACCACTTATGACTCCGATATCAGCATATTGGCATGGACTGGCGCGGGCAGCCCTACATTGCTTGGGAACAAGTATGGGTCTCTGGTGGGGTCTGGCTGGACAGTTATTGGCAATTATTGCGATGTGTCAACGCTAGCGAACAAAACGGCGAACCTTTCCACCGGCGTATCTTCCAGCTACTGGATAGTAGCCGCCTACAACAGCGCTTTTGGCTCTACCTGCATGAACGCGACGACTGGCGTATCTCAGTCCTGTAATACCACGACCGCTGCGGGCTTAGATTACGTTAAGGTGAAAATGCTGGCCGGTTCCACTCCCACCACCCCCACCCCCTCGACCACTGGTGTTCCTGAGCCGGCCACGCTGTTTCTGTTTGGTGCCGGTCTTTTGGGCCTGATCAGGGCGCGCAGGCAGTAAGCTCTGGTTGGTTTGCCAAAAACCTGAAGTTTGAAAAAATGGAGTCCATAAACGGACTCCATTTTTATTTGGTGGAGCGGAGGAGAATCGAACTCCCGACCTTCGCATTGCGAACGCGACGCTCTCCCAGCTGAGCTACCACCCCATCGTCGTTTCAATTTTATACCATTCGATTCGCGGCGTAAGTTCCAAGCGCCGGGATTATTTTGCCCGGTAAGCCCAGCGAAACATGACGATGCCAGCAATGATCATGGGCAGGGAAAGCCACTGCCCCATGCTCATTCCCAGCGACAGCAGGCCAAGGAAGTCGTCCGGTTCGCGGGTGAATTCGACGATGAAACGGAAGCAGCCGTAGCCGATCAGGAATAGACCGGACACGGCGCCGACGGGGCGCGGCTTGCTGGAAAACAGCCAGAGCAGGATAAAAAATACGACGCCTTCCAGGCCGAATTCATACAGTTGGGAGGGGTGGCGCGGGGTCTGGTCAACCAGCGGAAATACCATGGCCCAGGGCACGTCGGTTGGCCGGCCCCACAATTCGCTGTTGATGAAATTGCCCATGCGCCCAGCTCCCAGGCCAATAGGCACCATAGGGGCGATGAAATCCATAACCGTTAGCCAGGGCTTACCGGACTTGCGCACGAATAGCCAGGCGGCGATGAGCACACCGAGAAAGCCGCCGTGGAAGGACATGCCGCCTTGCCATACAAAAAATATTTCCAGCGGATGGCCTAGGTAGTAACCGAGCTTGTAGAACAGCACGTAGCCTAAACGGCCACCCAGAATGACGCCCAGCACGCCGTAAAACAGCAGGTCGTCCAGTTCGCGCAGGGTAATGGCGGGGGCAGCGGCACGCTTGATGCGCATGCGCCCCAGTAGCAGGAATGCGGCAAAGCCGATCAGGTACATTAGTCCGTACCAGCGAACTTGCAGCGGGCCGAGATGCAGCGCAACGGGATCGAAGCTGGGGTGGATGAGCATATGGGGGTGACGACGGATTTGGGTTAAAATTGGCCGATTATACGTTTGTTTCGGAGAGTACCGCCATGCCTGATTACCGTTCCTGGACTACCACTCGTGGCCGCAACATGGCCGGTGCACGTGCGCTGTGGCGCGCCACGGGCATGAAGGATGAAGACTTCAACAATAAGCCGATTGTTGCGATTGCCAATTCATTCACCCAGTTCGTGCCGGGTCACGTGCATCTGAAAGATATGGGGCAGCTGGTTGCGCGCGAAGTGGAAAAAGCTGGCGGCGTGGCCAAGGAGTTCAACACCATTGCGGTGGATGACGGTATCGCCATGGGTCACGGCGGCATGCTTTATTCGCTGCCTTCACGCGACCTGATTGCCGATAGTGTGGAATACATGGTCAACGCGCACTGCGCCGACGCGCTGGTGTGCATTTCCAATTGCGACAAGATCACCCCTGGCATGCTGATGGCGGCGCTGCGTTTGAACGTTCCCACCGTGTTTGTTTCCGGCGGGCCGATGGAAGCCGGCAAGGCAGTGATCCGCGGCAAGGTGCTGCATCTGGATCTGGTGGATGCCATGGTGTCCGCTGCCGATGACAAAGAATCTGATGAAGACGTAGCGACCATGGAGCGTTCCGCCTGCCCAACCTGCGGCTCCTGCTCCGGCATGTTTACCGCTAATTCGATGAACTGCCTGACCGAAGCGTTAGGGCTGTCACTGCCGGGCAACGGCTCCATCGTGGCCACGCACGCTGATCGCAAGCGCTTGTTCATTGAGGCTGGCCATCTGGTAGTGGCTATGGCGCGTGCCTGGTACGAGCGCGACGACGCTTCGGTGTTGCCACGTAGCGTGGCCTCTTTCAAGGCATTCGAAAACGCCATGACCGTAGATATTGCCATGGGTGGCTCGACCAATACCGTGCTGCACCTGCTGGCTGCGGCCCATGAGGCCGGGGTGGATTTCACCATGAAGGACATCGACCGTCTTTCCCGCAAAGTGCCGCACCTGTGCAAAGTAGCGCCGAGCATTCAGACCTACCACATGGAAGATGTGCATCGCGCCGGCGGCATCATGAGTATTCTGAGCGAACTCGACCACGCCGGTTTGTTGCATAACGACGTGCCGGTCATTCATGCCCCTAGCATGGCCAGTGCGCTGGAACACTGGGACGTGAACCGCACCACCGACGAAAAAGTGAAGAAATTTTATCGTGCAGCACCGGGCGGTGTACCCTCACAAGTCGCGTTCAGTCAGGATTCGCGTTACGACACGCTGGACGATGATCGCGCCAAGGGCTGCATTCGCGATAAAGCCCATGCCTATTCGCAAGATGGCGGTCTGGCAGTGCTCTACGGCAATATCGCGGAAGACGGCTGCATCGTGAAAACAGCCGGCGTGGATGAAAGCATCCTCAAATTCACCGGCCCGGCTCGCATCTTCGAAAGCCAGGAGGAGGCGGTGGAAGCAATTATTGGCGACAAGGTCAAGGAAGGCGACGTGGTGGTGATCCGCTACGAAGGCCCTCGCGGCGGCCCCGGCATGCAAGAGATGCTCTATCCCACTAGCTATATCAAGTCCAAGGGCTTGGGGAAGGCTTGTGCGCTGATTACCGATGGACGTTTCTCCGGCGGCACCTCGGGCCTGTCGATTGGCCACGTCTCGCCGGAAGCGGCGGAAGGAGGCGCGATTGGGTTGGTGGAAGAAGGCGATCTGATCGAAATCGATATTCCCAATCGCAGTATCAACCTGAAAGTGTCCTGGGAGGAGCTTTCCCACCGGCGCACCCTGATGGAAGAAAAAGGCAAGCATGCCTGGGAACCCGTAGCGCGCGCGCGACTCGTTTCCGCCGCGCTGCGTGCTTATGCGGCAATGACCACCAGTGCCTCCAAAGGCGCGGTGCGCGACGTGTCGCAAGTCGAAAAGAAGTAGCCGACTAAATTACTCGGGATTTGTGCTAGACTGGCGATTTTACCGCCTGTTTAGCACATTCCCATGCCCAATCATCTCGCTACCGAAACCAGCCCCTACCTCCAGCAGCATGCAAACAACCCCGTAGAGTGGTATCCCTGGTGTGAGCAAGCGCTAACACTTGCACGTGAGCAGGACAAGCCGATTCTTCTCTCCGTTGGTTATTCGGCCTGCCACTGGTGCCATGTCATGGCCCACGAATGCTTCGAGGACGAGGACGTGGCGGCGGTGATGAACAAGCATTTCATCAACATCAAAGTAGACCGCGAGGAACGCCCTGACCTCGATCAAATCTACCAGTCTGCGCATTATTTGCTGACGCGCCGCAACGGTGGCTGGCCGCTGACCATGTTCCTGACGCCCGAGCAAATGCCCTTCTATGGAGGTACTTACTTTCCCAAAGAGCCGCGCTATAACTTGCCTGGGCTTGTCTCCTTGCTGGAATGGGTGGCTCAGGTCTATCAGGAAAAGCGCGCCGAAATCGGCAGCCAAAACGGCTCCTTGCTCCAAGCTATGGAAGCCAACTTGCCTCAGTCTGCGGGCTCCGTTGCCATGACCAGCGCACCGTTTGCCGAAGCCAGCGCCAACTTGGCCGACAGCTTCGATCCGGTGCTGGGCGGATTCAGCAAGGCGCCCAAATTTCCCCGTCCCTCCGAACTGGAATTCCTACTGCGCCACGCAGCGCGAAGCGGTGATCAACAGGCAAAGGAAATGGCTTTGTTCACCCTGCGCAAGATGGCCGGCGGCGGCATCTACGACCAGATCGGCGGCGGCTTTTGCCGCTATAGCGTGGACGAACGCTGGGCCATTCCGCATTTCGAAAAGATGTTGTACGACAACGGCCCGTTGCTAGCGCTCTACGCTGATGCGTTCGCCATTACCCGGGAAGCGCGGTTCCAGCAGATCGCCGAAGAAACCGCCGCTTGGGTGATGCGTGAAATGCAGGCGCCAGAAGGCGGCTATTACTCGGCCCTGGACGCTGATTCGGAACACGAGGAAGGCAAGTTCTACGTCTGGGACACGCAAGAAGCAGCGCGACTGCTGACACCAGAAGAGTACACCGTGGCTGCGCGCCACTATGGTTTCGATGCCCCTCCCAACTTCGAAGACAAGCATTGGAATCCGATCGTTGCCTGCGAGTTGACGGATGTGGCTAAAGGTCTGGCTATTGCGCCGGAGATCGCCCAGCAGCGCCTTGCATCGGCCAAGGCCAAACTGTTTGCCACCAGAGAGCAGCGGGTGCGTCCAGGCCGCGACGAAAAAGTACTGGTGAGCTGGAACGCCTTGATGATCAAGGGCATGGTGCGCGCCGCCAGGGTGTTCGGGCGTGATGACTGGCTCGCTTCGGCGCGGCGGGCATTGGCGTTCATTCGCGCCACCATGTGGAAAGGTGGCCGGTTATTGGCGACTTACAAGGACGGTAAGGCACACCTCAATGCCTATCTGGATGACTATGCTTTTCTGCTGGATGCGCTGCTGGAAATGCTGCAAGCGGAGTTCCGCGCGGAGGATTTGGAATTTGCCCAGGCCCTCGCCGATACGCTGCTTGACCAATTTGAAGACAATACACAAGGCGGTTTTTTCTTTACCGGCCACGACCACGAAAAGTTGATTCACCGTCCCAAACCAGCCCCGGATAACGCCACGCCATCGGGCAATGGGGTAGCGGCGTTTGCGCTGGCCCGCTTGGGACACTTGCTGGGAGAATCGAAGTACAACACCGCTTCAGAGAGAGGTCTGAAACTGTTCTACCCGATGCTGACACAGCACCCAGCCGCTTTCGGCAGCCTGCTCGCCACACTGGATGAATACCTCATGCCGCCGCAAATCGTGGTGCTGCGCGGGGCAGCGGCGCAAACGTGGGCGCGCAGCCTGGCACAGGAATTTCTACCGGCGACGCTGGCCTTTGCCATTCCACAAGCGCCGGACATGAAGCTGCCGGCGCTGTTAGATAAAGCTTCTGGCAACCCTGTCAACGCCTGGGTGTGTCAGGGCGTTAAATGCTTACCGTCGATCAACAACTTGCGCGAAATGTTGGAAGTTTGCAAATCCAGCGCAGTCGGCTAATATGGCGGGCCGAAGATTTTGGTTACCTATTTTTTAAACAAGCATTAGGAGAAATCATGAAATTAGTATTAGGAATTGCAGCCGCTGCGCTGATGGTAGCTGGCACGGTCAACGCCGCTGTGGATCCAGCAGAGCTCGCAAAGAAGAGCGCTTGCCTGGCTTGCCATACTGTTGACAAGAAACTGGTAGGCCCTGCTTACAAAGATGTAGCCAAGAAATACAAAGGCGACAAGACCGCTGAAGCCAAGCTGATCGAGAAAGTCAAAAAAGGCGGTTCCGGTGTTTGGGGTCCGATCCCAATGCCGCCAAATTCTCCACAAACCAAGGATGAGGACATCAAGACTCTGGTTAAGTGGGTTCTCGCCATGTAATTTCGGCGATGGTCGAAAGAAAGGCGGGTTGCTGAAAAGCAACCCGCCTTTTTTGTTGGCGGGCGTTCGGCGAGAAGTGGTGATTTAACTATATAATTAGGCGTTTGCCGCAACGCGCGGCAGTAAAGAAATGGGAGCGCTAAGTGAACCAAAACCTGATAGTCAAATTTACCCTGTTGGCATTAGCCGTGTCACTGGCGGCTTGCGGCAAGAAAGAAGGCGCCGAATCTGCGGCATCCTCGAATGAAATCGTCGTCAAAATTGGCACAGCCAACCCGCTGACCGGTACCCAGGCGCATCTGGGCAAGGATAATGAGAATGGCATTCGCATGGCTATCGACGAAGCCAACGCCAAAGGCATTAGCATCGGCGGCAAGAAGGCCAAGTTTGTCCTGATCAGCGAGGACGACCAAGCGGATCCTCGCCAGGCCACCATCGTTGCGCAAAAAATGGTGGACGCTAATGTCAGCGGAGTGATCGGCCACATGAACTCCGGCACGACCATCCCCGCTTCACGCATCTACCATGATGCCGGCATTGTGCAGATTTCCCCCTCCGCCACCAACGTCACCTACACCGCACAAGGTTTTAACACCGCGTTCCGGGTGATGGCCAACGACGCCCAGCAGGGCAAGGCCCTCGCCGAGTTTGCTACCAAAAATCTGAATGCCAAGAAAATCGCCATCCTCGACGATCGCACTGCCTATGGCCAGGGCCAGGCTGACCAATTCGAGCAAGTGGCCAAGGCCAACGGCGGGGAAATCGTGGCGCGTGAATTTACCAGCGATAAGGCTACCGATTTTATGGCGGTGCTGACCACGATCAAGGGCAAGAAGCCCGACCTGCTGTTCTTTGGCGGCATGGATACACAGAGCGGTCCAATGATGAAGCAGATCAAGTCCATTGGACTGGAAGCCAAGTTTCTCACCGGTGATGGCAGCAGCACACCGAAATTCATTCAATTGGGCGGTGATGCGGCGGAAGGGGCGTATAGCTCCCTGCCCGGTGTGCCCACGGAAAAAATGCCGGGCGGCAAGGCATTTGCTGACAAGTTCACTGCCAAGTATGGCCAGATCCAATTGTATGCCCCGTATTGCTACGATGCTGTGAATATCATGATCGCAGCCATGCAGAAAGCCGGTTCGGCAGCGCCGGAAAAATATCTGCCGGAACTGGGCAAGCTCGAATATGACGGCGTAACGTCGAAGATTCGTTTCGACGAGAAAGGCGACATCAAAGCTGGATTTGTAACCATCTATCAGGTCAAAGGGGGCAAGTGGCAGCCGCTGGAAACATTGGGTGGCGAGGCCGCGAAGTAGCCTACTCCCGTAACCGTGGATATTTTTCTTCAGCAGCTCATAAACGGTCTTGTGCTGGGTAGTATCTACGCCTTGGTGGCGCTGGGTTACACCATGGTCTACGGTATTCTGGAGCTGATCAATTTCGCCCACGGCGAAGTGGCGATGATCGGTGCCATGGTCTGCTTAGCTGTAGCCAACACCCTTCTCGCGCAAGCCGGTTTGCCCGGCGCAGCAGTGTTGGGCATTGGCTTGCTCGTGGCAATCGGTGCCTGCGTATTGCTGGGTTTTGCGATTGAGCGCGTGGCCTACCGTCCGTTGCGTCGCGCCCCTAGACTAGCGCCGCTGATTACCGCTATCGGCGTATCCATCGTGCTGCAGAATATCGCCATGATGATCTGGGGCAAGCAATACATTCCTTTCCCAGCCCTGCTTACCGCTACGCCATTGCATATCGGCGGCGCTACCGTTACCGATGTGCAGATCGGCATTATTCTACTTTCCGCATTGATCATGATCGCGCTGGTGCTCTTAGTGCAAAAGACCAAGCTGGGCCGTGCCATGCGCGCTACCGCGCAATCCCCCGAAGTGGCTGGGCTAATGGGGGTAGACACCAACCACGTGATTTCCCTTACCTTCATGATCGGCTCGGCACTAGCGGCCATCGCCGGCGTGATGGTCAGCGCTTATTACGGTATCGCCCATTACTACATGGGTTTCCTGCTTGGCCTGAAAGCCTTTTCCGCTGCGGTGTTGGGCGGTATCGGCAACATTGCCGGGGCCATGCTCGGCGGCTTGCTACTCGGCGTAATCGAAAGTCTGGGCGCAGGCTACATCGGCCCGCTGACTGGCGGCGTATTGGGTAGCAATTATCAGGACGTGTTTGCCTTCTTCGTGCTGATCCTGGTGCTGGTTTTCCGACCCTCCGGCCTGCTCGGTGAAAGGGTCGTAGAGCGCGCATGAGTACCTGGGGGAAATTAAAAAAAGACCGGCGCACTGCGTGGGTCACCTTCACCCTGCTGGCACTATTGCTGGCAGCGCTGCCCTTCCTGGTGGGTGCCAGTTTGGGCAATGCTTGGGTGCGCATTATTGATTTCGCCCTGCTCTACATCATGCTCGCCTTGGGGCTGAATATCGTGGTGGGATACGCAGGCTTGCTCGATCTCGGTTACGTGGCGTTCTATGCAGTGGGCGCCTATGTGTATGCCTTGCTAGCTTCGCCGCACTTCGGCCTGCACTTGCCGTTCTGGACGTTGCTGCCGTTGGGCGCGCTGGTGGCGGCATTGTTTGGCGTGTTGCTTGGTGCGCCAACACTGCGTTTGCGCGGTGACTATCTGGCAATAGTCACACTCGGCTTCGGCGAAATCATCCGCATTTTCCTGAACAATCTGAATGCGCCGGTGAACATCACCAACGGGCCGCAGGGCGTGAATCTGATTGATCCTTTTAGTGTAGCCGGACATCCGCTGAGCCAGACCATGCAAGTCGCCGGACTGGAAATGACCGGTGCTGCCGCCTACTATTACCTCTTCCTGCTGCTGACGCTGGGCATCATTTTTGTTTCGATGCGCTTGCAGGATTCGCGCATTGGCCGCGCCTGGGTAGCAATCCGTGAAGACGAGGTGGCAGCCGAGGCCATGGGCATCAACACGCGCAACGTCAAGCTGCTCGCCTTTGCCATGGGCGCTTCCTTTGGCGGCGTGTCGGGCGGATTGTTTGCCGGCTTCCAAGGGTTTGTCAGCCCGGAGAGTTTCACCTTGATGGAATCCATCATGATCCTGTGCATGATCGTGCTCGGTGGCATGGGCAACATCCCCGGCGTGATTCTCGGTGCGGTGTTGCTGACCGTGCTGCCAGAAGCGCTGCGCTACGTCGGCGTATTGCAGGAAGCGCTGTTCGGTCGCGTTATCGTCAACCCCGCAGATCTGCGCATGTTATTGTTCGGTCTGGCACTGATTCTGGTGATGCAATTCCGCCCCGCCGGCTTGCTGCCTTCGGTGCAGCGCCGACGCGAATTTTCCGCGCAAGATGGTGAACAATCTTCTCTCTATGATGCCCAGCACTGAGGAAGGCATGAACACCACTCCTTTGCTCAGCACAGAAAAAGTGTCCAAGCGCTTTGGTGGATTGGTGGCACTGGAAGCCGTGTCGCTGTCTGTCGAGGCCGGGGAAATTTACGGCCTGATCGGCCCAAATGGCGCTGGCAAAACCACCTTGTTCAATGTGCTGACCGGCTTGTATGCGGCGAGCGCAGGCCAGGTAATTTTTGCCGGCAATGCATTGATCGGGCGCAAACCCCATCAAGTGGTGGAGTGTGGCTTGGCGCGCACGTTTCAGAACATACGCCTGTTTGCCAATATGACCGCACTGGAAAATGTCATGGTGGGCCGCCACGCACGCACGCGTGCCGGCGTGCTGGGCGCGGTGTTGCGCTGTGCACGCACGCGCGCGGAAGAGCATGCTATCCGCCAACGCGCACACGAGCTGCTGGAGTTCGTCGGCATAGCGAAGCATGGCAGGGCGTTGGCCAAACATCTTTCCTATGGCGACCAGCGCCGGTTGGAAATCGCCCGCGCACTGGCAACCGAACCACGCATGCTGGCCCTGGATGAACCCGCCGCCGGTATGAACCCGAGCGAGAGAACCGAACTGGAGACGCTACTGCGCGCCGTGCGTGATACAGGCGTCACCCTGTTGCTGATCGAGCATGATGTCAAACTGGTGATGGGACTGTGCGACCGGGTGGCGGTGCTGGATTACGGCAAGAAGATTGCCGAAGGTACGCCGGATGTAGTACGCAACGATCCCAAAGTGATCGAAGCCTATCTGGGGGGTACACCGTGAGCCTGCTGGAAGTGCGCGGCTTGTCCGTGTCCTATGGCGGCATCAAGGCGGTGCGCGGTATCGACCTGGAGGTTTGTGAAGGCGAGTTGGTATGTCTGATCGGCGCCAACGGCGCGGGCAAGACCACCACCTTGAAAGCGCTAGCGGGACTGCTGCCGTCGCGCGGATCGGTGGCTTATCAAGGGAAAAGCATACTTAATTCTCCCTCGCATGAACTGGTGAAACAGGGCATCGCCCTGGTGCCGGAAGGACGTGGTATTTTCGGACGACTCACGGTAGCAGAAAATTTGGAAATGGGCGCTTATAGCCGCCATGATCGCGCTGCAATTAAATCTGATTTGCAGCGCGCATACACGCTATTTCCCCGCTTGTTTGAACGCCACGCGCAAAAGGCTGGTACGCTTTCCGGCGGCGAACAGCAAATGCTTGCCATAGGCCGCGCGTTGATGAGCAGACCGAAATTGTTATTGCTCGACGAACCCAGCATGGGCCTGGCGCCGCTCATGGTTGCGAAAATTTTTCAAACAGTTAAAGAAATTTCCGCCGAGGGCGTTACCATATTGCTGGTGGAGCAAAATGCCAGACAAGCGCTGGAGGTGAGCCACCGTGGTTACGTCATGGAAAGCGGAGCGGTGGCAATGCAGGATGAGGCAAAAATGTTGTTCAACAATCCCCAAGTAAAAAGTGCTTATTTGGGAGAATCTGCATGAGTACTGATTTCGAAAGTAAGCGAGTACTGGTTGTGGATGATGACCACGGCATGCGCAGCTCCATGCGCGTGATCCTCAGCACTTTTGGCATCACCCGCTCTGACATGGCGGCCACTGCCAATGAAGCGATCCGCCGTCTGCAAAACTTACCCTACGACATTATCATGTGCGACTACTTCCTGGGTGATGGCCGCGATGGCCAGCAACTGCTGGAGGAATTGCGTCACAATCGTCTCATTAAATTATCTACAGTATTTGTCATGGTGACCGCGGAGCGTGGCTACGAAAAAGTAGTGAGCGCGGTTGAGTTGGCGCCGGACGACTATCTCATCAAGCCGTTTACCGGCGAGCAACTGCGTTCCCGCCTAGAACGCGCGATTTTAAAAAAAGAAGCATTCGCTCCGGTCTACGAGCTTATGGAAAGTGGTGATTTTCGCGCCGCAATCGCAGCATGTGACGCCATGCTCAAACAGGAGAGCAAGTACGCCATTGACTTTATCCGCCTCAAGGGAGAGCTGTGCGTTACAGTCGGCGATTTCGCGGAGGCTGAGCGTATTTACCAGCAAGTATTGAGTTCACGAGCCATTCCATGGGCGCGCATGGGTCTGGGCAAGGCGCTATTTCTTCAAGACAAGTTTGAGGAAGCAGAAGAAATTTTCCAGGAGGTCGTTACAGCCAGTCCTCAATATCTCGAAGCATACGACTGGCTTGCCGATGCGCATGCCGCCGCAGGCAAGGGAAACGAGGCGCAGGAAATCTTGGCGGCGGGGGCCGCGCGCGCGCCCAACACGCTGCCCAGGCAACGAAAATTGGGCAGAATAGCTCATCGTAATGGCGACCTGGAGGCGGCGGAGAAGGCTTTTTCCGCCGTGGTGCAAAAAGGCAAACATTCGTATTTTCGCAGCCCGGACGACTACGTCAACCTGGGAGGCGTTTTATCGGATAAGGGCAATTTTCAGGAAGCCTTGTCTTTAATGAAGGAGGCGCGCACCCAGTTCAATCACTCCCCCGAAGCTTCGATGTGCGCGGCAGTGATGGAAAGCGTCATCCACAAAAAGACCGGCAACGAGGAAGAGGCGCAAGCCTCACTCGACGAGGCGTTGCAATGGCAGGAACGCTACAAGCCGCCTGTTTCAAACCAGATGAAACTCAATATGGCCAATGCCTGTTTTGTGAATGGCCGCGAAGAAGTAGGCAACGAAATTGTCGGCGACCTGATCAAGAACAACCATGAAGACAAGGCCGTGATGAAACTGGCGGAGCGCATGTTTGAATCTATCGGTCGCGGTGATGCGGGTAAACGATTGATTGAGGCCAGTTCCAAAGAAATTATTCGCCTCAATAACCAGGCGGTGCGTAAAGCGCAGGAGGGCGACCTGGAAGGCGCCATCGCCATGCTGAAAGACGCGGCGGTGAAACTGCCGGGTAATGGTCAGATTGTGTTAAACGCTGCTCACGCGCTGTTGGCTTGTGTCGATAAAACAGGCTGGAATGCCGAACACATGGCGGATGCGAAACGCTTTCTGGAAAGCGCAAAAGCAAAAGATCCATCTAACCCAAAACTGGGCAAGCTCAGCGCATATCTTCAGGAAGTCGGCAAAAAATACGGTTCGGGCAAAAGTTAATTTTAGAGGCGAAAAATGGCAGACCAACTCGCGCAACAACCACTTACCCCAGATTTGGCCACCCTCCTTGCCGGCAATATTCACGAGGTAAAAAACCTTCTGGCGCAATTGTTCCTCGCCCTGGACGAAGCCTCGTTTACTGCACAAACCGATTGCCCCCATCTGGCGCAACGCCTCACCGAGATGCGTTTGACGGGGCGCCGGGTGCATGACCGGCTGCTGCATATCCTCACTGTGTACAAAGCAGAAAGCGGGTTTTTTTCCGCCAACCTCAATGCATACGATCCCGCCGAAGTAATTGAAGATCTTGCGCTGGAAGCAAAGTCCCTCGTGGGCAAGCGCTTGAGCGTGACCAATGAATGTCACGCACCGCCACATTGGTATTTTGATCGCTACCTGGTGGAAAGCGCGCTGACCAACGCGCTACACAACTCGCTACGTCAGGCTCGCTCTCGTATCGCGCTCAGTGCGCATGATGAAGACGGTTATTTGGTGCTGAAAGTCGAAGACGACGGCCCCGGCTTTCCAGAGGACATGTTGCGAAACGATTCGGTACCATTGTCCAATGGAGAGGAAGGCCGCACTGGACTGGGTTTGTATTTTTCCCGCACAGCCGCCGCCGCTCATCGGGACAAGGAACGAGCCGGCTTCGTCCGCATCGAAAACGGCGGGAGCTTAGGCGGCGCAGTGTTTTCGCTTTATCTGCCGTAACACGTGGTGTGTCCAAACTTATGTAGGCAATAGTAGCGCAGGCACATTGACCACCTGTGTCGACCCTCATTGACCGAGTCTCTGACTATACCCTTGCAATAGCCGCTTTCGGGTGGAGGTTCCACTTACCTTAAATGTCGCAGTCGTGCCAATTGCTGCCATATGTGAATGTCCGTTGTTGGATCGCGAAATAATGCCGACTATTATTGCTAACCACCTTAGCCGGTCGCGCCACGCACAATTGACGTCGAAAAACTTTACACTTTTCAACGCTCAACGAGCGATCACTTTCCCAATATAATGAATTAATTGTCTTTATTTTTTCGGCATGATTATTGCTTAAGTTTCCGGCAGTACCAATAAGCTGCGTAGCTTCTTTTCAAACGCACGAAATACACTCAATAATTATTTAACTGGAGGAAAATTTGAAGTCCAACTCTTGCACCCTACTTGTAATCACATCCCTGTGCCTAGGTTCGCTGTCTGTGTCCTCTGCATATGCGGCTAGCTACTCAATTGCCGTTATGAATATAACAAGCGGTGGGTTTGTCGCTTATGACTATCTAAATCAACCGGTTACCAACCCAGATTCAGGCGGTACTTTCACACCTTTTTCAATAATTGGATCTAATACGAATTTGGTCGGGGGCTATCTCGGCAACACCAGTTCTGGCGCTTTAAGTGGGTTTTGGTATGGCGGCGCATTCCAGATGTACACCGCGCCTTCCAATTTGGGCGGCACTTATGTGCCAGCAGGAACTGTTCAAGGCGGTCTAGTACCTAGCGGCACGCTAGATAATGTTGCCGGCACTATAACAATGGATTTAAGCTCTTTATTTGCTTACTGGGGTGGTCTTGACTTTCACCAAGGAACCGGAAAGAACGACGGAGTAACTTCGACACTTGCAACTGGACTATGGGACTCAAGCAGCGGGCATTACAGTTTGTCATGGACTTCAAGTACTAATTTTTCAAATAGCAATCCTTACGTGTGCGATTTTCAGTCACCAACTTGCTCGGCAAAATACACGCTAGAAGGTTATGCTGCCACCAGTGCAGTACCTGTCCCTGCGGCAGTTTATCTGCTTGGATCCGGCATACTTGGCCTCTTAGGCTTTGTTAGCAGGCGCAAGTCAGCTTAAAAAACTTTGATTGTTAACGAAAACGGCGACCATTGTGTCGCCGTTTCTGCTTCTGGAATTGCACGCTGAAGGTCGGCTTTCGGGCAGTGAATTTGCAAGGTCGTATGACCGCATGGTGTCGATTTTTGCCCGTAAGAATTTGAACAAAGCGGACGCTGCTGGTTCTAAATCGGTTCAAAGTCTGCGGCTATGGCGTCAGCGGTTGTAGCGTTCAAACCCGCTTTGTTGGCAAATTTCAACCAGCTATCCAGGGCGGCGCGCACGTCCGCCAGCAAATCCAATGGGCGACGGACGCCAAAACGATCCGCTTCTATCAATAAATCGGCGCGCGTAATCGCGCCGAACTTCCCGTTGACGTTCATCAGATGCTGATAAGTCCATTCCCCCCGGGGGTTGTAAGCATGCGTCACGTCGTAGGCCGGAGCCAGTTCCCATGATCCGCCCTGCTTCAGGCGGAAAGCAGAATTCTTGGTGTGATCGTCACAGTTTTTTGCCATGACATTAAATGCCATGCGGCGGAAAGCTTGGCTGATGGCTTCGTCTCCCAATTTGAGCTTGGCGATAACCATGAAAAGCTGGGCGTAGGCATGGGTGGCGCGTTGCTTGTAGTCAAGGTGATCCAGGGCGCAGAGTGTTTGCACGTGGTGCTTGATAGTGCCTTGGTCACGCGCTTCACGGTCGAAGCGGCGAGTCATGAAGTGAGCTCGGCCACCTTCTTCCAGCAACCGACAAGGTGACATGCTGATGCCGGCGGCAGTAGCCATCAGCTGGTAGGCGTATTCGATGCGGCCGTAATCCGCAGTGCCGCCCAATTCCAGGTCTTTGCCAATGCCATCGAACTTGAGCAACCAATGCTCGAAGCCGGGGGCGGCATCGAACTGGCCGCTGCGAATCTGGTTTGTCTGCGGGTTCCAAGTGACGACTGCTTTCGCACGCGCGCCACCCGCAGAGGTGCCGACCCGGATGACATTGGCGAGCGCTGCCTGCGCCTGCACGTCGCCGGACAGATCGCCATGAACCACTTTGCGCGCAGTTTCTACCAGCGTTTGCATCTCCAGCGGTTCGGCGCTTTCACGATGAGCGCCGCGTGCGGGTTTAAATTCCAGCGCGCCCATGCCACGCTTGCCCATGTAGGCGAGACGATCGAGCGTGGTGATGGCGCGTTTTTCGACCCCCTTGCGGGTCATCCAGGCATCGATTAGCGCATTGCCGAAGTCGTCGGGCAGCGCGTCGGCAAGCAATCCGGGCAGTCGTTTGAAGCTGGGTTCGGAAAGATCAGGAAAAGCAAAGGTGGGCTGGATATCATCCAGCGGCATAGTGAGCGGTGCCAATTCGATTCCGCTACGCCGCCAGGCGGGGTCGTAGGCAAACACATAACAGCCCAGGCGCGGATCTGGCGCCACGGCGCCAACACGCTTACCCCAGATGCGCACTTCAATGACTGGGGTATCCATCAGCTTTCTTTGCGTAGCTTGGCAGTTCGCCGCGCGCGTTGCGGCGCTTTGGCCTGACGCAACAAATCTAGTGGGTTAACGCTGATTTCTGGCGCAAGCATCTCAATCCCCTGAAGATATTCGAGCGCCTTCAATACACGCAACAAAGTTTCCACAGTTGAGCCTCGCCCGGCTTCAAGATTGCGCAGCGCTTTTTCAGAGATGCCGGCTTTCTCGGCGGTGGTACGTTGATCTAGATTGCGATTTAGACGCAAGCGTCGTAGCCGTTTCCCTAGTACGGTTTGGAGTTCTTCTGGCGTGTTGAATAGCAGTTCACTCATTCGGTCATTATGTGCCGGTTAATTGAATTTATAGCACTTAAGTGGTAATTTTGTGCCGAATGACTTTATGCCATCTAAAAGTCACTTAGTCAAGCGGTATTATTATGCCGATTAATATCGATTATCTATTTTAGCCGGCACATATTTGCCGGTTAATATATTGCGCCTTTACTGACCCTTTGGATAATTTGTGCGCGCTCCAGTCACATTGATCGACGCAGGCTTTACCCTGATAGACGTAGCGCAGGCGAGGGCGCCTGCGCTACCAACACTCACAGCATTTTCAGATATTCAATCAAGGCCTCCTTATCAGTAGCAGGCAGCGTGGTGCCGTATTCATGCCCCCGGTTGCTGTTACCTTTGCGGCTTGCGTCCTGCTTGGAGCCTACGCGTTGCGCATCCTCACCCTGCACGATGAAGCCGGCATTCACCTGGTCGTACACGTCATAACCACGGTAGAACACGCTGGGCCGTTCGGCGGCTGGCGTCAATAGATCGCGTAGCGTCGGCACCGAACCATTGTGCAGGTAGGGCGCACGCAGCCAGATGCCGTCGAGAAAGGGGATGAGGTAACCGGTCAGGGTTTCCTCCACCAGCCCCTTGCGTTCCAGCCCCATGTCGCGCACCGTCTTGTTGGCGGCAATGGCGGCGGACTTGTTCCACGAATCCAGGCGACCTCTGTCGGTGCCGATCTCGGCTAGCAGCATGCGTGTGCCGGTACGCGCGCTAGCGTGGCAACTGGCGCAGTGCTGGTCGAACACCGTCTTGCCCTGCGCCGCTTTGTGCTTATCCAGCGCAAACGGATACTTCGGCGCGGGTTCTTTCAACAAATACTCGTGCAACCACTTTACCTGGCCGAGAAACGCTTGCTTGTCGTGCGGCGCGGCGCCGAGCACGCCGAGCGCAGAATCCATAATGACGGAATAAGCGTCGTGGCTATCGCCAGCCAGATTCATGAACATGCCTTGTTCCGCTTTGTACTTTTGCAGGTTCCATACCGATGGCATGTCTGTCGGACCGAAGGTGTCGTCCATCGGTGCCTTGATCATGAAGTACTTGGTGAGGTTCATCGCGTCATCGCGCCCGCGCCCCCAGTCGGGAAAGTCCTTGCGGTAGATCCAGGCGAACTGCGCTTCGCGCTCGAGCAATCTCTTTTTTGTCATGGGGATGATGAGGTAGCGGTAGGCCAATTTGTCGATCCAGTCGAGATCGGTCACCAGCGCAATTTCGGCCATTATGTTGTCGGCATTAAAGCGCGGATCGCGCGCACAGTCGACCAGGTAGCGGAAAAATGCCTGGACGTTGGTGGTGTGCCCCGGGCCGGCCACCACGTAAGTTGGCTGCTCATCCGGCTTCGAGCGGTAGCTTGCGGTGTGACACACAGCGCAATTATTACCCACACGCGGGAAGCCGATAACCTTTTTGGTGAATCCTACCGGCAGCTCCTGGCCCGGTTCCCATGGCACACCGAGCGAAGCGTAGCCACCCGGCCCCGGCAGTTTTTCCGGGAACATGCGCGGCAGTACGTAGAAAATCCAGTAAGGAATGCCGGCATCGAACTCGGCGCCGATGGAGCCGTATTTGAAACGCATCTCGGGGGTGGCCGTCACCCAGTCAGGCTGCGCCTCCTCGCGAAAAAACTTGTACCAGCCGACAAAGGCGCCCACCATGCCGAGCACCAGCAGCGCAATGCCGAACGCACGCAACAGCCGGCAATTTTTCATCAAGCAAGCCATGCTTTTCCCCTAGAAAGTTTTCATATATTCGATGAGTGCTGCCTTGTCTTCCGGCGGCAGTGTGGTGCCGAAACGCGGGCCATCGTGGCCCTGATTGCCGTTGCCGGACAGTCTGGTGTCATAGCGGAAATATTTGCGCGCGCCTTCCTCTGCGACAGTGGAAACGAAGCCCATGCGAACGGCGTCGTACACGTCGTATCCCCGGTAAAATATTTTTGGCCGCCTGTCTGCGGGTTCGAGTAGATCGGCCAGGGTCGGCACCGAACCATTGTGCAGATAGGGCGCGCGCAGCCACAATCCATCCAGCGGCGCATTGGCGTAACCCCAGGTTTTACGGAAGTGGCTGAAGCGCTCGTCGCCATAGCCGGCATACACCGTGGCCTGGTTCAGCGCGAGGTCGGGCGTGTAGGAATCCAGGCGCCAACGGTCCGTGCCGATGTCAAGAATCGGCGTGACCTTGCCCACGTATTCCCCGCTGAAGTTGCTGCCATTCACACCGTGGCATGCAGCGCAGTATTGTTGATACACACCTTTTCCGCGCGCCGCTCGGTTCTGGTCGATGGGATAAGGCCAGGGCGGCGGGGTGGCAGTGGCCAGCCAGGCTTCCACGCGCTTGAGATTATGGCGATCCAGCGTGGGCGGCGTGGTGCCGGCGCCCAACGCAGCGCTGTGATTGCGCTCCTCCAGCTTGTCATTATTGCCGTCCCAATGCAGTTGCATGCCACGCTTCTTGGCCTGATTCCAGATGGCGGGGAAATCTGCCGTGCCGATCAGTTCGTGCGGGTCGGCGCGGTGCCAGGGCATGTTGAACAACGCCTTGGCCGAGTTGAAAGTATCCACCCTACCCGGCCCCCACTCGGGTTGACCATCGATAAAGGAGAAGCGCTCACGCAGCATCATCAGTTGTTCGCGCATGAGCAAAGTTGCCAGCGGGTAGACCAGGTAATGGTCGATCAGGTCGAGTTTGCCGCCGGTCTTTTCGATGGCGGGAATCATATATTCGCGCGAGAAACGCTTGTCGGCGGCACACTGAAAGAAAAATTTCTCGAAGCGCATCAGATCGAAAGAATTAGCCGGCATACCGGCGACAATGCGTGGCGTGGATGCTGGCGTGTCGCGCACGGTGTTAACGTGGCAAACCGCGCAATTGAGGAACACCCGATTCATGCCTTGATAGCGGCGCTGGGAAGTACCAATGGGAAGGTCGCGACCTTTTTCGTAGATCATGCCGAGTGAAGCATAACCCTTGCCCGGCAGCAGATCCGGGCACACCTCAGGCAGCGCTTTCCAGATGCGGTAGGGGAAACCGGAGACGCGCTCGCCACCCAGAGAGCCATACTGGAAGTGCTGTACCGGATCGCGGTATTCCACGGGGGAATCGCCGGAGAAGCGCCAAGCCAGGTACAGCACCAGCAGCAGGCCGATACCCGCCAGGAAAAAAAGCGCGGTGCATATACATCCGCGCAGAGTGCAAAGTCGAGACATTACGTTCCTCCATGCGCCGGGAGACAGGGCGCAAGCGTGTCGAATGGACGTGCCAGTACACCGGGCGCATGTGCCCCCAGCAGCAATCCAGCATGTTGTTTGAGTTTGGCGAGCGCAGTGCCGTGTGTCCAGGCATCAATAGAAATGCCGCGCATCTGCAATACAGTGGCGGGCGGCATCGGGGTGCGTTCCCGCGCCGCCTCGTCCACTCTCCACATCGACAGGCGGTAGTAGATGCGCTCGGCGCAGTGTGAAAGCTGGGTCTGCACCTGCGCTTCTTCGCCATGTAAAAAATTAGGCGGGAACGCTTCCTGGGTGTCATGGCAGAGACCACAGTGGGCGCGGAATTCCGTCACTATGTTGCTGGCATGGCCCGCGCTGGGTGCAATGTCAGTCTGCGCTGACGAATATTTTTGTGCCGCTGCTGCGTGGTGTGGAATGCCCACGCCCGCAAACAAAGCGGGTACCAGTGCCGCGTGCCGAATCGGCCCCGCAAGCGCCTCGGCTCGGCTGCGCACCATGGCATCGAGCGTGGAATCCACCACGCCGAATTCGTCGCGCAGTTGCAGCGTGGCGTGAGCGCCGGTTGGCGTAATCTGCACATCGATGGCGATCACGCGCTGTGCGGACACGCTGCGCACATTGCGCCCGTCGCGTCGCAAGCCGAAATGCAATGCACCTGCATGCGCTGTTCCTGCCATCACCTCGACAGTGGCCAGCGCGGGCTGACCGGGCAGTTCCAGTGCATCGAGCGTGCCGCGCACTACTCGACCAGCGCGCACGAACACGCGTCCGCGCAGGCCGAATCCTGCCGCATCCTTCGGCTGGCAGTTGAGTGAAAACCGATTTTCAGAATCTGTATTTCGTTGCTCCACCGCGCATTCAGCGGCGAGGTTGCGGGTACTTTCTGCCTGGCGCGACAGAGCGGCGTCCAGGCTGGCGATATCGCGCGCACTGAAAAAATCCGCCACGCCACTTACCAGATTCGCGGCGGCGGTATCCACGTCCCATACAGCCATCGGCGGACGCTGGCGCAGCGGGTCTGACTCAGCCGTGATGGCGCTGGTCAGCGGATTGCGATTGGGAATATGCGCGTCGGGAATAGCCAAGCCGCCGTGCCAACGTGAAAGAAAAGCACTGTGCAGGGTAGGGAGCACGATCTCACGCCACGCCGCCGAGTCATGTTCGAAGTCGAGGCCGCCTGAGAGTCGATATTGCAGCGCGAGTTTAACGGCGGCAGCGCGGCAGCGCACTGCCTCTGGCGTGGCGCCACCGCACGCTTCGCGCCATAGAAACTGGTATACGTTAAGCAGGCTGGCACGACTGGTGGCGTCATCCACCGCGCTGGGTATGTCTACACCGATGTCCAGTGGCGCGCCATAGAAGTCGCGGTGAGTAGCCTTGAGACGCTGGCGCACGCCATCGTTGGCAGCGGTTTCGTCCCATAGCGGGCGAGAAAAAACCGGTGCCGCGTTCTGATGGCAGGCCAGGCAAAGACCGCGCTGGGCATACACCACACGCGGCGCGGCGCCGGGCCGGTAATTACGTACTACTTGATATTCGAAGCGGCCTGCCTCTTCGTTGTAACTGATGGCCTCGATCACGCCGGCCTTCTCGTGATAGCCGAGATAAATGCGATCGCGCAGCAATGGCTCACCCGCGCGCGACTCTCCATCCACCGCCACTACCAGCCGCGGATATCTGAAGAAATCCGGCGCAGCGGCATTGCGCACCAATGAGCGCCCCATGGGGATGAGTACCTGGCGCACCGGATCTGTGCTGCCAGATTCCATGTGCATACGCAGTTGTGCCACCACGCTGGAAAAGGGGAAGGGCAGGCGATAGCTACCGTTAGCCGTGTACAGTTCATCGAACAGCGAACGACCCCTTGGCGGCAGATCCGGGCCGGGCCTACCGGGATCAATGGCCCACACCGGCGGCGTAGACGTCATGCCCTCAGCCATGGCTGGCGCCGTGAAAAATAACAGGGTCATGATCCACGCCACACGCGTCATTCTGCCTTGGCAACGACATGCTGCTGCGTGCCGCTCCAGCAATCCTCGGGAGTCTGTCCAGCGCGGAATGCCTTGCGCCCGGCATTGTCGAGCGCTTTGCTATAGAGCGTGAAGTTGAGCAGGAAGGCGCGATCGGTATATGCCCGCCCCAGGTAGAAGCCGGGCCGTATCATGCGGATATCATCGCGCACCTGGAGGCCGCGACGACCCGCCAGAAAATCGGGGCGCTCGTGGTAGCCGGGCAAGTCATCGGAGAAAGCGTAGTCGATGATAATGGACTCGCGCCGTCCGTCGAGCAGGCTCTGGCCGCAGTAGAGTTTGGCCGGAAACAGCAGCCAGGCGTCGCGTCCATCCACGCTGATTTTTTGCAGTGATGCTGGGTTATCGATGATGGGTTTTAGAAGCGCCAAGTCGTCGATGCGGTTGCGCAGCACGCGTTGATCCCGGTAAAACACTTTGCCTTTCCATAGGGTTTCGCCGGCCATATCGAGCTTGCGCACGCCGAGCTGTGCGGTTAGGCCGGAAAGCCCGCCAAGGATCTCTGCTGCGCGGAATTTGCCCGAAGAACCTTTGGGGAACTGGATTTTTCCATCGAACGGCCCGTCCGGAATCGGTCCGGCGGTAAGCCGTGCGTAGACTTGGTCAAGCTGCTCCTGATCCAACGTGGCAAGATATTCGGGGGTGATTCTCTCCAGCTCCTTGGCGGGGATGGGGAAGCGGTGCTCCACCTCGGCGAGATCCATCTTGCTGGAATAAGCCTCTGCATAAGGCGCGAACTTGATTTCCGGTTTGGGTTTGAACATTGCTGCAATCTGGTCACACCCGGATAGCATAATGAGGAGCATGGTCACAATAAGCGCGCGTTTCATGGAGTTTCTCCCTTGGGCGATAAGTTTTTGGTGTCTGCCATGGTGGTTTCCTCGAAGCTGAAAATGGTAGTTGGGCGTGGTGGGGTAAGCGGGGGCGCTTGTGTTTTTGCCGTGGATGCTGCTGCGCGGCGCCGCGCAGCTCGGCTGCAGACACTGGGTAAACCTCGCGGCGCTGGAGCAAGTTTTGCGTTTCGCTTCATGTCAGTTCCTGGAATGCCGTTCGAACTAAAGCGTCGCGAGGAAGGCAATCAAAGCCTTCTTATCGGTATCACTCAAGTCCTGGCCGAAACGGTGTCCGTCGTTTTCCACGTCTGCGGTGCAAGAGCTGTAAACCTCCAGCAGCAGCGGCAGCCGTTCCTTTGCTGCTTTCACCGCCGTGAGCAATTGCGCTGGATCGTTGACAATAGCGCTGGCGATAGTCTTCATTTCCTGCGCCACCTTGTGTCCGTTGTCCGGGCCAAGCTGCTTGACCAGCCTGGCTTCCAGCACTTCCGGCTGGGTCTTGGCCTGCACTAAATCCACGATAAATGGCTTGTGCTGGAAATTGCCGAGTAGCCCGGCGTTGGTGCCTGCCGGTATGCGCAGCGTGAAGCCGAAGAGTTTTTTCTCCTCATGACCATCCCATACTTTTGGCCCCAGATCGAGCACGATGTCCTGGTCCAACTTGGTGATCTTGGGGATGCGTCGCTCCGGATAAAGCAATTCCTGCATCGACGCCTTGTACAACTTATAACGCCCTTCCACACTGGGATCGTAAGCCCAGCATCCCGGCTGTTTGTCGCTGGGGAGCAATTGCTTGGTCTGCGCATCGACATAGGACGGTCGGTAAAAATCATACGGCTGACCGGTGCCCCAGCCGCATATCTCCGGGCCTAGCGCGTTGTTATGCATGAATGGCGCGTGCGCCCACAGATTCAGCAGCGAAATATTGCGGTACTGACCGCGGCCACCACCGTTTTTCTCGGGGATGCCATTGTCGGCTGGCAACGCATGATGGGTAACCGAAGCGAATTCGTCCCACACGTGGCCGGTCATGTGGTTGGAGTGCAATGCTCGGCAACGGAAGGTGCCGACTTCGGAAGCGGGGGTATGTTTGTCATTGCCGAGCCAGTCTGCGCGCAGACCGGTTTCCTTGGACACGGCATAAAAATCTTCTTTGCCGGGCTGGCTGGAATGACAACGCGCGCAATTCGCCGCGAACACCCCACGGCCACGGCTGACTGCGCCCTTGTCATATTCGTGTTCCAGATCGGCAACCAGATCGTCATGGCTGTAGCGCGCCTGCGGATTTTTTTGCTTGAGCATGTTCTCTCGCGCAATGGAAAGATCGGTGGCAGTTGCCTCCTTGGAAGTGAGGAAGGCGAGGATGTCGGGTAGCCGATCCTCAATCGCACGGAAGTTGGGGCAATCGCGTCGGCACTGGCCAATGCTGAAGGGCGTCTGGCCGAAATTGCGCGCCTTGGGATCGAGTTGCCTCAGGTCGGTGAGGTGATTCACCCAGCATTGTTCGGAGCACGACCCAATATTAAAGTACACGCGCTGGATAGCACCAAGCGCGCCAATGGAATCACCGCCATCCTTGAGAATGTGGTGCACGGCTTCTTCCTTTTCGCCACGCTGCCAACACTTGCCCGGTTTGCCAGGCTCACACCAACACGCCGTGTCGGGTTCGTCGGCAGCGCAGGAAGCCGTTTTGCGCCAGGCGATGACGCGTTCGCCGGGGTGGGTCGGACGCTGCAGAATGTTAATCAGCGCGTTCATGGTGCCGGGGTTATTGATCTGGTCAGTGGGCACCGCCGAGGTGTCGCTGGTGCCGGGGCGGGCATGCGCGAAGACCTGCCATTCCAGCGAATCGCGCGGCATACCGGAAACCATGATTTCCGAAATGTGCGAGTATTGATTACCGATTGCGCCCTTCAGATTTTCCCATCCGGGATGCGCCGGATCTGCCGGCGGATTGGCAGGATCAAAGGCGATATGACAGGTGCCGCACGCCATGCCAATGCGGAACGGCGGTTGAATCGAGCCATCGACTAGCTTGCTGACTTTGGAATCGGACAGCTCCGGATTGACGGAGAGCTTGCGGTTGTAACCTTCCCAGGTACCGAGCTTGCCACCGTTCAGCTGCTTCCATGCTGCGGCGTTGAACAATGGGTTGGGGAATTTACGCAGCCCCATGATCCCGCTGGAGGTGCCGAATGCCAGGTCGCAAGATGATTGCCTTTGACTTGCATGGCGATCCTTGGGATCAGCCGGTGCGTCTTTGAAGTCGCAAGCTGCGTCGCGGTAGCCGCTCTTGCCGACGAATTTCAGCAGCTTGTCATCACCCGGACACCAGTCCAAACCGTAAGTCTCTTCAGGACTTTTTGCGGGACAGTTGGGTGAACCGGGTCGACAGCAGCCGGGGTCGTTGATCATGCCCCAGGTCTTGAAGCGCTCGTCGCGCTTGTCCGTGCGCAACACACCAAACCAGTCGATCATGACGCCAATGCGTTGCTGAAATACATAAGTATGGAAGCGCTCGTTGCCGGCGGTGGCTTTGTACCAAATCTCCCGTCCGGCGCGCGCAGAGGGAGTAAGGTCGGCTGCCGCTTGATAAAAACCCGCCTCACTATAATCGCTGCTCACGACCGGCGGGGGTGCTGGCTGCGCAGCAGCAACTGTCACTTCACGCGCAGCGGGTTGGCCGGTCGGCTGGGCAGCAATGCCGGTTGAAACTCCGAACCCAAAAAACACCAGCGCAGCAATAATCTTGCCAATTCTCATATCGTTTTCTCCAATTAAGTGTAGTGATTAGTGCTGCCTTGGTTGCCTTAATCAGTATAGACAAGGCAAAAAAAAGTAAAGGTGGCGACAAATTTATTTGATGTGGCCAGCCACCTCCCTCACCCACTGGTCACAACTTGATGCCCCGTTACCTTTCCAGTAACCATTTCCAAATAACTCTTCGCCGGTTAGCAAACCCAGCTGCCGGTAACTTTCAAATTGCGGCTCGTCGAACCACTGGTCAGATGTTGGCTGGTGCGGAAAATCCTGGTGTGTGGTCGCACAATGACGCACGTCTATTGGTTCATTGCCGCACAGCAGGGGCTTGACGTAGACCAGGACGCCTTTTTTTCCCGATGCATATTTTATGCGCCCGATAACAAAACGGATGCGCGCTTTCGGCTCCTGTTCCAACATCGGTGCCACATCAATGTCTATTTCCGCGCCCATATCTATGCGGCAATTGAGCACCGCGTTTCCCAGGTCTTCAAATTCGAAGTCAGCGTCACAGCCCCCGTCGCACACCACAATCAACTTGCATTCCCGCCGCACCAATTCGTACAGGCCCAAATTTTCAAAATGGCCGCCATCGGAAAGATTAATAAATTGGCTTTGATCGTCCGTGCTGCAGAGCAGTTCTTTCAGTAAGCACCCCAATCCGAACGTGGGGCTGGACAACCTCCTTGCATTTTCATATTTTGGATTGCCGCACCACCGTCCCAGCCGGACATTGAAAAAAGTCATGATAAAAGCCAGTGGCGGCGACGTATGGTAGCCTTGATTAGGGCTTGCCGCCGCGCCGGAAACGGCTATCGCCGTACCCAGCTTGGCGCCTTCCGTAGCCTCTTTCCCCCACCCTTCCTTGCTCATGTATTCCCTGGTTTCACAGTAGGCTTGCTGCTTATCTGTCAACCTATAACCGCAATGCCTGGGTGAAAAAATGAACGAGCCGCTTAGCCTTTGCTGCCATTCCAAATGTCCTTCCTCGTTGCCAGCACTAACGGTTTGAGGATTGCTTCCCTTAGTCAAATTCAGCGCGGCATTCACTAAATGAACGGGCCGCTGATTCTCTAATCTGGACATTGGCAAATCATCGTTGGGATCAAAATCGGTGAAGGCATCACCGCGCCGCACAGGGTTGGAAGCACCGAGGTAACAGCGGGTCAAGCGGTTGCGGTAAAACTGGTGCATTGAAAACAGATTAATGTCGACCCGAAAAGCCAGAAAAATGCCTACCAGCAGAGAAATCACCATCGCTCCGGGGATGGCATATTCATACTTCGCCCAAACCTTCTGTTCCTCAACATAGGTCGCATCTGCGTAGGCTGAGAAATTGGTTGCCCGTTCAGCAAACCAGGTTTCAAGTTTGAAGTTCCGCTCGTCATCGGCATTATTCTCCATTTGCAATTCATAACGCCTGTGCAGAGGCGTTGCGGTGCCCGATTTAGCCTGGGCTGTCGCAATCACCGGCTGTATTCCCGCGTACTTCATAAGGCCCTTGTGCGTCCCGACGGACAACAATACGAGCAGCCCGACAATGAACACGTAGGGCGTAATTTTTGCCAAGACCTCCAACCATTTATTGGCGCACTTGCCGCCCGTTTTTTCGCTGCGCGCTAACAGAACTCCGGCAGTGGAGGATGCCAGCCATGCAATACCGCCGCTGTATGCAAGCCAGGCGCCAAGATAATTCCACATTGCCGCACCATAAAACGACACCAGACATAGTCCCGTCCAGGCGAGCTGAATTGCGATAACCAGGCCACCAATACGGCCCAGCCATTCCCGGCCCTCTTCGCTAAAGTGCCGTTTGCCGATACCAATATGTATCACCAGTCCGAGGCTGAGAATTTGAAACACCGCCGCAGTACCTAAGCCGAAAAGCATCCAGCTAATATGCTTCACGTCCACCATCATTCCCACCAACTTGGCGCAGCCATAAAGCATCAGCCCCATCGCCGCACCAGGGATTGTCGGAAATAGAAACAAAAACCAGCGTCGCCACCATTTCCCATCGGGCGAGGCGGCTCCTTCTCCCTTATGTGACTTGGCTAGCCTGGTACGAGCAATTAACCAACCCAGTGACCAAACCGCACAGTAAATAATGGCACCCGTCGCAGCCCACCAAAGTGCGCCGCCTTCCAGATCGGTAAATTTTTCTTTTAGGGATACGAACTCGGCGGTCACAATGAGTGAGGTTAAAAAACCGGGCAGCACCACTCTCATCAAAACCCAAAGACCGTTCGGGCAGCATTTGTCCTTATCATTGTCCTTGTTGCCGTTTCCCTGCGTGCTACTGGCCAAGGTATTCAACCCTCTTGCAACGCTGGTCGCGGCAAAGATCAACAGGAACGCCAAGGCAACGAAGATCCAGCTACATTCCAGTGACCTAATATGAGCCGTCGTATCAGGCGACACAGGAATACCCAAATATGTCAGGCTCGCCAACATGTACTGGCCGAGCCGGGGCGGGGCTTCCCAGAGGGGAAGCAGCATAAGAGGAAACAGCAACAAGGCCGTTAGCAAGGAAAGCAATATGGCTTGGTTCAGCAACAAATTGCGGGATATATTTGCGACTGCCGCTAGCGTGTCCAGACTGAAGACACCGTATCGCGGCGTAAGATAATTGCTGTAACGGCGCAGCCAATTAATGGCATGGCCCTCGGGTTTTCTTGGCTCTTTTTCTGTCTCTGGCCGGGTCTGGATTTCAGCTTCCACCGCTTTGATGGCTAGAGCAATAGACTTCTCTGGTTCTTCCTTTTCAAGCGGATTGATCAACGCTTCGGCTTTCCTGTTCAGCAGCGCAGAAAACCATCCGCCGATATACCCACCCCCCGAAACTGTGGAGAGGTAATCAATACGCCGCAATAGTCTTTTATTTGCCATTGCCTGCAGGATGCCGAGATTGAAGGTGGCGCTTCGAATCCCACCACCAGAAAATGCCAGTCCGAATAGCGCGAGGTCCTGACCACCATCGGCTGGGCGCTTTCCATCCACAGCATCGCGGCAATGACGGATTACCGCCTTTTCACACTCAAAAACTTCCGCCCACATTGGTGCTATTGAATCTTCCGTCATCTATATCTCCCCGAGGCAATAACTAGCCAGTTCTTTGGCTGCTCTCAAGCGTTTCTTCAATAGTCTGGATTCGAGGGGGTAAAACTGCTGTTTCAGATTGCGCCTGAACTTGGCGCAAAAAGGGGCGTAGGGGTTTACAGCCATTCCAGCATCCTCCAGTTAAAATTAAGCAAATCAACGCAGGCGATTTTAGGTTCCTGCGAGTACCCCAATGAACCGCCAGCGACATGGCAAATTTATTCGACAGGGCCTTGCGCGAATATAGTTATAGCATATGTATTTTGCATTTAACAAAGTTTTTTTGTTAATCATTTTTATCAGGCAGGGATCTCGGGCTATGCACAACTTCCGCAGTTTGTTTCTAAGCGTCACCTCACTGTTTCAAACAGGCGGGATTAAACATTTTTGAGATCCATTCCACGATACGTTTTACTGCCTATGGAATTGCGGGTAAAATCACTTCCCTTCCCAAAAAAAACAGAACATGCAAATCGGCCCCCATCGTCTGAAGAACAATCTGATCGTCGCCCCTATGGCAGGCGTGACGGACCGTCCTTTCCGCATGCTTTGCAAGGCAATGGGCGCGGGTATGGCGGTGTCGGAGATGGTGGCGTCGAACTCATTGTTGTGGGGATCGGAAAAAACCAAGCGGCGCGCCAATCATGAGGGCGAAGTCGACCCGATCTCTGTGCAGATTGTCGGCGCTGATCCGGAGTTGCTGGCGACTGCTGCGAAGTACAACGTGGATGCAGGCGCGCAAATTATCGACATCAACATGGGCTGCCCAGCAAAAAAAATCTGTAACGTGATGGCCGGCTCGGCGCTGTTGCAAGATGAACCGCTGGTGGCCCGGATTCTGAGCGCAGTGGTGAATGCGGTAAACGTGCCGGTCACGCTAAAAATTCGTACCGGCTGGGACAGACAAAACAGAAATGCCCTGAATATTCTTAAAGTCGCCGAAGATTCAGGCATTCAGGCATTGGCCATGCACGGTCGTACCCGCGCCTGCGGTTACGCCGGCGACGCAGAGTACGACACCATCGCTGCCGTGAAAGCAGCAGCGCGCATTCCCATTATTGCCAACGGCGATATCACCACGCCGGAAAAGGCAAAGTATGTGCTGGAATACACCAAGGCCGATGCCGTCATGATCGGGCGCGCCGCGCAAGGCCGTCCCTGGATTTTCCGCGAAATCGAGCATTACCTGAAAACTGGCGAGCATCTGGCCGCGCCTGAAGTCGCCGAAATTCATCGGGTGTTGATCAACCATCTGCACGATCTTTATCATTTTTATGGTGAGTACAGCGGCGTGCGCATCGCGCGTAAACATATTTCCTGGTACACGAAAGGCCTGGCCGGTTCGGCCTGTTTCCGTCATACCATGAATCAGTTGCAATCGACTAAAGAACAGCTCGACGCAGTCAATTATTTCTTTGCAGAACTGGCAGCGCAGGGTCGCCGTTTAACTTATCTGGATGAAGAGTTAGCCGCATGATGAACGAAAACGAAGTAGCCGCCTGCGTACGCAAGGCGATGGACAAGTATTTCAAGGATCTCGACGGAGAAGAACCGCAAGCCATCTACGACATGGTGATCGGCTGTGTGGAAAAGCCTTTGCTTGAGGTCATCCTCAAACACTCAGAAGGCAACCAGACCAAAGCGTCGGAGATGCTCGGCATCAACCGCAACACGCTACGCAAAAAGCTCAAATACCACGGCATGGTTTAGCCCACATAACAAATTTTATTTTTCTAGCTGTCCTCCAATGACCATTATTAAACGTGCTCTGATTAGTGTCTCCGACAAAACCGGCGTGGTGGAATTCGCCCGTGGCCTGACCACCTATGGCGTCGAAATTCTTTCCACGGGCGGTACCGCCAAGCTGCTTGCCCAATCGGGTATTCAAGTAACTGAAGTGGCCGATTACACCGGCTTTCCAGAAATGCTCGATGGCCGTGTTAAAACCCTGCATCCCAAAGTTCACGCCGGCATTTTGGCGCGACGCGATTTGCCTGAGCACGTCGCAAAAATGAATGAAATGAATTTCGGCAACATCGATCTGGTGGCAGTCAATTTATATCCCTTCGTGCAGACCATCGCCAACCCGGATTGCTCACTGGAAGATGCCATCGAGAACATCGATATCGGCGGCCCAACCATGGTGTGCGCCGCCGCCAAGAACTACCACCACGTAGCCATCGCCACCGACCCGGCTGACTATGCCGCACTGTTGGCTGAAATGAAATCGACGGGTGGCGCCATCGGTGTCGAGACGCGTTTTTCCCTGGCGAAAAAAGCTTTCTCGCACACCGCGGACTACGACGGCGCGATCAGCAATTACCTGACCAGCCTGGATGCGCAGGGTGCGCGCCAGCCGTTCCCGAACAAATTCAATTTGCAATTTACCAAGGCGCAGGATTGCCGCTACGGTGAGAACCCTCACCAACAGGGCGCGTTCTACATTACGCTCGCCGAGTCTGGCGCCTCCATTGCCACTGCACGTCAGTTGCAGGGAAAAGAACTCTCGTATAACAACATCGGCGACGCGGATGCGGCGCTGGAATGCGTCAAGCAATTCAACGAAGAACCAGCCTGCGTCATCGTCAAGCATGCCAACCCGTGCGGCGTGGCCTACGGCAAGAATCTGCTGGACGCTTACGACCGCGCTTACAAGACCGATCCCGAATCGGCCTTCGGCGGCATCATCGCCTTCAACGGCGAACTGGATGCAGCCACTGCAAGCGCCATCGTCGAGCGCCAGTTTGTCGAAGTAATCATTGCGCCGAAAGTTTCCGCTGCTGCAGTAGAAATTGTCGCCGCCAAGAAAAATGTACGCTTGCTGGAATGCGGCCAGTGGCCGACTGAGCCGGCCAAGCGCCTGGACTTCAAGCGGGTCAATGGTGGCTTGCTGGTGCAGGAAGCCGATCTCGCGCTGTACAACGAACTCAAGGTGGTGACCAAACGCGCACCAACCGAACAGGAAATGGCCGACCTTCTTTTTACCTGGCGCATCGCCAAGTTCGTCAAATCCAATGCCATTGTTTACGGCAAGGATCGCATGACCATCGGCGTGGGTGCGGGGCAAATGAGCCGGATTAATTCAGCACGTATCGCTGCCATCAAAGCCGAGCACGCCAGTCTGGAAGTGCGCGGCTCGGTGATGGCATCGGATGCATTTTTTCCCTTCCGCGACGGCATCGACCAGGCGGCAACAGTCGGTATCGTGGCAGTCATCCAGCCGGGTGGCTCCATGCGCGACGACGAGGTGATCGCCGCAGCGGACGAACATGGCATGGCAATGGTGTTTACCGGCATGCGCCATTTCAGGCACTAAAATTTATGAAAGTTCTGGTTATCGGCAGCGGCGGACGCGAGCACGCGATGGCATGGAAACTGGCAAAATCGCCACGTATTTCCAGAGTCTACGTCGCACCCGGTAACGCCGGCACAGCGCTGGAAGAGGGCGTATTCAATATGCCGCTCACCAGTATTCCGGATCTGATTCAGTTCGCCAAACAAGAGCCGATCGACATCACCGTGGTTGGCCCAGAAGCACCATTGGCCGAAGGCGTTGTGGATGCTTTTCGCGATGCGGGCCTGAAAATTTTTGGACCGACACGCAAGTCTGCGCAACTGGAAAGTTCGAAAGAGTTTGCCAAAAATTTCATGGTGCGGCACAACATCCCCTCCGGCTCCTTCATCACTTTCACCGATGCCGCCAAGGCACACACCTACATCGATGCCAAGGGCGCGCCCATCGTCATCAAGGCGGATGGTCTGGCGGCAGGCAAGGGCGTGGTAGTGGCAACCAGCAAGGAAGAAGCGCACGCTGCCATCGACATGATGTTGGTGGACAACAAGATGGGCGCCGCTGGTGCGCGTGTGGTTATCGAAGAATTTCTGGAAGGTGAAGAAGCCAGCTTCATGGTCATGGTAGATGGTGAGCATGTGCTAACCCTTGCTACCAGCCAGGACCACAAACGATTGCTGGATGGCGACAATGGCCCCAACACCGGTGGCATGGGCGCGTATTCACCGGCACCGGTAGTGACGCCAGCGTTGCATGCGAAAGTGATGCGCGAAGTGATAATGCCAACCGTGCAAGGCATGGCGGCCGAAGGCGAAAAATTTACCGGCTTTCTTTATGCCGGGCTGATGATCGACAAGCAGAACAACGTCAAAGTGCTGGAATACAATTGCCGCATGGGCGACCCGGAAACGCAGCCGATTTTGCTGCGCATGAAAGGCGATTTGTTTAATCTCTTCGAGCACGCCGTCAACGGCACGCTTGATAAGACCGAAGCAGAATGGGACCGGCGCATCGCCCTCGGCGTGGTGCTCGCCGCTCATGGCTATCCGGACAGCCCGCGCAAGGGTGACGTAATCAGCGGCCTACCGCAAGCGGGTGAAGACTATCATGTGTTCCACGCGGGTACGACGCTCAATGGCGGCAAGGTTGTCACCAGCGGAGGGCGTGTGCTGTGCGTGACCGCGCTGGGAGATAGCGTGCGCATTGCGCAAAAGCGCGCGTATGAAATCGCCGATCAAATTAAATTTAATGGCTGCCAGATACGTCGTGATATCGGCTATCGCGCCATCGCCGCAGGGAGAAAATAATTATGAGCAAACCTTTTGTCGCTGTTCTCATGGGATCAGACTCTGATTTACCTGTCATGCAATCTACGTTGGACACCTTGGGTGGCCTGGGCATTGCGTGGGAAGTGAAAATTACCTCTGCTCACCGCACCCCGGCAGCCACTATGAGCTATGTGAAAGATGCCGAAGCGCGCGGCTGTAAAGTGTTTATCGCCGCCGCCGGATTGGCCGCGCATCTGGCCGGCGTGGTTGCTGCGCACACGCTGCGGCCAGTCATTGGCGTACCTATGGAAGGCGGCCCGCTGAATGGTTTCGATGCCTTGCTGTCCACCGTGCAAATGCCCGGCGGCATCCCGGTTGCCTCTGTTGCCATCGGCAAAGCCGGCGCCAAAAATGCCGCTTACCTGGCAGCGCAAATTTTGGCCGTGGAAGACCCTGAGTTGTTCAAACGCCTGCATGCCGAGCGAGATGCCAATACCGCCCAGATTATCGCCAAGGATCAGGCGCTGCAGGAAAAACTAAAGAAGTAATTCCGCACATCATGGAAGCAGCTCGCTTAGCGAAATTTTCTGCTCCTTCTCATCCCTATTCCTCTGCGCTATTTCGCCAACTACGCGCCCATCTTCAGGGCGGCGGCGTAATCGCCTACGCCACCGAGTCTTGCTACGGGCTGGGTTGCGATCCTTGCAATTATCAAGCCGTGCGGAGACTCCTCAAGTTGAAAGGGCGCCCCACTAAAAAAGGGCTGATTCTGATCGGTGCAAAGTTTGCTCAACTTGAAGCATTCGTCACGCCGTTGGTCGCGTCGGAAAAAAATTCTCTCAAGCAGTATTGGCCCGGCCCTACCACTCTACTGATGCCTGCCGCCCGACACACACCCAAGTGGCTAACCGGCCACCATTCTTCGATTGCCGTGCGCGTTACCGCCCACCCCGATGCAGCTTACTTATGTCGCCAACTCGATATGGCGCTGGTATCTACCAGCGCAAATCGCGCAGGAAAAGTGTCGCTCAAAACGGCTATTACCTGCCATAAAGCATTCGGCAATGCAGTATGGGTATTGCCTGGCAGGGTGGGTATGCGGCGGCGTCCTTCAACTATTCTGGATTTCAAATCGGGACGGATTTTAAGAAAATAATGTCGGTTTGAAGCATAAAGGGCGCTGATCTTGATCAGAAAATATCGCGCTTTGCCCCCTCTTGGTTCTTTTGGTTTTTCTTGCACTAGAATGGTAGACCTTTGGTGTTTATTAATTTAGACTCCTTTCCAATGCAGTAGGCCTAATCCCATTAGATGGCCAGAGCGTAGCAAAGTTAATCCATTGAACTTAGTCTTTACGAATCAACGCCACCGGTGATAAAAAATTATGCCCGAACCTAGGCATCTAACTAACGCTCCAATACGCGAAGCGGCCATAGACGTGCAGATTTCTCCCCCCGTCTCTCTTGATGTACTACAAACAATTAATGGCCGTATAAAAGATAAACTACATAAGCGTGGCGAGGTGTGGCAAGCATCTATAGGACTTGATCTTGATAAAGATGGGTCGGGTACAGCCAATGCAGAGCGAACCCCCATAGGTTACCGATATGATTTCACTGATAGCCCTTACGTATTGCAATGTCGAGTTAACGGCTTCACATTTAGCAGGCTGCCCCCTTACGAAACATGGGAAAAATTGAGCGCGACTGCGAGGGAATTGTGGGAAATATATCTTGAAACAACTAAACCGCAGACGGTTTCCCGAATAGCTGTTCGCTATATAAATGGTCTACAGCTTCCTTTACCGATTGCGGATTTTGCCGAATACCTGAATGTATCACCTGAGATTCCTGCGGGATTGCCACAAACATTAGCAAGTTTTCTTCAACGGTTTGTTATCGTTGATGACTCATCTGAATGTGCCGCCGTCGTAACGCAGGTTCTTGAAGAGCAACAGACACAATTGAATAAAATAACAATTTTACTAGACATAGATGTATTCAAAACTTTCTCTGCACTTGCCCCAAATACAGATGATGTTTGGGCCACACTGGAGAAGTTGCGTGATTTCAAAAATCGCATTTTCTTTAAGTACGTAACTGAAAAAACTTTGGGGATATTTGAATGAGCACTCTTACTATGAATTACTATCCAATTAGTTCCTCTTCACAACAGGTTAGTGGGGGCGGAGATAGCGCGGAAGCAAAGTCACTTTTTTCCTCGTTGAATAGCATCTTAAGAGCGCTAAAATCTTCCGACCAAGATTGGGTATTTAACGAACTTGAGGAACTCAGCATGGAAGCCTCTCATCAAAATTGGGACAACTTAGGTTCAGCACCTCTGGATTCGGATACCTATCAAATGGCAAAGCGATTTCTTTTGGCGTTACCCGCAAGCCTTCCCGCACCTGAACTAACAGCCGACCGTGATGGTGAGGTAAATTTTGACTGGTTTGGTCCAAACGGGCAGATTTTTTCCACAAGTCTCAGGAAAGACGGGCGTATAGCCTATGCAGGCCAATTCTCACCGAGAATTAGGTCATCTGGCGTGGAGGAGTTCAATGATGCAGTACCTAAAAAAATTGTGGAATGCATTAAAATTATCCACCCCAGATAAGCCTCAAGAGCTCGTTTTAATCTCTACGGAACAGGTTGCAAGGTTTATTTATCATAAAAAAGACTGGCACCGAGCAACCGATTCCAAGCAGAAACCGAAGCCGAAAATTTTCTTGCCCATGATCGAAAAAGGCCAATGGGAAACATCTGTTTGTAGAATTTCTAATATTTCTGAACAAAGGGTTTGGGAGATTGCGAACCGCACTCGCTCCCCCTTGCCAGCTCTTGCTCGCGCTGATTTGAGTACGTCTTCAATTGAGGAAGTTGGCCTTCGAACACATGCTGCCCCTGATTTTGAAATTGACTACCCTGAACATGCAGTCATAGTAGGTTGGGCTGGCGCAGTGAATATTGAAGACACGAAGGAGCGGCGCTTGATGCTCGCAGTATCGCTTGCCAGTGCTTCCGATCTAGTAGTTAATTAGGGCAGTGCAAGCCACGATTTCCTCTTGCTTTAAAACTAATTTCGGTTCCACCCGTACCAGAAAGCCATGATTTGCTTTCCTAACGCCCCTTAACTCTCCAGCCCCGCTTCCCGAGTTCTTCAACCATCAGATCACAATGATCGCCCTGAATTTCAATGACGCCGTCTTTGACCGTACCACCATAGGTACCATGTCTTGACATCACGGTTTTGAAAAAATATGTCGGGTTAAATATTCTTTAAGCCGCCACCCACTTGTTGCACAGAAGCTAAGCCGCGTGGCGCGTTTCATAGCGCCGCACCAGGATATCCGCTGGTATA